>CP094685.1:3369240-3692320 GCA_022828425.1 Candidatus Thiothrix sulfatifontis
TGTGCTGATTTTCTTGGTGTTAGGTACGATCATGCTGGGCATTGCCACGCCGACCGAATCCGGTGCAATGGGCGCGATGGGTGCGGTCTTTCTGGCCTACCTGCGACGTAAACAATTGGGCGGCACGGCAGAATGGTGGAGCTTAATCAAGCAAGCCTACAAAAATACCGCACGTATCACGTCAATGGTCATCTTCATCCTGATCGGCGCGACAACGTTTTCAGTGGTGTTCCAGGGCGTAGATGGCGGGCATTGGGTGGAAAGCCTGTTCTCGGATTTACCCGGTGGCTGGGTCAGTTTCATGCTGATCGTCAACCTATTCATTTTCTTTCTCGCGTTCTTCCTAGACTTTTTCGAGATTGTGTTCATTCTCGTGCCGTTGCTTGCACCTGTTGCTCAGAAGATTCTCACCCCCGTATTGCTGGCAAGTTTTGGCGGCAATGAACAAGCCGCAGCAACCGGCGCGTTGATCTGGTTCGGGATTACCTTGAGCGTGAATATTCAAACCTCGTTCATGCACCCGCCATTTGGGTTTGCGCTGTTCTATTTGCGCGGGGTTGCGCCGAAAGAGGTGAAAAGCAGCGATATTTACTGGGGCGCATTGCCGTGGGTGGGGCTGCAAATGATCATGACGTTGATCGTGATGTTCTCACCGGGATTGGTGACAACCTTGCTGGATAAGGGTCACGCACCCGCGCCAAAGGGTCAGGAAATCAACTTCCAGATGGAAAGCAGCAGCAAACCGGCGGCAAGTTCAGGCAGTAATGAATTACAATTTAATCTGGATGGGCAAGCTCCGGCAAAACCACCAGAGCCAGCCAAGAAGGACAGTAACGAACTGGATTTCCAATTGGATAAGTAGTTTATTCCACCTATTCGCCGAGCAAAGGGACGGGAGACACGATCATCCCGTCCTCATCCGAATACAGGTATTGACCCGGTGTGAACGTCACATCATGGAAACGCACCACTTCGTTACGCAAACCGACACCACGCTTGACGCTTTTCAGCGGCAAAGTGCCGAGGGCTTTTACACCAATGTCCATCTGCCCAATGTCCACGGAATCGCGGATCAAACCGAAAACCACGATACCGTTCCAGCCATTTTTCACCGCTTTTTCAGCGAGCATATCACCCAGCAGTGCGCAACGGGTAGAACCGCCGCCGTCAATCACCAGCACTTTGCCCTTGCCATCTTCGGCAACCAGTTCCCGTACCAATGAATTGTCTTCGTAAATCTTGATGGTGACGATTTCGCCAGAGAATTTGCTGCGACCACCGTAGTTGTTGAAACCCGGCTGTACCACTTGCAGTGGCTTGTCTTCGTTGTCGTCCAGCAGGTCGGCTGTTTTGAATGTCATGGGAGAGTCTCTTAAGATGGGAAATCCCTCACCCCCCAGCCCCCTCTCCCAGAGGTAGAGGGGAAGCAAGAGGGAGAGATTATCTTAAGCCCCTCTACCTTTGGGAGAGGGGTTGGGGTGAGGGTCTTTCAGATTAATGGAATTGCTCTTCTTCAGTAGAGCCAGTCAACGCTGTTACGGATGAAGAACCACCTTGGATGACGGTAGTAACGTCATCGAAGTAGCCAACGCCCACTTCTTGCTGGTGAGAAACGAAAGTGTAACCTTTGTCACGTGCCGCAAATTCAGGTTCTTGAACCATGTTGACGTAGTGCTTCATGCCTTCGCCGCGTGCGTAAGCGTGTGCAAACTGGAAGCTGTTGTACCAGTTGACGTGGATACCCGCCAAGGTGATGAACTGGTATTTGTAACCCATTGCTGCCAAATCTTCTTGGAAAGAAGCGATTTGCGTGTCAGACAGGTTTTTCTTCCAGTTGAACGACGGTGAGCAGTTGTAAGACAGCAACTGACCGGGGCAAGCGGCTTGTACTGCTTGTGCGAATTCACGCGCAAAGCCAAGGTCAGGCTTGCCAGTTTCACACCACACCATGTCAGCGTAAGGCGCGTAAGCCACGCCACGGCTGATGGACTGTTCCAAACCGTTCTTAACGCGGTAGAAACCTTCAGCAGTGCGCTCGCCCGTCAGGAACGGCTTGTCGTTAGCGTCATGGTCAGACGTGATCAAGTTAGCCGCTTCTGCGTCAGTACGCGCCAAGATAACGGTAGGAACGCCCATTACGTCAGCCGCGAAACGTGCAGAAACCAGCTTCTCAACCGCTTCGGAGGTTGGCACTAATACTTTGCCGCCCATGTGACCGCATTTCTTAACAGCAGCCAATTGGTCTTCAAAGTGAACGCCAGCCGCGCCTGCGGTGATCATGTTCTTCATCAGTTCAAATGCGTTCAAAACGCCGCCGAAACCGGCTTCTGCGTCAGCAACGATAGGCAGGAAGTAGTCGATACCGCCTTCGTCAGTTGGGCTGATACCACGACCCCATTGGATTTCGTCCGCACGCTTGAAGGTATTGTTGATACGACGCACCATGGTTGGTACGGAATCGTATGCGTACAGCGATTGGTCAGGGTACATGGTTTCTGAGGTGTTGCCGTCAGCCGCAACTTGCCAGCCGGACAGGTAAACTGCTTCCAGACCTGCTTTGGCTTGTTGCATCGCTTGACCCGCACTGATCGCACCGAAAGCATTCACGTAGCCTTTTTTCGCGCCGCCGTTCACCAGATCCCACAGCTTGGCAGCACCACGCTTTGCCAGCGTGTGATCAACTTGCAAAGAACCGCGCAAGCGTACTACGTCAGCCGCACTGTAAGTGCGCTTAACGCTTGCCCAACGTGGGTTTTCTGCCCAGTCTTTTTCCAGAGCTGCAATCTGTGCTTCACGAGTCATAGTCATGTAGTGTTCCTTAGAATCAATAAAAGTAAACGAAACTGGTAAAATGTCGGCAATCTACCAGCGGCTCCTTAGAGGGCAAATCTTGTTGTTTTATGCAATGTCGGACAACTATTGGAAATAGTCGGTTCGCAGATAGTAATAAACCTACAATGTGTCGACAATAAAATTAATTCAATCCTTACCATTGCTGGAATCAATGCTTGACATCTGTCTTAGTTAATCCAAGTGTCGACAATGTGAATGCACGCACTTCTTGGAGCAAAGCGGTGTTATTCACCAACGACTCGCCATAAGAGGGAATCATCGCCTTCAGCTTGGTTTTCCACTCGGCAGACGCCATTTCAGTGGCAAAACATTTCTCCAACACTTGCAACATTGCCGTCACCGTGACCGACGCACCGGGAGACGCACCCAGCAACCCCGCCAGTGAACCATCGGCGGCAGTGATAACTTCGGTACCGAACTCCAACTTGCCGCCTTTCACCGGGTCTTTTTTAATGATTTGCACCCGTTGCCCGGCACTCGCCAATGTCCAGTCTTCATCACGCGCTTCGGGATAATATTCGCGCAAAGCGTCCATGCGTGAATCATGATTCTGCATCACTTCCGACACCAAGTAGCGAATCAGGTCAAAACTGCTCAAACCCACCTTTGCCATTGGCAATAAATTGTTCGGCTTGATCGACTCGACCAAATCCAATACCGAACCTTCTTTGAGGAATTTGGTGGTGAAACCGGCAAACGGCCCAAACAACAACGCTTTTTCGCCATCAATAATGCGCGTATCCAAATGCGGCACTGACATTGGCGGCGCACCAATCGACGCTTTGCCATAAACCTTGGCAAAATGTTGACTCACAATTTCCGGTTTTTTACAGACTAACCATTGACCACTAACGGGGAAACCGCCGTAGCCCTTGCCCTCTTCAATGCCGGATTTTTGCAACAATGGCAAAGCACCACCGCCAGCGCCTAAAAACACAAAATCTGCCGTCAGGGTCAGCGTGTCTAAAATGCTATCGGTTTCTTGGGTCACAATGCGCCATTTGCCATCGGCTTGTTTGCGCAGGCTTTTCACCTCGTGCTTGACAAGAACATCAACGTTATCAAAGTTCTGCAAATAGCCGATCATGCTGCGCGTCAACGAGCCGAAATTCACATCCGAACCGTGCAGCACCCGTGTTCCGGCGACGCGCTGGTTGGGATCGCGCCCATTCATCACCAGTGGCATCCAAACTTTCAAGACAGCCGGATCTTCGCTGTATTCCATGCTCGCAAACATCGGGTGTTGGCGCAGCAACTCAAAGCGCTTGCGCAAAAACGCAACATTTTTTTCACCCCACACAAAGCTCAAGTGCGGGGTCGGATTAATGAAGGATGGCGGCTCTGGCAAGGCTTCTTGCTGCACCAAATACGACCAAAATTGCAGGGTGCGCTCAAATGACTCATTGATTGCAAACGCTTTGCTGGCATCTACCGAGCCATCGGCCTGTTCCGGGGTGTAATTCAATTCGCAGTAGGCTGCGTGACCCGTACCGGCATTATTCCAGCCGCTGGTGCTTTCCATCGCCACATCATCCAGACGCTCAATGATGCTGATTGTCAACAATGGGTTTAGCTGTTTCAGCAACACGCCCAAGGTAGCACTCATTGTGCCTGCGCCTACCAGCACCACGTTTACATTCTTCGCAACCATATTCACCTTCAAAGAGCTAAAGATAAGAAAACACCGATAATAAAATGGGAAGGGCAATCATTTCTAGCAGTGCCTAACCTATTTTTGAGAAGATTGTCGACAATCTTACCATAAGCAACCGACAAAGTGAGGAGTGATGCGGCATTGCAGCATTTTACCCAACTGAAACATTTTGCATCATTGAACACCGCATCATAAAATTTAATTATTAAATAAGTTAATCTGTTATCAATAAACCAAAGAAATACACAATAAAAAAGCTTTTGATCAAAAAAAGAAAAAGTGTGTTCGCTATCACAGTCTGAACGTGGTTTTTTGCCTATTCTGCACCCATAGGAAACGACACGACGGGAGCTAACACGATGTTTAAAGTCTATATTAACGGGAGTTTTGACTCCGCACACGAGACACTCAGCAATGCTTGTCGCTATGCACGGACGCAAGCTATTCTCGATCAGCAAGCCTACGTCACGGTGTTTGCAGAAGGTAAAAGCACCAAACCGGGGCTGGATACTGAAAAAGCCATGATGAAGGGTGTACCTGCTTACATTATCACGCCTCACGCACGTGCTATCACTGAGCACCGTGAAGAGCAGCGTAGCGCTGGAATTGGTAATTTAGTTGCCGCCGCCGCACGCCATTCAATGGGAATCTCCAAGGGTTTTTAAACACAACTCAATAAAAAATAGGGCTAAACGAACAGTAGGTTGTTCGTTAAACAGTCTTTGTGTTTTCAGCAGATGGGGCTACCTGCTGAATACACGAAGCATCTTCGAGCGGGGCATGTCCCCGCTTTTTCTTTGGGTGCGATTACACTGCAAAACGCCAAAACTCATAAATAAAAATCTAAATATACAAAAAATATTTGATCATTGTTTTTTCTATTGTGTGTTTACTGTCACATATCGAGGCACGCAATTCCCCTATTCTTCTCGCATAGCAATAGGAATGGCAGACAGGAGTTTTCAACATGTTCAAGGTTTTTCTTGACGGCACGTATCATTCAACACACAAGACTTTCGCAGAAGCCTGTCGCAACGCACGCATTCAAGCGGAGCGCTACCAAAACGCTTACTTTACAGTGTTTGAAGCAGGCGATGACATTGATCGGGCGTTTCATGCCAGCAGCGACACCTTGTGTGGCGTGCCAGACTACATTATTTCGCCAAGTGATGGCATTTCACACGGAGCGGTTTCATTGACAACCGCAGAATCTCTGTTGCGGGTACGTTTGCCGTCGCATACGTTTGGGATGTACGAACACCCACTGATATAAGTTTACCGAATGCATTTATAGGGCTAAAAAAACCTTGAGATAATGGCCTACCTATTTAAAGGGCTGGTAGGTAGGCCATCGTGAATAATCCGGTTTGGGCTTTCTGGGTTATTCGTCTCAAGGCATAAAAAGAAAAGCGGGGCTTAGCCCCGCTTTTCAACTCCTCCTACCGATTCTTTTCTATTAGAACTCTACGCTGTAAGCAATCCCTACGGCATCCTGATCCATCGTCAAGTCATAGGCATCCATCGGGATAGGGCCTGCGGGTGGCAGCACTGCCGTGCCTTCCACTGTGTTTTCAAACGCGTGAATGTATGAACCCACGATTTTGGATTTTGGTGTCAGCTTTTTCTCAAAACCCAAAGACAAGTGGTCTTCCACAACAGCCGGTGCCAAAACATTAATAGTGGTTACACCGCCAGCTAATGGGCTTTCCGCGCGGTTGTAACCCGCCATTAATGCCAAACCGTCATTTATTTGCTGTTTCACCCCGATTTTGTACACGGTTTGGTCTTCCCAGCCAAATCCAGGGCCATTCTCAGCACCAAATGGCAGCGGTGTAGACGGTGAGTTACCAATAGCGTCGACACCGGAATATTCAATCTGTTGCACGTCTGCTGCGATCAATGTCTGCGGTGTGGCTTGAAACGCGATACCGGCAGTGGTAGCGGCAGGCACATCAAATTCGCCGCCATTCGGGAATAAACCGCTGTATTCATCCAGTTTGCCCATGCTCACTTTAGAACGGTACGCAAGCCCAGCCGACAACTTGTCAGACAATTTACCTTGAACGCCCACTGTCGCGCCAATGCCTGTGGATTTAGAACCGCCGTTGTCCGTTAATTTCGTTGGGTCACTGCTAAAACCAGTGAACGCACCCAAGCCTTCCGCTTCAAAACGCTGACCGACCAAGTTGACGGATGCACCGACAGCAACATTTTCATTCACTTTATAGCTAGCGGTTGGTGCAATGAATACTTGTTTCAGGTCGATACTGGTAGAAGTTCCCGGCAAACCGCCAAACGAACCTGCACCAAACGGTACACCGTTATCGTAAGCGGTATTCATGCCGCCGTTACCGTAGGCAACCACACCGACTGACAAACCGCCCTTCATGTCGCGCTTGTAACCCGCTTCCGGGATCAGGAACATTTCATCGCCATTACCGTCAGCCTCTACAGCCGTGCCGGTAGGTGAAAAAGGTGCTTTCAGGGAAACAGTACGGTTTGGTTTAAAAACTTCCAAACCCACATCGTAACCGTCCGGTGCAAACGATGCTGCCGCCGGGTTAGCCGCCATGCTCATCGGGCTGACAGCGAAACCAGCCGCAGCGCCACCCATTGCTTTGTGGGTTTGACCCAAGCCAGTCGGTGCAAGACCGTTGGTGGCGAACGCTGACGGTGTGCCAAGTGCGAATAGCACCGCTGCTGCAAGGGTAGTTTTTCTCAACATAAATAATCACTCCTCCACTGTATTTTTGCGATTTCTCAACATTTGTTGCGAAATAGTGACTGAGGCGTATTAAGTTGTCAAATGCTTATTATTAAGCAAAACAATAGCTTATTATAATATAATAATATACAACCTTACATTATGATTATTTATTAATCACACAAGAGTGTTGCGACGCGCTGCGCATCCTCTTCCGTATCGACCCCTGCTCCGGGAATTTCCGCAGCAATATCAACGTGGATACGATAGCCATGCGCCAATGCACGCAACTGTTCTAGCTTTTCCAATTGCTCGGTTTGCGCGGGCGGCATCCCTGCAAACGCTTTCAAGAAGCCCGCACGGTACGCATACATTCCAATATGCCGTAACGCATAATCTTGCAATAAAATCCCTTCATCCCGCTGAAATGGAATGGGCGCACGGCTGAAATACAAGGCCATGCCCCGCACATCCCGCACGACTTTGACGATATTAGGGTTAAGAAAATCAACCTCTGTGAGAATCGGTGTCGCCAAAGTTGCAATGCTCGCTTGCGGGTATTGCGCCAAATTACGCGCCAATTGATGCAAATTTTCTACAGGTGTAAGTGGCTCATCCCCCTGCAAATTCACCACGATGGTGTCATCTGCCCAGCCTTGTTGTTGCACCACTTCGGCAAGGCGGTCACTGCCAGTTTCGTGCGTGCTGGCAGTCATGGCAACTTGTGCCCCAAACGCGCTGCACACGCGCCGGATACGTTCATCATCCGTCGCCACCAACACCGTAGCAAAACCGGCTGCCATTGCCCGCTCGTGGACATGCTGAATCAAAGGCTTGCCTGCCAGTTCGCGTAAGGGTTTGCCCGGCAAGCGTGACGAAGCATACCGCGCCGGAATCACCAACACTGTATTCATTCGTGCAAGGCTTCCACTTCTTCTTGGGTCAACGCGCGGGCTTCTTCTTCCAACATCACCGGAATGCCATCCCGAATCGGGTAAGCCAACCGCGCCGATTTCGACACCAGCTCTTGTTTAGCCTTGTCATAAATAAGCGGCCCTTTAGTGACGGGGCAAGCCAAAATTTCCAGCAATTTCTTATCCATGTTTGAATCCTTGTAAACGGGTGAGCAAAGCGTGGGCAAGCGTCGCATCCAGCACTGCCTCAATCGGCAGATACCAAGCGTTTTGCCCAGCGAATTGACGGCATTTTACCGCATCTTTTTCCGTCATGATGATGGGATGTGTGTCGTCAAAGCACAATTCTGTGCCAGTAAAGGCGTGATGATCGGGGTAAAGGTGTGGAATGACCTGCAAACCCGCCTGTTCCAGCGACTGGAGGAAGCGCTGCGGATTGCCGATGCCGGTAACAACATGCACGGTTTTGCCTGCCAATGTCATTAACGATTGCGTTTCATCTGTTGCCAAATTCACCAAAGTATCGCCGCGTATTTGCATGGTATCGCCATTGACGATCACAAAATCGCAAGATTGCAAACGCGAGATAGGTTCGCGCAATGGGCCTGCGGGCAGGCAAAAACCGTTCCCAAAACGCCGTTGCCCGTCCACCACACAGATTTCCACATCACGCCCCATACGATAGTGTTGCAAACCATCATCAGCAATCACCATGTCGCAAGTGTGTTGTTGCAGCAAAGTAGCAATCGCTTGGTTGCGGTCGCTGCCAATCGCGATAGGAACTTGAGTGCGTTGCTTAATCAGCGTCGGTTCATCACCAATATCACCCGCTTGACGTTGATACCCCCGACTCACCACCCCCGGCTTAAATCCTGCCTCGCGCAGCCGTTCCACCAACCAAATCACCAACGGCGTTTTCCCCGTGCCACCCACCGAAATATTGCCAACGACGATGACAGGCACGGGATGTTTCACTTGCTGGCGTTTATGCTGCCAACGCCGCCACGCCGCTAAAACACAAAACAGTCCCGTCAATGGCAACAGCAGGTACTTACCCAGCCGATCATTGCCATACCAAACGTTTAGCAGCCAGCGCTCAAGTGTCATCGTGAAATTGCAGCGCGTGCAAGCGTGCATACTGCCCATTCAGCGCCAGCAATTCGCCATGCTTGCCGGATTCGATGATCGCCCCGTCTTGCATCACCAAAATGCGATCCGCATTCTCAATCGTCGACAAACGGTGCGCAATCATGAATGTGGTACGGTTACTGAGCAAATTATCCAACGCCGCTTGGATATGGCGCTCGGATTCAGTATCCAACGCCGACGTTGCCTCATCCAAAATCAACACCGGCGCATTCGAGAGAATCGCCCGCGCAATCGACAAGCGTTGGCGTTGCCCACCGGATAACATCACCCCATTGTCGCCAATCAGCGTATCAAAACCCTGCGGCAACTTTTCGATGAATTCCAACGCAAAAGCGGCTTCAGCGGCGGCACGAATTTGCGCATCATCCATGCCACGCATATCGCCGTAAGCAATATTATTCCGCACACTATCGTTAAACAGCACCACGTCCTGCCCAACATACGCAATATGACTGCGCAAGTTGTACAAACTCAACTCGGCTACGCGCACCCCATCGAGCAAGATTTCGCCCTGTTGCACATCGTAAAAACGCGGCAATAAGTTCACCAGCGTGGTTTTGCCACTGCCTGACTTGCCCACCAAGGCAATTTTTTCACCGGGGTTGACGCGCAAATCAATGTCACGCAACACCCACTTATCGGTGTTCGGGTAACGGAATGAAACGTTATGAAACAGCACTTCGCCCCGGCATTGAGTCAGCGCTTGCTTGCCAGTATCGGCTTCGGTGGGGCTATCCAACAACTCAAAAATGCCCTCACCCGCCGCAATCGCGGTCTGCAATTGCGCATTCAACTGCGTCAAATTGCGGATAGGGGTGAGCATCAGAATCATCGCCATAATGAAGGAGATAAACGTACCCGGCGACAAGGTTTCCAGCGTCGATTCACGGGTCGCCATGAAGACAATCGCGGCGAGTGCCACTGCCACCATGAATTGCACCAAGGGCGTACTGAGCAATTCCGTCACCATGCGTTTCATGTGCAGGTCAATGTTCTGCTCATTGGCAGCCCCGAAGCGGCGTTCTTCATACGGTTCGCCGTTGAAAATTCGCACAACCTTGTAACCACGGATCATTTCATTAGCAATTTGGGTCACATCCCCCACCGAATCCTGCACTTTATGGCTCAAACGGCGCAAACGGCGCGTGGCGTACACCACAATCAGCGCAATCACCGGCACAATCACCAAGATACCCAAGGTTAATTGCCAGCTATACACCAACATTAAGCCCAACAAGCCGAGAATAGTGACCGAATCTTGCACCAGGGTCGTCATGCCGCGAATACTGGCATTCGCCACCTGATCAATGTAATAACTGACGTAAGCCAATAATTTGCCCGCTTGGGTATTCTCAAAAAAGCTGACCGGCATCCGCAATAACTGGTTAAACACCTGATTGCGCAAAGTTTTAGTGACTTGCCGCCCGATCATGCCGATGTAATACCCCGACAAAAACATCGCCGCACCACGCAACAAAAACAGCCCCAGAATCCCCACTGGCAACCACATAATGGTATCGGGGTCACGTTGCATAATTGCCTTGTCCAGCAAAGGTTGCAGCCCCCACGCAAAAAATGGCTGCGTCATCGCGCTGATCACCAAGCCCACCGTTGCCAGCGCCAAGTAATGCCAGTAGCCCAACGAATAGCCAATCAGCCGTCGATAAACCTGCCAGCCCGTCGTGCGTGGTGTTGTCATCCTATTCCTGTGGTTTGCGGGTCGCTTGCGAGGTTGCCATCGAAAAATTGGTCAACCCCAAGCGCCCGGCGATGTCCATTGCGGTCACGACTGCCTGATAATTGACACTCGCATCCGCCGAAATGACCAGTGGCGGGGTATTATTACCCATTTCTTCCAAGGTCATGCTCATGGCTTGAAACAGCGTTTCCGGCTGATTATTCAACACTTCACGCCCATTAATGTAGTAACGCCCTTGCCCGTCGATCAGCAGTTCCAGCTTATCTTCCGAGGAAGCCGCCGCCACATTACTGGCCGTCGGCAACTCAATCTTGAGTTCAGCGTTCTTGTCAAAGGTAGTCGTGACCATGAAAAAAATCAACAGCATGAACACCACATCAATCAACGAGGTCAAATCGACCTTGCTTTCACTGCGTTCACGGGTACGGAATTTCATGCAGGCTTACCCCCGCGAGGCAGCGGTGCGGGCGCTCCCGTTGGTAATGTTTTGCGGCTGGAATTGGCAATTTCAATCAACCGTAGCGCTTCACGTTCCATGATCGCCACGTAACCGTCAACTTTGGCTTTGAAATAACGCTCAAATACCAAAGTAGTAATCGCAATCAACAAACCCACCACGGTTGTCACCAACGCCTCGGAAATCCCCCCCGCCATTTGCTGCGGATTACCCACGCCAGCGGTATTAATCGCGCTGAAAACCCCGATCATCCCCAACACGGTTCCCAACAAGCCCATCATTGGCGCAATCGTAATGATCGTACCCAAAGCTGGCAGGTAACGTTCTAATTCTTGTACGACGTGGCGTCCAGCTTCTTCGACGTTCTCTTTCATAATATGACGTGGCAAGTCGCGGCTTTCCAGCCCCGTCGCTAACACGCGCCCCAAGAGCGAACCGTTGCGTAATTCATCGACTTGCACGTCGGCTAATTTGGTGATGCCAGCCAACTTGCGGGCGCGTTCAATGTCGCTGGAAGGTACCACTTTACTGACCCGTAACGACAGAAAACGCTCAATAATAATCGCCAGTGCAATCATCGAACTCAGAATCAGGGGGAACATCATAATCCCGCCAGATTTGATTAATTCAAACATATCTAATCATGCCTCATTTTTTTATGATTCAGCCCACATGGTGTATGATCGGCGACCGTCACTTAACTATATCAATAAAACCATTACACAGTGTACTGTCGATCATGAGAATAACAACAACTGCCCCTGCCAACTTGCCGCCATTACCGTTACGCTATTTTTGGCGTCTAGGCGAAGATGATTACCTCTACAGAGAGTGTCATCAAAGCGTCACAACCTGCTACTATGGTGGCTGCCAATTACTAACAATACCGGATACGGAACAGGATGTTATCATGCAGGAAAATGCTGCACCCGACCTGAATAATCCCGATTACTACCTTAATCGTGAACTCAGTTTGCTTGCTTTTAACCGGCGCGTCATGGAGTTGGCACAAGATCCGCGAGTACCGCTGTTGGAACGTCTGCGCTTTTTGTGCATTTCCAGCGCGAATATGGATGAATTTTTTGAAGTCCGCGTCGCCAGTCTCAAACAACAATTGCAACTGGACATCGCCTCGATTGGCGCGGATGGCTTAACCCCCACGGCGGCCTTGAAACAGATTACCACCATCGCCCATACCTTGGTGGAAACCCAATACAAGCTGCTAAATGACGAACTGATTCCCGCGCTGCGCCAAGAAAACATTTACTTTGTGCGCCGCACGCATTGGGATGAACGCCAGCTTGCGTGGCTATCGGATTATTTCGACCGCGAACTCATGCCCTTGCTAAGCCCGCTAGGGCTAGACCCGGCGCACCCGTTCCCGAACGTCATCAACAAAAGCCTCAACTTTATCGTTGGCTTGCAAGGCACGGATGCCTTTGGGCGCGAAATTGACACCGCGATAGTGCAAGCACCGCGCACATTACCGCGCATTATCCGTTTACCCGCAAACATGGCTGCCAGCAAAGACAGTTTTGTGTTTCTTTCTTCGATCTTGCACGCGTTTATTGAGCGGCTCTTCCCCGGCATGGAAGTGTCGGGCTGCTACCAATTCCGCCTCACCCGCAACAGCAATATGTACGTGGATGAGGAAGAGGTCGAAGATCTGTTGCAGGCCATGCAAGGCGAATTACCACAACGCAATTACGGTGCCGTGGTACGTTTGGAAGTCGCCGACCATTGCCCACCGGGTAATGTCGAATATTTAATGGAACATTTTCACCTGTGCGAGCAGGACGTTTACAATGTCAATGGCCCGGTCAATCTCAATCGCTTGATGCCGATTGCGGATCTGGTAGAGCGCCCTGACTTGCGTTTCCCACCATTTCGCCCTGCCCCATCGCTTGCCGAACATCACTCGGATTTGTTTGAGTGCATCAAACACGGCGATGTTTTAATGCACCACCCTTACCAGAGTTTTCAAACAGTGCTGGACTTCATCGGGCAAGCGGTGCAAGACCCTGACGTGTTAGCCATTAAAATGACCTTGTATCGCACCGGCAAGCAATCCGAGCTGGTCAAACACCTGATTCGCGCCGCGCGTTTGGGCAAAGAAGTCACTGTCGTGGTTGAATTACGCGCCCGTTTCGATGAAGAAGCCAATATCGACCTCGCTAGTCAGCTCCAAAATGCCGGAGCGCATGTGGTGTACGGCGTGGTCGGCTATAAAACGCACGCCAAATTGTGTTTGGTGGTGCGGCGCGAGGGCAAGCGCCTGCGTAGTTACGCGCACCTTGGTACCGGCAATTATCACCCCGGCACGGCACGCATTTATACCGACTTCGGCCTGCTCACCTGCCAGCCTGATATGACGGAAGACGTGCACAAAGTCTTCCACATGCTCACCGGGCTGGGGCGAATGCGCGACTTGAAATATTTACTGGAAGCGCCCTTTAACTTGCACCAAGCGGTGATGGATAAAATTCAACGCGAAATCCAACACGCACGGGCAGGCAAACCGGCATTGATCCGCGCCCGCATGAATGCTTTGATTGAGCCGCAAACCATCCGCGCCTTGTATCAAGCGTCACAAGCTGGCGTGCGGGTAGAACTGGTGGTGCGTGGCGTTTGCTGTTTGCGCCCGGGGATTGCGGGCATTTCTGAAAACATTCACGTGCGCTCGGTGATGGGACGATTTTTGGAACATCCACGGGTGTTTTATTTTCAAAATGCAGGGGATGAGGAATTGTATTGCTCCAGTGCTGACTGGATGCCGCGCAATTTTTTCCGACGGGTGGAAGTGGCTTTTCCGATCTTAGACCGCGTATTGCGCCAACGGATTATTCATGAGGCCTTTGAATTGCATTTGCAAGACAATACACAGGCGTGGGAATTGCAGGCGGATGGCACGTATGTGCGCCAACAACCCGCAAACGCCGAAACAGCAAACAGCAATGCTCAGCAACAACTGTTAAAACTGCTAACGAATGTTTAATGCTTAAACAAGTGCGGCGCTTTGGCCTTGGCTGCTTGCCAACCAGAGCGCCCCGGTTTACCGGCGGGGAACACTTGTTTAGCCGGGGCGCTAACTGCACCGTTATTGCCTTTCCCAGAAGCGGTGCTGACAGCGGGTAACGCAATCGCCTGCCCACTCAAACCGTTATACACCGCCAAGACTTTACGCACATAATGTTGGGTTTCGTTATACGGCGGAATGCCTTTGTATTTATCAACCGCGCCTTCGCCCGCATTGTACGCCGCAACCGCTTTGTATAAATCGCCGTCATAGCGTTTCATCAGCCAACTCAGGTAGCGCGTGCCACCGTGAATATTTTGGGTGGTGTTAAATGCATCCTCCACCCCGAAACGTTCGGCGGTCGCGGGAATCAATTGCATCAAACCCTGCGCCCCTTTGGGCGACAAAGCCGTGCTGTTGTAGCAGGATTCGACAGCGATCACGGCTTTCACCATATCCGCGCTAACGCCGTATTTTTCTGAATATTTCTGGATCGATTCCAAATGTGCTGCTGCATTTTTATTAACCGCACTGGCACTGGTGCCACAACCCGCTGCTTGGGCTGTTTGCAGCGTTGCAAACCCCAATAAGATGACCAAGATGGCACTGTTTAAACGTCTCATGTATTTTCCCCAAATCAAGCTGCTACCCAGTATATTAGTAAAAACTAATATTTCAAGTTTCTTTTTTAGGACAAGGTAATGCTCAAAAGTTCCGTGAATGGTGATGCGCTGCATTCTAGTGCTCAATTCGCAGCAGAGGCAGTGATGAACGTCACGTATCCTGCTATCATTTCGCCATTCTAACGCGCCGCATGGAATAGCTTGTGACATTAATAAAAAAATCGGTTTGGCAGGTAATTTATGGCATGGTTTGCCTTCTGTCTGCCACCTCACCAACACACGCCGCTAACCTGCCGGTTGGCATGAACACCAACGAAGTGATGCAGGTCGACTCCAGTGTTCCCTTCGTCAATATTTTCAAAATGTCGCTGCCGTTTGCCGAAGCGGATGCTAAGCTCACGCACGGTAACATTGTTTATGACGCCGACGGCTGGCCGCAACAGCTCAATGGTGGGCAGGCCGGTACCAATTTGTTGCATTGGCTGCCTGCGGGTACTTTGCCTGACGGTCATTACACCGTGTTGTATGACGGCGAGGGCGAATTGGCTTATGGCGACGATGCGCAATTAATCAAGCACTTGCCCGGCAAAGACATTATTCAGATTGCGGCTGGCGCCGATAAATATCTCAAAGTCACGCTCACCATTCAACAATCCAAACCCGACAATTATTTGCGCAATATCCGCGTACTGCTACCGGGTGGCATTTGTGCCAGCAATCCGTTCCAGCGCGTCAACAGCGATCAACAGTGTGACGGTGATTACCGTGACTTTGTAACGCATTACGATGACATTGTATTTAATCCCGATTACCTGAATTTTATGCGCGATTTCAAAACGCTGCGCTTTATGAATATGTCCGGCATTACCCGTAACCCGATCACTGCTTGGCAACAGATGCCGCGCCTGTCACAAGCGACCTGGGCAGGCGCAGAAGGGCGGCGGGGTGCGCCGCTGGAAATCATGGTAAAACT
This sequence comes from Candidatus Thiothrix sulfatifontis, assembly GCA_022828425.1. NCBI lineage: Bacteria > Pseudomonadati > Pseudomonadota > Gammaproteobacteria > Thiotrichales > Thiotrichaceae > Thiothrix > Candidatus Thiothrix sulfatifontis. The sequence goes on from CP094685.1 coordinate 3,385,283, forward strand.
GGCGAATCAATTGAATGCCGATGCGTGGTTCAATATCCCCCACGCGGCAGACGATCAACTGGTGCAGCAATACGCGGATTATGTACATCAACATTTGCGTCCGCACTTAAAAGTGTATGTGGAATACACCAACGAAGCGTGGAATCCGGTGTTCACCCAAGCACATTACACCAAACAAATGGGCGTACAGTACAAACTCGACACTGACCCCGCACAAGCTGGACACAAATATTACGTCAAACGCTCCTTGGAAGTGTTTCGCCTTTGGGAGCAAGTGTTTCGCAACGACGATCGGCTAGTGCGAGTGTTGGGAAGCTGGGCAGCCAATCCAAAACTCAGCACTTTATTGCTCAGTTACAACAACGCTTATCAACACACCGATGCCATAGCCATTGCCCCCTACTTTTATGTGCATGACAAACAGCAGGGGGAAATACGCACCACGGAAGACGTTTTTCGGTTATTGAAGGACACACGTAACGCTTACTCACTGCAAAATGTCCTCGACCGCATACAGAAACAAGCGGACATCGCCAAACAACACGGCGTTAAACTGATTGCGTATGAAGGTGGCCAACATTTGGTGGATCGCAAAGCCCGTTCCATTCGCGACTTCCCCAATCCGCAGTACATTGGTGCAAACCGGGCGCAGCCGATGGAAGCAATGTATATCGAATTTCTGGAAGGCTGGCAAAAAATTACCGGGAATGGTTTGTTTGTGGCGTTTTCAGCGCCGCGCACTTATCAGGCTTACGGCAGTTGGGGAATAAAAGAGCATATTAATCAGGCGACTGGAGAAGCACCCAAGTACCGGGCGCTGCTCCAGATGTTGCGTTAGATGTCGCGCAACAACTCATTAATGCCCACTTTGCTGCGGGTTTTCGCATCGACTTTCTTCACGATCACCGCGCAATACAGGCTGTACTTGCCATCGCTGGATGGCAGGTTGCCGGAAACCACCACCGAACCCGCCGGAACCCGCCCGTAGGTCACTTCGCCGGTTTCGCGGTCATAAATGCGCGTGCTTTGACCAATGTAAACCCCCATTGAAATCACCGCACCCTCTTCCACGATCACGCCTTCGACGACTTCGGAACGTGCGCCGATGAAGCAGTTATCTTCGATAATCGTCGGCCCCGCTTGCAATGGCTCTAACACACCGCCGATGCCTACGCCGCCGGACAAATGCACGTTTTTACCGATTTGTGCGCAAGAACCGACCGTTGCCCACGTATCCACCATCGTGCCGCTATCCACATACGCGCCGATGTTGACATAAGACGGCATTAGCACACAGCCGGGAGCAATGTACGAACCACGCCGTGCAATCGCATTCGGCACCACGCGCACACCACCAGCGGCAAATTCATCCGCGCTCATGCCCGCAAATTTCGATGGCACTTTGTCATAATAGTTGGTGCAACCGCCATCCATCACTTCGTTATCATTCAAGCGGAATGACAGCAACACGGCTTTTTTCAGCCATTGGTTCACCTCCCAGTTGCCCACGCCGTGTTGAGTGGCAATGCGCAATTTACCGGCATTCAGCAATTCCAACGCTGCGTTCACCGCATCGCGGGTTTCGCTTTCTGCATTGCGCGGGTTGATGTCGGCGCGGCGCTCGAAGGCTTCTTCGATAATGCGTTGCAGTTGGCTTACGTCTGACATTCTTTTCTCCAAATTTATAGGGTTTCGATTACGCGCCGGATACGTTCCGCCGCCTCAATACATTCATCCAACGGGGCAACCAAGGCGAGGCGTACCCGCCCTGCGCCCGGATTCATCCCGTCCGCCTCCCGTGACAAATAACTGCCGGGAACAACATTCACATGCGCCCGTGCAAACAATTCACGGGTAAATATTTTGTCATCCACTGGCGTTTGCGGCCACAAGTAGAAACCTGCCGCTGGTTGGGAAACGTCCATCACCGGCGCGAGTATCGCCATCACCGCCGCGAATTTTTCACGATACAAGGCACGGTTGGTTTGCACATGGGTTTCATCCGCCCAAGCAGCAGCACTCGCGGCCTGAAACGGTGGCGGCATCGCACAGCCATGATAGGTGCGATACAACAAAAATTGTGCAAGGATTTCCGCATCGCCTGCCACAAAGCCAGAACGCATCCCCGGCGAATTGGAACGTTTCGACAAGCTATGAAAGACCACACAACGCTTCCATGCCGTATTCCCCATCTGCGCTGCGGCTTGTAGTAAGCCCGCTGGTGGCTGAGATTCGTCTGCATACAGTTCGGAATAACATTCGTCTGCCGCGACAATAAAGTTGTAGGTTTCCGCGAGTTGCAGCACTAATTGCAGCGTTTCCAACGGCATGACCGCGCCCGTGGGATTACCGGGGCTGCAAATATAGAGCAATTGGCAACGCTGCCACACCGCTGCGGGCACGGCGGCAAAATCGGGGATGAAACCATTCGCAGCGGTGCAATTCAGAAACACGGGTTCTGCCCCGGCTAACAGAGCCGCACCTTCGTAAATCTGGTAGAAGGGATTGGGCATCACCACCGCCGCATCGCCAGTGCGCGTCACCACCGCTTGCGCGAACGCAAACAGTGCTTCGCGTGTACCATTCACGGGGATGACATGCTGTTCCGCATCCACCGATCCTGCCGGAAGCTGAAAGCGTTGTGTCAGCCAAGCAGCAATGCTGTCGCGCAACGCTGCCGAGCCTTTGGTGAGCGGGTAATGGGCTAAACCACCCAAATTTGCTGCAATCGCTTCGTGAATGAAAGCAGGGGTTGGGTGCTTGGGTTCCCCCATTGCCAACGAAACCGCAGGCAAATCAGCGGGGCTGATGCCTTGCAGCAAGGTACGGATGCGTTCAAACGGGTAAGCTTGCAAGCGGGCAAGATCAGGATTCATGGAGCGCGGCTATCCCAAATTGGCTGAAACGCCAGAGTATACCGGAAAACCCAAAAGCGTCACAAACTCCAGCAACCCCGCTATTTTTTCTGCATCTTCGCTTTCAAATCGGCAAACGGGTTGTGCGTTGCGGCGGCGGGGCCACTGGTTCCGGCAGAACCGCCACGCTCGGCTTCGATTAACTTTTGATGTTCATTATCGTGGCAATACAAGCACAACAATTCCCAATTGCTGCCATCTTGCGGGTTATTGTCGTGGTTATGATCGCGGTGATGCACCGTCAATTCGCGCAAATTGGCGTGCGTGAATTCCCGCGCACAACGCCCGCAAATCCACGGGTACAGCTTTAAGGCTTGTTCGCGGTAGCCTTTGGCGCGTTCGTCGGCATTTTTACGTGCATTTAATACAATTTTGGCGTGATCGGCCTTCATGGTGGTTCCTCTTGTTAGTGGATGATTGGGCTATTGTATACAAATTTACGAGCAAGTCGTTGCCAACCAATCACCTCAACGCCACTGCGCAAGTAATTATCCGTACCGCCATGTATCAACCAAGGCGTTAACGTTACTTCACCAGCAGCAAAAGCAGTGGAACGTTTACCGGCTTTGATGTAATCACTGGTGATGGTTTGCCCCGATTTAATTTCAACGGTTTGCAATTGGTTGCCAGACTCGAAAACCAAATCTGCCTCCACGCCGTTATTGTCGCGCCAGAAATACAAGTCGGCGGGCAAGCCCGCATTGTAACGTGCTTTCAGGCATTCACTGATGACCCAGGTTTCAAATAACTCACCACGCAAAGGGTGTAAGGCGAGGTGTTCTTCAGCACGGATACCCAACAACCAACAGGCTAATCCGGTATCAATGAAGTACAGTTTGGGCGTTTTGACCAAACGTTTGCCGAAATTGCGATGATACGGGGGCAGTAAATGCACCAAACCGCTGGATTCCAACACCGACATCCACGCACGGGCGGTGCTATGGGAAATGCCGGTTTCGCTGGCTAAACCATTCAAGTTCAATAATTGCCCGGTTCGCCCAGCACATAAACGCAGAAACCGTTGAAAAGTACTCAAGTCTTGCACATTGATAATTTGACGCACGTCACGTTCAACGTAAGTGGCAACATAACTGGCAAACCAATCGTGTGGCTGTATGACTTGCGTATGCAAAGTGGGATACCCCCCCGTCAGTAACAACTGATTCAGGCTAATGTTACCTTGGCTGACAGCGGGTATTTCATCGGCGGTAAGCGGTAACAGACGGGTAACACCGGCTCGCCCGGCTAAAGATTGCGATACCCCCGCTAACAAACCAAACTGTTGTGAGCCAGTCAAAATGAACCGCCCGACTTGCCGGTCATTATCCACCATGCCTTGCAAATACGAGAATAGATCAGGCCAGCGCTGGGCTTCGTCAAAAATTGCACCGCTGGCAAATCTGGCGAGAAAACCACGCGGGTCTTCGCGGGCAAATTCACGTTCGATAGGGTCTTCCAACGTAACATAAGGCTTATCCGCAAACAGGGCGCGAACCAACGTGGTTTTACCCGACTGACGCGGGCCGGTGACAGTGATGACAGGGAAAGCGGCTGCGAGTCGCTGGAGCGTGGCAGCAAGGTTACGCATTAACATTTCATACAATCTCACATGACGATCATCAAATTGTATGAATATTGAGATAACTCTGCAATAAGTAATACGCTAGACAACTGACTGTTGGTCATTTACAATCTTCACAAACAACTGACCAGCAGTCATTTACATGCAAATCCGTGCCACTAACCCCGAAGACAAGGAACTGCGCCGCGAAGCTATCCTTGATACTGCCGAACAGCTTTGGCTCACCCATCCTGAACGCATGTGCAATGTCGCTGACATCGCCACCGCCGCAGGGCTTGCTAAAGGCACAGTCTACTTGTATTTCCGCAGCAAGGAGGAGCTATTCCTCGGCATTCACGAGCGCCATAATGCTACATTTTTTAGCCGTTTGAAAGCACGCGCCCAACATGCGCCTCCGATGACCATAGACGATTTGTTCAGCATTCAACGGCAATTTTTGCTGGATTTCCCCGCCTTTCTGCCGGTTGCTACGTTGTGCCATGGCTTATTGGAACGCCAAATTCCACTCGACATTGCGTTTGCCTTTGAACAGCGCACCTTCACCCAATTAGCCGAAGTCGTCACCGCACTGCGTGACCATTTCCCGCAAGCCACGCAAGCCCTCATGCTGCAAAGCTATGCGCTGTTGATCGGTTTGTGGCAGTTGCTGCGCCCAACCCCCTTGAAGGAATTGATGAAAGAGCGCTCACTCTTATGCGCTTGCGCCGATGATTATTTACAAATGCTCGAAGCCGCCCTGAAATCCCTCTGGCGCGGCGCACTCACCTCGGAGATTCATTGATGAAACCCAAACTGTTATGGTCAAGCATTGCACTCCTTTTCACCCTGAGTGCCTGTCAAGAGCCAAAAACTACCGCCACCGTCATACGCCCCGCCCAAGTCTGGACGGTCAATGACACGCACACCGCCAACACGCTAACCTTTTCCGGCGAAACCCAAGCACGTCTGGAAGCCGATCTCGCTTTCCGCGTCGGTGGCAAAGTCATCAAACGCCACGTCGACCCCGGCGATACCGTCAAAGCCGGGCAAGTCCTCGCCAGCCTCGACACCGCTGACGTCGCACTGAATCTGAGCAGCACCCGCGCCAATCTCGCCGCCGCAGAAGCCGACCTCACCAACGCCCAAGCCGAATTAACCCGTATCCGCGAATTGCACCGCAAACAGTTCATCGGACAATCTGCGTTAGATAACGCCCAAGCCGCCCACGACGCCGCCAATGCACGAGTCACCGCCGCCCAAGCCCAACTCAAACTCAGCGGCAATCAAGCAGGCTACACCGAACTCGTCGCGGATCAAGACGGCATTATCACCCAAGTCCACACCGAAGCGGGGCAAGTCGTTGCCGCTGGCACACCCGTTGTCCACATCGCTTACGCAGGCGAGCGCGAAGTCCACATCCGTGTCGGCGAAACCACCGCACAAACCTTGCAAACCGGCACGCTGACCGACATTACCCTGTGGTCACAACCCGATAAGGTCTTGCAAGGCAAAGTACGCGAAATTTCCCCCGCCGCCGATGCCACCCGCAGTTTTCTGGTCAAAATCAGCCTGCTGAATCCGCCCGCTGGCTTGCGTTTAGGGGTAACTGCCGACGTTAAACTGCCCATCAACGCCACGCAAACCGCACGTTGGTTGCCCGCATCAGCACTGTTTCAGCAAGCGCAACAAACAGCAGTGTGGGTCGTCGGGGCGGATAATCAGGTCACATTACGCCCCATCACCGTGCTGGCGTATCAGCATGATGGCATTAGCGTTAGCGACCTACCCGTCGGCACAAAAGTGATTGCGGCTGGGGTTCACAAACTCAGTGCCGGGCAAGTGATCAACCCGATTCCTTACGATGGGGCAGGCTCATGAGCAGTTTCAACCTTTCGGCATGGGCGCTACGCCACCGTAGCTTCGTGCTCTACCTGATGGTGCTCACCTTAGGGCTGGGCATTTTCGGCTACACCAAATTAGGGCAATCGGAAGACCCGCCGTTCACCTTTAAAGTCATGCTGGTGCAAGCCTACTGGTCGGGTGCCACCGCACCAGAAATCGAGTCACAAGTTACCGAACGCATCGAAAAAGTCATTCTCGAAACCGCGCACGTCGATATTGTGCGCAGCTTTTCCCGCCCCGGCGAAACCAATATCTTTGTGATTGCCAAAGATGATGCGCCCTCTGCCGCCATGCCCGATATGTTTTACGACATTCGCAAACGGGTGAATGACATGCGCCATACCCTGCCGCAAGGCGTGGTGGGGCCGTTATTCAACGATGAATTCGGGGAAACTTACGGCAATATCTTTGCCCTGACCGGCGACGGTTTCAGCTTTGCGCAATTACGCGACGCAGCGGATGGCATTCGCAAAGAACTGCTATTGGTCAAAGACGTGGCAAAAATCCTCAGCATTGGCGAGCAAGAAGAGCGCGTCACCATCACCCTTGCTAACAGCAAACTGGCAAACCTCGGTTTTAGCGTGCAACAACTGGTCGATGTGCTGCAAGCGCAAAACGCCATCGCTGCCGTTGGCGCTTACAATACGGCAACCGACCGCATTTACGTGCGCCCCGCCGGTGCCTTCAGCGACCTTGAAGACATTCGCAATTTACCAATCACCCTTGGCAATCGCACCCTGCGCTTGCATGAAGTCGCCGAAGTCACACGCGGCTATGCCGACCCACCCCATTCCACCTTCCGCTATCAAGGGCAAGCAGCCTTGGGAATTGGGATTTCGATGCGCAAAGGTGGCGACATTATTGCACTGGGGAAATCGCTGGATGCCGCACTGGTACGTATCGAAAGCCAATTGCCGGTGGGCATGGCATTGCATCGCGTCAACGACCAGCCCACGGCGGTGACACGCTCCATCAACGAATTCCTCAAAGTGGTAGCGGAAGCCGTCATTATCGTGCTGACCGTCAGCTTTTTGAGCTTGGGAATGCGAGCGGGGGCAGTCGTGGCACTTTCGATTCCGTTGGTATTGGCAGCGACTTTTTTTGTCATGCACTTATTCGGGATTGGCTTGCACAAAATTTCATTGGGGTCGCTGGTACTCGCGCTGGGTTTGCTGGTGGATGATGCGATTATTGCCATCGAAGTCATGCTGGTGAAAATGGAAGCAGGTTGGGATCGGGTGAAAGCCGCCAGCTTTGCCTACACCACAACTGCGTTTCCGATGTTGACGGGTACCTTAGTCACTGCCGCCGGGTTCTTACCGATTGCCACCGCGCAATCTTCCGTGGGGGAATACACCCGTTCGATTTTTGAAGTGGTCACGATTGCTTTGGTGATTTCGTGGTTTGTTGCGGTGATCGTGATTCCGTATTTGGGGTATAAGTTGTTGCCAGAAAGACAACACCAGCATCACGAATCCAAACTTGCCACGCGCTTCTATCGCGGATTTCGCGGCTTGATCAAAGCCTGTGTCGCCTACCCATTGATCGTTATTGTGCTGACGGTGGCGACCTTTGCCGGGTCAATTTTCATGTTTCAGTTTGTGCAGCAACAATTTTTCCCCGATTCCACCCGCATGGAATTGGTGGTGGATTTGAAATTGCCCGAAGGTTCTTCGCTGCAAGCCACCGAAGCTGAAACCCGCAAGCTGGAGCAATACCTCGACACCCAAACGGAACACATCGAAAACTTTGCAGCGTATGTCGGCAATGGCGCACCGCGTTTCTACCTGCCCTTAGACCAACAACTGCCCTCCCCCAGTTTTGCACAATTCGTGATTACCACCAAAAGCATCGCCGACCGCGAAGCCTTGCGCAGCAAACTCATTGACCTGTTGGACAATAGCCCCATGTTTGGCTTGGCTCGCGGGCGGGTGATTCGTCTGGAAAATGGCCCGCCGGTCGGTTACCCCGTGCAATTCCGTGTATCGGGTGAAGATTTGTGGCAATTACGCGAACTCGGCGAGCAAGTCGCCACCGTCATGCGTGCCAACCCGCATTTGGTGAATGTGCATCTCGACTGGAACGAACGCAGCAAAGCGATTCGCCTGAAACTCGATACCGCCAAAGCCATCAGCCTTGGGGTCACGCAATCCGCGCTCTCGCAACTGCTGCAAAGCACCTTGAGCGGCACACCGATTGGCGAATTCCGCGAGCAAGATCAAACCATCCCGATTCTGTTGCGCGGAACGGAAGGCGAACGTGATTTGCTCTCGCGCCTTGCCGGGTTGAATGTACCGACCAACACCGGCAACACCGTTCCCCTCTCACAACTGGCAACCATCGACTACGTGCAGGAAGAAGGCATTCTCTGGCATCGCAACCGCACCCGAACCATCACGGTGCGCGGTGATATTTACAGCAAGATTCAAGCACCAACCGTGACAACAGAAGTTGAAGCGCGTTTGGGTGAAATTCGCGCCAACTTGCCACTGGGCTACAAGCTGGAAATCGGCGGCGCGGTAGAAGAAAGTGCCAAAGGCAACGAATCCATCGGCGCGGGTTTCCCGCTCTTCATCGTGGTAGTGCTCACGCTGCTAATGATTCAATTACAAAGTTTCCAGCGCGTCATTATGGTGGTGTTGACAGCACCGTTTGGCTTGATTGGGGTTGCGTTGTTTTTACTGCTGTTTGATCGCCCGTTCGGGTTTGTTGCCATGTTGGGGACAATTGCGCTTTCCGGCATGATTATGCGCAACTCGGTGATTTTACTGGATCAAATCGAGCGCAATATTGACGCGGGGTTTGTGCCGCGTGAAGCCGTAATTGAAGCGGCGGTAGTGCGTTTCCGCCCCATTATGCTCACCGCCCTCGCCGCGATTTTGGCGATGATTCCCTTGTCGGAAAGCGTTTTCTTTGGGCCAATGGCGATTGCGATTATGGGCGGCTTATTGGTGGCGACGGTGCTAACGCTGCTGTTTTTACCAGCGGTGTAATACGATAGGGTTCAAACTGAGCAAAGGCAAAGCGGCGTTTAATGAAGCCGTTCAACCCAGTGTGAGCGGATAAAGGTCATCACACGCCAATGCTGCACGGCAAGCGGACAAACTGCGCCCATCCGGTAACACCCGATGCGGCGCAAGATCCAGCAAGGGCAACACCACAAACGAGCGTTCACCGATACCGGGGTGAGGAACACACAAATCAGGCGTGTTAATGATGGCATCGCCATACAGCAATAAATCGAGGTCAAGGGTACGCGGCCCCCAACGCAACGCTGCGTCCCGTACCCGCCCGTGCGCCCGTTCCACTGCGAATAAGGTTTGCAATAAAGCGTGTGCAGAAAGCTGCGTCAGTACACTCGCCACCGCATTCACATAATCCGGTTGATCTTGCGGCCCCATCGGTTTGCTGGTGTAAAAGCGCGATACGCCCCGCAATGCCACGCCTTCTGCGCCCGCCAAGTGCTTCAGTGCCGAGTGCAAATTCGCCACTGGATCGCCCAGATTGCTGCCTAAACCAATGTAGCAAAGCACTGGCGTCATGAAGCAGATTTGGTCACAGCGTTAGGTTTACGGCGTTTTTTACGGCGGCGCAAACTGCCTTTGATTGCCGCGCCTTTGCACATGGCTTCGCGCTCTTCGTGCGTAGCGCTCTGGAACGCCGTCCACCATTCCGCATCATCGTCGACTGGCTCACCGGCTTCGGCACGTAAGCACATGAAATCATACGCCGCCCGAAAACGCGGATTGCTCAGCAAAGTCGTGGCGCGACGAATATCACGGTAACGGAAACGCGACTGCAACAACCAAATTTCGCGGGTAATATTGCTGTAACGGCGCGGCACAGCGGTGAAATCCACCTGATCGTGCAAAGCATCGCCGGACGCCTGCGTCATTGCCTGAAGTTCCGGCATTCCACGTGCCTGCAACTCTTCAGCCACCACCGAAACTTCGTGCCACAACAATACCGCGTACAAAAACGCGGGCATCACCGACTTGCCTTCTGCCAAGCGCTGATCGGTATTCTGTAACGACAACGTGATCATGCGCTCGAAATTGCCGGTGTCATCGTCCTCAAGGCTTTCGTAAGTCAGCGGCAATAAGTATTCCAGCAAATTGTATTCGCGCAATAACCGGAAAGTGTTCCAACCACAACCGCTGTGCAGCAGCTTAATAATTTCATCGAACAAACGTGCGGAAGACACGCCTTCCAACAAAATTCCCATCGGGCGCACACACGCCAAGGTCGCGGGTTCAATCTCAAAATTCAATTTTGCCGCAAACCGCACCGCCCGCAACAACCGCACCGGGTCTTCACGAAAGCGCTGTTCGGGGTTGCCGAGCAAACGGATTTTGCCATTACGCAAATCATCCAAGCCGCCGACAAAATCCAGCAATTCATCGCTAATGGGGTCGTAAAACAAAGCATTGATGGTGAAATCACGCCGCCACACGTCTTCTTCCAAGGTGCCATAGACATTATCGTGGATAATGCGCCCGGCATCATTGACCTTACCGCCATCTTCACTGTCATCGTGGGGTGCGCGGAAGGTCGCTACTTCCAAATAATCACGCCCATAATAAATGTGCGCTAAACGAAAACGTCGCCCAATCAAACGGCAGGAGTTGAATAAACGCCGAATCTCTTCAGGGTGCGCACTGGTCGCAATATCAAAATCTTTGGGGACTAAGCCGAGCAATAAATCGCGGACACAACCACCCACTAAATAGGCTTCGTAACCCGCTTTTTGCAAACGCCTGATTACATCTTTGGCACGCCCGCACACTTTATCAGCGGGGATATGATGCACAGCCGGTGGCACATGCACCGCGTTGTCTGGGGTCAACATTGCGACCGACCTTTAAAATTCCGTTTTACCCACACGTTTACTCAAGCTCCTGCCATAAAAGTGGCAATAATACTACTACGAAGCGGTAATACACACCCTATCCGCAATTTTTTTACAAGACCTTAGAACAGGGTTTTTGCCATGACAATGCCATCTTCACGCCCAAATTCGGCTTGGTAATAGCCTTTGCGCAGCCCAACCTCATTAAAACCTGCATTTAAATACAAGCGAATCGCCGCAAAGTTTGACTGACGCACTTCCAAAAAACAGGTTTCTGCGTTGCCGGTGCGCGCGATACGCTCCAACGTTTTCAGCAAGCGACTGCCCAAACCTTGACCTTGACGCTCAGGGGCAATGCAAATATTCAGCAAATGCATTTCATCCAACACAAACATCAACATGGCATAGCCTTGCAACTGCCCATCTTGCTCATACAACCAGCCGGAGTAGCCGTGTTTTAAGCAATCGCTGAAAATAGCGCATGTCCAAGGGAAGGGATACGCCCGTAACTCCAGTGCCATGACCGCATCCAAATCGTTCAAGGTCATGGGGCGTAGCGGTAAAAAATCCGGTTCATTGGGTTGGAGCATGACGGGCGAAGACCTCGCGGGCAAACAATAAATCCTGCCAAGCTTTACGCTTATCAGAGGGTTGGCGCAATAAGTACGCGGGGTGATACGTGACCACTACCGGCGTACCGCTAATTGGTGCACGGTGTTCTTGCCCACGCAAACGCGCCAGTGGTGCGGTGGTTTGCAACAGGTTTTGCGCGGCAATGCGCCCGACCACCAGAATCAATGCGGGGTTCACCAAGGCAATTTGGCGCTCCAAGTAACCTCGGCAATTGGCAGCTTCGTCGGCTTGCGGGTCGCGGTTATTGGGCGGGCGGCATTTGAGCACATTGGCGATGTAGACGGTTTCACGCGGCATTCCGATCGCCAGCAACATATTGTTGAGCAACTGACCCGCTTTGCCCACAAACGGCTCGCCTTGACGGTCTTCTTCCGCACCGGGGGCTTCGCCAATGACCATCCAAGCAGCTTGTTGATTGCCCGTGCCGAACACGGTTTGGGTGCGGGTTTTGCTGAGGGCGCAACGGGTGCAGGACTGGACGGCGGTGCGGAGGTCTTGCCAAGAGAGGGTGGAGAAGTCGGAAGAACCCCCCTTCCCCAGCCCTTCCCCCGCAAGGGGTGAAGGGAGCGAAGAAGGAGAAAGAAGCTCGAGGTTAGTAGTAAGTACCACCTCTTGTCCCTTCTCCCCTTGCGGGGGAAGGTTAGGAAGGGGGGAATCTTCAGCGGTGAAGCCGCACATCTCTTTCGGCATCCACACCGGAATCCCCATGGCCTGCATGTAGCGATGGCGTACCTGCAAATCCACCCGCGTTTACACTCCCTGATGGTGCTGAGGGTGTTCGCGCAGCGCTTGGCTGGCGAGTTTGTTCCACGCATCCACATACGCTTTAGCAGAAGCGATTACGATGTCGGTATCCGCGCCGTGACCGTGGATAATGCGACCGCCTTTATCCAAACGTACCGTGACTTCGCCTTGCGCATCCGTACCGCTAGTAATGTTGTTGACCGAGTACAGCGCCAGCGTCGCGGTTTCCCCGACAATGCTTTCGATGACTTTGTAAACCGCATCGACTGGGCCACCACCAATAGCCGTGGCAGTCTGTTCTTTGCCGTGGGCTTTTAGGGTAACGCTGGCGTTTGGTGCTTCGCCGGTCGTGGAACAAACATTCAACGCAATCAATTCATACGCCATGAAATCTTGGGCAGAACGCGCATCCATCATTAACACCATCAAGTCTTCGTCGAAGATGTCGTGTTTGCGATCAGCCAAGTCTTTGAAGCGCGAGAAGGCGGTATTGAGTTCTTCTTCGGATTTCAACACAATATTGAGTTCTTGCAAGCGGGTCTTGAAAGCATTGCGCCCGGAATGCTTGCCCAACACAATTTTATTGTCTGACCAACCCACGTCTTGCGCCCGCATGATTTCGTAGGTTTCGCGGTGCTTTAATACGCCGTCTTGGTGAATGCCAGATTCGTGCGCAAACGCATTCGCGCCCACAATGGCTTTGTTAGGCTGTACCGGGAAGCCGGTGACACTGGAAACCAAACGCGAAGTCGGCACGATATGCGTGGTTTCAATGCGGGTTTCGACCGGGAATACGTCGGGGCGCACCCGAATCGCCATGACCACTTCTTCCAAGGAAGCGTTACCGGCGCGTTCGCCTAAACCGTTGATAGTACATTCCACCTGACGTGCGCCTTGCATCACTGCCGCCAAGGAATTGCCCACCGCCAAACCGAGGTCATTGTGGCAATGCACCGAAAAGATTGCTTTGTCAGCATTCGGAATATGCGCAATCAAACGCCCGACCATATCGCCAAACACCGAGGGAATCTGATAACCCACTGTGTCGGGAATATTGATGGTACGCGCCCCCGCATTAATCGCCGCTTCAATTACACGGCACAGAAAATCGAACTCGGAACGCCCCGCGTCTTCACACGAAAATTCCACGTCATCGGTGTAATTCCGCGCCCGTTTCACCGCAAATACCGCCTGTTCAACCACTTGATCGGGGGTCATGCGCAACTTGTTCTGCATGTGGATCGGTGAGGTAGCAATAAAGGTGTGGATACGCCCGGAATTCGCGGGCTTAATCGCTTCTGCCGCACGGTCAATATCCTTTTCCAAGGCACGCGCCAAACCGCAAATGGTGCTGTCTTTGACAAGGCTGGCAATCGCTTTCACCGCCTCAAAATCGCCGGGGCTGGCAATCGGGAAACCGCCTTCGATCACATCCACGCGCATTTTTTCCAGCATCAACGCAATGCGGATTTTCTCTTCTTGCGTCATGGACGCGCCGGGGCTTTGTTCGCCATCACGTAAGGTGGTATCAAAAATAATCAAACGGTCTTTGGACATGTTCCTGCTCCTAAACACGGCTGCGCTGCGCGTGTGGCTGGCAACCGTTGTATCAATTCTTAAAGTGAGGCTAATGATAGCGCGTGTTGCCCCACTCGGCGTAGGAATTTATGCACTGACCAGTTTTAACGGGACGATGGATTGAGCAGCCTTCAACTCTTGTTCGGTTTGCAGGCGAATAAGTTGCACATCCCGCTGTGCCATTTCAAATGCCAACTCTTTCGCCAAATGAATTTCATCCAACTCTTGCTCGGCTTTCGCATCGGCTTCGGCTTTGAAGCGAATGTGCTGTAAGCGAGCCGTGAATTCATCACGTTCCCACGCCATGCGCTGTATTGCCGTTTCAAAATCGTGGCGGCGGGCAGATGATTCAGCATTCCAACGTTGGAGTTGACGCTGCTTAGCATAGGTAAATTGGGCTTTCTCCAACAACATCAGTCCTTGCGCATCTAATACTTGTTGAGGGTCATAGTAGTTTTTCGACGTTTGTTCTACCTTCATCAGGGCGGTTGAGACCACTTCCAACCCATATTTTTGCAGTTGCAGGTTAAGGCGACGGTTGACGGTTTCAGTGAAATCTTGGCGTTGCTGATGCACGCTGCTGAACGGCATCATAGCAGCCGTGCCACGTAATACGGCTGTACCCTCTGCTTCTAGTAAGGATTGGATTGTGCCGCGTTGCAAATCCACTTCACCGAGTACCCTTGCTGCGATTTGGATGCTGTTAGGTTGAGCCGCCACCCTAACACTGAAAACGATTAGGGCATCGACACGCAATAAATCTTTGGTAATCAGAGAGTTTTCGCCATGCAAGTGTAATTCAAGGCTATACGTTTGCAGATTAACGGGCGTGAGTGTGTGCAAGAACGGAATCACAAAGCCACCACTACCGAGCAAGACTTTAGGCTTACCCAAGCCAGTGCGCAAATAAGCCGCATCCACCGGAACCCGCACATACAACACATACAGTAACAGCAGTAACGTACTCACTAACCCCAGTATCAAGAATTCATAATAGAAATTACTAATCAACATGATAGCGTTTCCTGCAATATTTTTAATCATTTTTAGCTCAGGAATGTCTATTTATTAGACATGATAATGATAAAAAATTTCATCACCTGTCTGGTAAAAAAGACACAAGCCATATACTATACACTCAGTTCATGGGGCGATAAACCTGAACTCTATGCAAACTAAACATAATTTCAATAAATCAACAACAAAGTAGAGCATATTATGAATAAGAAAATCTTGATCTTTTCTATCGCTGCAATCCTCGCAACTCCTTCCGCTTTCGCTGCTTACAAAACAGGGGCAGCTACCGACGGCACTGATGCTGATGATACCCAAACTGTTACCGTTACCGTTCCTCAAGTTGCATTGTTAGATGTAATTGATGCATCAGGCGAAGGCGCAATGACCATCACTGTTGATGATACTAGTACTGATGCAGCAACAAAGATTGTCACACCAAAAAACGCAGGTGAGGCGTTCACTGGTTCTCAAAAATTGACAGGTGTTACCTACAAACTCAGTTCTAATGTCGCGGCGGCTGGTAGTACAACCCGCACACTTCAAGGTAAATTAAACGCTGCTCTACCTGCTGGTTGGAAATTATCAGTGAAGGTTGCTAAACCTGATGGAACTGATGGCACAGAGATTCCGTTTAACGGCACAACAAACGTTGATTTAGTCGACGCCATTGGTAATACCCGCACGGCAACAACAGAGGGCGTCGTAGCAGCACGAGCTATCGAGTATATCCTCGCACCTGATAGTACTGGCATGATGGCACATGCAACAGGTCAAACGGTTACTGTTACGTACACATTAACCGCAGGTTAGTAGTTTAGTCTGGGAAGTTTCGGCTTCCCAGACGTTGGGGATTTAGGGGAACTGGGGCGATAATATGCAGTTTTGGCAACATTTTTTGCTAGGGGTAGCCTTGGCAACAACGGCGTTACCCGCGAATGCTATTTCCGTGGTAGCTGACGATTGGTTTGATTCATTACCTGATACCATCACCAATGCTGGCGATTATTATCCATCGACATTTACAATCAGAACTAACATAGAAATTAATAGTGTTGGATTGAATTCCAGCGGACTACCCGCTTCATGGGAACTAAAGGCATGTGTCAAGCCCGTGACAAATTGGATAGCGGGGATGCTGGATGTTAAACGCGACTTAGGTTCATCGTCAGACTCAAGCCTACAAAATGGTTTAAATTACGTTAGGCTAGATACTTCTACCTGTCCGAGTACTTTAACCTTGTTTAAAGGCACAGGCGACGTCAACAGCATCCCATTGGAATTTCAAATCAGCAATTTCGATGTCACCGACGGTAACGGCACCAAAAACATTGAAATCGAATACCAAGTAGAAGTAACCACAACCCAATAAGGGTTTGTAAATAACAGGGGCTAATCAAATGAAACACCATGCTTTTAAATTGGCGGCATTCGCGTGCCTATTCTCTTTACACGCCGCGCAAGCAGCAGTGATGCTGTCCGGCGGGCTTTCCCACGAATACACCCTAAATCCCGGTGGCACAGTCAGCGGCGTGCTGGAATTAAAAAATACCGGCAATGAACCCGCTGAAGTCAAAATCTATCAAGAAGATGTCAAAATCAAAGCGGATGGCAGTACCGAGTACACCCCCGGCACTGGCAGCCATAACCGTTCCAATGCCAACTGGATTTCGCTCGGCACGGATCGCGTGATTCTCGACCCCGGCGCATCGCAAAGCGTGCCATACACCTTACAAGTGCCTACTGACAACTTGCAAGGCTCGTATTGGAGCATGTTGATGCTCGAACCTGTTTCCAACAAATCCCGCGAGTCACAACTGGCACAAACACCTACTGATCAACCTAGCCTCACGATCCACCAAAAAGTCCGCTACGCCGTGCAAGTGCTGGCAAACGTCGGCAATAAAGGCGCGAGCAACCTCACCTTTGCCGCTCCTTCGGTCGCTCGTGACACGCAAGGCGTTCGTTGGTTCTCGGTTGATCTCAGCAATACCGGCACGCGCCACAGTCGCCCCAAAGTTTCACTCGACGTGTTTGCGGCGGATGGCAATAGCATCGGCAGATTTGAAGCGGAAACTCACGGGCTTTACAACGGTGAGCGCGAAGCTTTCAACATCAATCTCGATAGCCTGCAACCGGGTAACTACAAAGCGCTGCTGGCTGCTGAAGACAATAATAACGGGCAAATCTTCGGGTCAGACATTAATTTGACCATCAAGCCGTAAGTACCACCAGCCAATACCACAAACCAGCGGGGGAAAACGATGCACGCACAACGCCATCCACAGCAGCTAACAGCGCGTAACACGCTGCGTCTAACGCTGGCTGTCAGCCTGCTCGTATTGGCGCAAGTCGCGAATGCCGCTGATGAGATCAGCATCACAGCGGGGCAACGCCAGATAACGGTCGACAAACCAGGGATTATTACGCTGCGGTTTAATGTAGAAAACCGCTCTGGGCAAGTGCAACAACTACAGGAAAATATCATCCTGCCCACCGGCTGGGAACTGGTCACCAATACCGCCCCGTTTGCACTTGCCAATGGCTCGCGGGATGTGCGTCTGGTGCATGTTACGGCACCACGCGGCACCACCTCAGGCACGTACAACATACAATACATTGTCAGCGCACAAGGGAATGGCAGTATTGGCAGCAGCCAGACGGTTGCCATCCAAGTTGAAGAACAAGCAGGGTTAGGTTTAACCGCCTTATCGCCCCCCAGCAGTTTGTTGGGCGGCGAACAATACGCCATTGAATTCTTGCTGGAAAATACCGGCAACAGCAGCGTTACTTACAAATTGAGTGGCAATGACGACGAAGGTTATATACGCAAAGTATCCCCGCGACGTTTGACTCTCGCGGCGGGGGAATCTGGCAGTGTTACTGTCACGGGGCAAATCCCGCGCGACATCGACGACACCAGCAGCTACCGGCTTGGCCTCGACGCACGGGGCGGCGGTAAATCCGTACAAGAATCGGTGACAATCCCCCTCATTTCGCGCACGCCCAAAGGCATCAGCCGCTACCAAAAATTATCTGGCAAACTTGCTACGCGCTATACCACCCAACAGCGCAAAAACAGCGATGGTAGCACCAGCGAAACCGCTTTAAGCCAATTCGAATACACCGCGCAAGGCGCCATTGATGCGGCAGGTGAACACAATATTGAAGTGCGCTTGCGCAATGGCAAAGACAGCAGCGACACGGGGTCACTCAATAATCAACAAGCGGAATATCGGGGCAGTTATTGGAATGATGAAGTCCGGGTCAATACCGGGCATCAAAGCTTTCACGCCAGCAATCTCAGCGGCAATACCCTTAACGGGATCGGCGCTGAAGTCGTGTATACCCCGCAAACTGCTGAAAACAAAAAGCCACTGGAAATAAGAGCTTTCAACGGGCAAAGCCGCTCCACAGATACCCAACAAGAAACCGTCGCGGGTGCTGCCCTAAACTATCAATGGGACGAATTCGACACCAGTGCCAGCCTGATCAAACACGATAAGCAAGCGACTGCCACTACACCAGCAAGGCAACAAACCATTGCCGCTGTGGGTGGTAGTTGGCAAGGCGAGCACCTCAGCGCCCGTACCGAAATAGCAGCAGATGATGACGCGAATGCATGGTCGGTTGACTTCAATGGTCAATGGGGGCCTGTTGGTGCTAACGCTTCAATTCTCAACGCTGACGCCAAATTCGATGGCAGCAGCAGTGATACCCGCCAAGCGTTTGCCAATACCCGCTATCAAGTGGCTGACAAAACCAGCCTCGAAGCCAGTACTCGCCAAACCCAGCAAAATCTGGAAGCTGACCCCAGTCGCGAAATACGCGAAGACCAAGAACACCAAGCCCGCATTACGCAACAATTTGGCAACGAAAGTCAGATCGAAGTTAGCCTTGGGCATCGCCAACGCCAAGAACATGACGTGCGCCCTACCCCGACCACTGATCGCGATATTCAAGCCACCACCTTGGAATATCGCCACCGTTTAGGGGACGTCAACGTGCGTGCTGCCGTCGAACAAGGCAAACGCACTGACCGCTTAAAAACCAGCGGTAACGGCACTAAACAAGAACTTGCGGTGAATTGGCAGGCGACTCAACAACTCAACCTCAACGCCGATGCATCCATTAGCAATAACTTAGACAGCGAGGGCAAACGCACAGCCGCCGGAATCAATGCCAACCTGAAACTCAACAAGCGAGCGGCGCTTTCAGGCTATCTGCAACGCAATAAAAACGACAGTGAACAAACTTACGCCAACAGTCTGGAAGTCAAATACACGCATGACCTCAAACGGCGTGGTAATGTCAGCCTTAGCACCCGCCGTACCGACACCCAAGCCAATGACGGCAAATTGTCACAGGACGACAGCCTGCAACTGGAATACAGCGTGCCGCTCGACGTGCCTATTCGTAAGCGCAACAATATTGGCGAAGTCCGAGGACAAGTCCAGTTTGCTGATAGCCAACGACCTGCCAGTGAAGTGGTTGTGCAAATGGGTGGGCAATACGCCGTCACCGACAAAGACGGGCAATTCCACTACCCCGGCGTCATTGCCAAAGACTATCAGGTGCAAATCGACAGTAGTCGCCCCAATGCCCAAGGTTATATGCTTAGTCAAGAAGGCGCTGAGGCACGGGTCACGGTTCAACCCAATACCACTACGCGCCCACAGTTAGCGTTACATCCCGCCGCAAAAGTCAGTGGTAAATTGCAAACGTATGTCAACGATGCCGCCGCTGCTGTTTTTGATACCTCCGGTACCGAAGAAAGCTTGCGCCCCGACAAAGGCTTGGGACGGGTATTATTAGAGCTACAGCCCGTCGGAGAAGTTGGAAAACGCATTGTACACAAGCGCACAACCTTGCATGATGGCAGCTTCAGTTTTGTTGGCATTCCCCTCGGACAATGGCGTTTGGTGGTAGTGGATAGCGATAAAGTGCCTGCAAATTATCGCTTGGAACAAACACAATTTACCGTTGATCTGAATGCCGAGCGCAATCAAGAAATATTGATCCGCGCATTGCCGACAACACAGGGTATTAAAAGAACAGGGCCTGCCAATGGCTTTGATGTTTCCGGTTAAATGACCACCAGAATAATAACAGTGAGAACCACCATGAAAACCCTACGCTTACTATTTTCCTTAATTGCTTTGAGCAGTGGCGCTACCTACGCCGCTGAAAGCGCAAAAGACACCCAAACCCTCAGCCTGACCGTTCCCCTCGTCGCCCTCATCGACGTAGACACCACTAATTCTGCTTCATTTTCCTTTGAGCCACCTTTAAACGCAGGCGACGGATTTTCCGGCATCGTTCTTCCTGTTGAGGGGGTGACCGTACCTGTCGCAATCAGCTCAAATAACCCTGAGGCAAAATTGACGGCAACACTAAACACAAATCAATTATCAGCTAATGGAATTCTTCTTTCAGCTCAAACATCTGGATTGACAGGTACTGTTTGTGGACAATCCAAAGCACTGATAAATACAGCAAAAACTATTTGCTCTGTGGGAATGGTCAAAACAAGTGCCGCCAACATTACATTAACCGCTGATACCAGCGTCTCCGGCATGATTGCTTACGGTAATTATACTGCCGACATTATCTACACGCTGACGCAAAACTAGAGGATGCCATTAATCGCAGCGAACGCGACAAGTGATCGCGATTTGATTAGCCTATGAGGGTCAGAACCCAAGGAAAACCCCATGCGCTCACTTTATTTCGTGCTTGGCTTAATCGCTACCATCGCCAGCGCCACAACGTTAGCGGGCAGCACCCAGACACTCCACCTAACTGTCCCTAAGGTCGCGTTAGTCAGCATTGAACCGGCCATCTCCCTCACGTTTGCTGAGGGAGAAGACACCACATCCGGCACCAGTTCACTCTCGATTAGCTCTAACGATCCGCAAGCCAAGTTGGAAATTATCCCAACAGGCATAAGCCTTGCCGTAGCTTCATCTAGCATTGACTGCCCATCCGTCAGCAGTGCATCAACCATCACCTGCGCGGTAGGTATTAAACGCGTTAAAAGCGGCACATTGGCATTCACCACCACGCGCACAGGAGGCGATGATCTCAATATTGCGTACACATTAACCCAATGACGCCGCAAAGGAATAAGCTACGTCGATTTACGCCGCTGAAACTTCCGCCAGCGCCGCCACACCCAAAACAACGGCCCTGACAACGCATACAACAAAAACACCCCAAATAACACTTTAGGCGGGTCAATCGTCGTCAACGCAAACGCCAGCACTACCGCCAACACCACCACGAATGGCACACGATTACGCAGGTCAAAATCTTTGAAACTGTAAAAACTGATATTGCTCACCATCAACAGCCCCACCGCCAAGGTCAGCAACAACGCCGGAATTTGCACATTGCGCCCCATCACCTCAAGGTCATGGAACACCCACACCATGCCCACCATCACCGCAGCCGCCGCCGGGCTTGGCAAGCCCACAAAAAAACGCTTGTCAACTTTACCGATTTGCGTATTGAACCGTGCCAACCGCAAGGCCGCACACGCCACATAAACAAACGCAGCTAACCAACCCGCCTTTCCCCACGCCACACCTGCGGATTGCAAATGCACCAACGCCCACTGATACATCACCAAACCCGGCGCGACACCGAAGGAAATCAGATCCGCCAGACTGTCGTATTGCGCCCCGAATTCGGTCTGGGTATTGGTCATACGCGCCACGCGCCCATCCAAACCATCCAAAATCATGGCGATGAATACCGCAATCGCGGCAGCTTCAAACTTGCCCTGCATGGCGGCGACAATCGCATAAAAACCACCGAACATCGCGCCGGTGGTTAGCAAATTGGGCAATAAATAGATGCCCTTGCTGGGTTGTGCTTTGGTGTTTAGTTGTTGCTCTTCCACTGAATATTTCCGTTTAACTACTTCATAGGTGCATAGTAGCCAGCATTGCGTCAGAGGGGAATGTGTTTATGTTATTCAGCCTATTCTCCTACACTCACACCAATAAACGTGTACAATCTTTCATTGAAATATCATCACCGCTAGAGATGACGCATGAAACCAGTTGCCTTACACAGTGCTAAGAAATCAGCCGTTGCTTGCCACAATTGCAGTTTAAGTGAACTCTGCTTGCCCCGTGGCCTCAATCGCGATGAATTGGAATTGCTCGAAAACGCTATCAACAAAACCGTCAAGATCAAGAAAAAAGATTATTTATTTCACCGTGATGACCAACAACAATCCATTTACGCGGTGAAAGCCGGAGCTATTAAGACCTCGCTGTCGACACCGGATGGTGAGGAGCAGATCCTCGGTTTTTACCTGCCCGGCGATTTGCTCGGCTTCGATGCATTTGCCCGCGACCGCCACACCTGTGACGCGCAAGCCTTGGATGACACGCTAGTGTGTGAACTCAGTATGGATAATTTCCAAGAATTATGCGGCAAATTGCCGATTATGCGCGGGCAAATGATGCGCCAAATCGGTTCAGAATTGGAACGCGAACAGATGCTGCTGCTAACGCTGGGGCAAATGCGTACCGAAGAGCGCCTCGCCACCTTTTTATCCAGTTTATCGGAACGCAATAAAGAGCGCGGATTTTCCAGCCATGAATTTAACTTACCCATGGCGCGTCACGATCTCGCCAATTATTTGGGGATGGCAGTCGAAACCCTAAGCCGCATGTTCTCACGCTTACAGGAAGAAAAAATCATCAACGTGCAACACCGCTTGGTGAAAGTTGAAGACATGAACCGGCTCAAACAATTGGCACATCATACCTGCCGACCGGCAGGCGACGTGCTGTAATACACGTTTCGCCTTCAAATCACCCGCGAGAAACGTTGCTGCACGCCCTGCTTGTGCAGACTGGCATCAAACACCATGCAAATGTTGCGGATCAAAAATCGCCCGCGTGGGGTAACATCCATGCCTGTTGATGTCGATTGCAGCAAATGGTCAGCCACCATCGGCTGCAATAATGCCAATTCACGGCTGAAATAATCCGCAAACGTTAGGCTGAACAGCCGCTCCACTTGGTGAAAATTCAACGTAAAGTGACACGCCAATTGCTGAATAATATAACGCCGCAATACATCATCATCGTCCAAAGTCAGCCCTTTAATCACCGGCAAATGCCCCGCGTCTAGCGCCGCGTAATACTCTTCCAAGGTCTTGGCATTTTGGCTGTAGCATTCCGCCACGCTGCTGATCGAACTCACCCCCATCGCCACTAAATCGCAATCAGCGTGCGTGGTATAGCCTTGAAAATTACGGTGCAACGTGCCTTGGCGCTGCGCCATTGCCAATTCATCGTCGGGCTTGGCAAAATGATCCATCCCAATGTATTCATAACCCGCAGCGGTCAAATGTTCCACCGCGAGTTGCATGATTTGTAACTTGGTGTCAGGCGAAGGCAAATCCGCCTCATTGATGCGGCGTTGCGGTTTAAACAACGTCGGCATGTGCGCATAATTGAATACCGAAATGCGGTCTGGTGACATTTGAATAATGGTATCCAAGGTCTGGCGGAAGCTTGCCACCGTCTGGAATGGCAGCCCGTAGATCAAATCCACGCTGATCGACTTTGCCCCATACGCCCGACACGCGTCAATAATCGACAGCGTTTGCGCAATCGGCTGAATCCGGTTGACCGCGATTTGCACCCGCTCATCCACATCCTGCACACCCAAACTGAAGCGGTTGAAACCGATTTCGCGCAATACGCCAATGGTTTCCGGCGTCACTGAACGTGGATCAATCTCGATGGAATAATCGCCATCGTCCGTAATGTGCAACGAAAAATGTTCACGGGTTTTATCCATCAGCGCCCGCATTTCCGCATGACTCAAGAAGGTTGGCGTACCACCGCCCCAATGCAACTGCTCCACTGTCCGATCACGATCATACAAGGCGGCTTGCATCTCGATTTCACGAAACAAATATTGCAAATACGTTGCGGCCTTGGCGTGGTCTTTGGTCACGATTTTATTGCAAGCGCAGTAAAAACACACCGTGTCGCAAAACGGCACATGAAAATACAAAGACAGCGGCAAAGGAATGGGGTCTTCATTGCTCAAGTACGCGTGCGCTTTGTATTCGTCTTCGGTAAAAGGCCCGAATGCAACCGCCGTCGGATAAGACGTGTAGCGCGGCCCCGCCGTGTCGTAGCGACGAATCAAGTCTGCATCAAATTGAATTGCACTCATACCAACCTCTTCTTCTGACCCAAAGCTTAAGCAGCACACATAATCGCCGCATCCGGCCTGCTCTGACAAGCACTTGAAAAAAAACATTAAACTTAGTTGACTTGTATCAAGAAATTGAAATCGCACCAATTGTAAACCCTATGGAAAACAGGTGTAATCGTTCTTGAAGATTGCCGGTGTCGATGTTTCGTTACCTCCTCTGAGTCGGTAATCTTCAACGCTCTACATACCCTAAAGCACTTAGGCTCTCCTTCGGGGGAGCTTTTTTTTCGTGCGATGACAGTTATCTGACAAATACCCACCTCTATCACCTCCCCGCTGTTTATGACGATGCAGGTGTAACAGCATTAGGTTTAGCCACACGAGGAAGAGTTTGCCTAATGACACACCCCACACACAAAATTCGGGTCATCCACATTATCACCCGCTTAAGCACAGAAAATACCGACGGTGCCGCCACGATGTTATACAAACTCATGGCGCACATCGACCGCAGCCGCTTTGAACCCATGGTAATTTCACTCGATGGCGAAGCCGAGCTAAGCAACCGCATCCGCGCACACGGCATCAACGTCTATTCACTCGACATGCACAATAATATTACCGCTGGCTGGCAAGTGTTCAAATTGACACGCTTATTGCGCACCTTGCAGCCCGATATTATTCAAGGCTGGATGTACCACGGCAATCTTGCCGCATCATTGGCAAATCTCTCTCTCGGCAACCGCCACCCGGTGCTGTGGAGCATTCACCGCGCAGTGCACACCCTCAACCAAGAAGCCCGCGCCAGCCGCTGGGTCATCGAACTCGGTGCCAAACGTTCCGCCAGCCCCGAACACATTATTTACAACACCCACCTGAGCGCTGAGCAGCACGCCGCGCTGGGCTACGATGACCAGCGCAGTCTAGTGATTCCTAACGGTGTTGATACACAAGCCTTCGCCCCCAATCGCTACCACCGCGACACGATGCGGCATAACTTGGGAATTCCCGCAGATGCATTCGTCATTGGTTTGTTTGCGCATTACCATCCGGTGAAAAATCATGCCTTATTTTTGGAGGCCGCTCGCCTGTTATTATCGCATCACCCCAATGTGCACTTCATCCTAGCGGGGCGCGGGGTAATGGCAAACAATCCCAAATTGCGCTATTTACTGGATAAAATACCTGCGCAACAGAACCTGCACCTGTTAGGCGGACGCAAAGACATTCCCCACCTCATGAATGCCTTGGACTTGTATACCCTAAGCTCCAGCTACGGTGAAGGCTTTCCCGAAAGTGTCACCGAAGCCATGGCCTGCGGCATTCCCTGCGTCGCCACCGATGTCAGTGACCTTGCCAGAATCATCGGCAACACCGGGCAATGTTTGCCGGTAGCAGACACCACTCCCTCGTCTCTTGCCTTCGCTTGGCTGGAATGGATCAATGCCGGGGACGTTTGGCGGCAGGAAGTCGGCTCACGTGCCATGCAGCGCATTCAACAGGTTTACACCCTACAAACCATTACCGAGCGCTATCAAAAAATCTATCAAAACCTGTTGGATGAGCAGCAAATGGCAACCATGAAACTGGTCACAACTCTTCCATAAAGAATTTTTCGTCGAACATCTCGATAAAACGCTTAGCCTGCGGGGTGAAAAACTTACCCCGCCGCACAATCAAGCCATAGCTACGCGCAGGAAAATAATCATTAAGCGGTACCGCCACAATTTTCTCATGACCCGTCAGGCAAACTTCGGTCACAATCGAAATGCCCAGCCCCATTTCGACATAACGTTTGACGATTTCCCAGCCACCCGCTTCCATTGCCACCGAATACGGCACTTCATGCTGGCGAAACACCGTATCCACCATTCGCCAGGTGCTCATATTGCGCGGCGGCAAAATTAAGCCATACGGCCCGATGTCTTCCAAAGTGATTTTACTTTTCAATTTTGCCAGCGGGTGATGTTCTGGCGTGATGAGAATCGAGCCAAACGACACAAACGGCCTATACACAATCGTTTCAGGAATCTGCAATAACGGCCCCACCGCCAAATCCACCTGATCTTCCAGCAGTTTTTTCATGCCGCTTTGCCCTTCGACATTGTGCAAATTAATGCGAATACCGGGGTAAGCCGCGCAAAAACGCTCCAAATATTTGGGTAATACATACAATGCAGTCGACTGCCCCACCGCAATATTCAACTCGCCCTGCTCCATTTTACCGAGGCTCGCCGCAAAAGTTTCTTTGAGGGAATCAATCCCAGCAGCAATGGGTTGCACCAATTGGTAGAGAATTCGCCCTTCCGGGGTTAAACGCACGCTAGGGCCACGGCGCTCCAACAGTTTCTCGCCCATTTCACGCTCAAGCGCTTGAACTTGTAACGACACCGTGGGCTGACTAATATGCAATTGGTCGGCAGCGTGGGTAATATTTTCTTTTTGCGCCACCACGCAAAAAGTCCGCAGTAGCTTGTAACGCGTTTGCTTGTAATAGTGCATTGCCACAGTGATTTACCCTCCTCAATTATGTCATTATTGTGCAATACAATGGTAATAATTGAAACAATTGATTTTTTACAATGCATTATTTTCGGTATCTTACGCGGCAGCTAAGCACCCATTACGAGTGCTTATCTATGCTAACTGTGGTGCTTGCGGCGTTCATGAGAGAACGCCGCTCTTTTTATCCCCCGCCCCTTGTGAAACAATCACCTAACCACATCCATAAAAGATCCAGAACTTCCAAATTCGACTGACGGAGATCGCGCAATGGCAGATTACATTCTTTGGTTCGACCAGTTGGGGATGCACGATGTCAACATCGTCGGCGGCAAAAACGCCTCCCTTGGGGAAATGATCAGTAACTTGGCAAACGTGGGCGTTAGCGTCCCGAATGGTTTTGCCACCACCACACACGCTTACCAAGATTTTATCCGCGCTGACGGTCTCGCTGACCGCATCAACGCGCTGCTGAATTCCCTCGACGTAGACGACATCCACGCCCTCACCAGTGCTGGTAAAACCATCCGTGGGTGGGTCATGGACACCCCATTACCCGAAAAATTGTTAGAAACCGTGCGCGAAGCCTACGATACACTCGCAGCGGGTTCAGGTGATACTGCCTCTTTCGCGGTACGTTCTTCCGCCACGGCTGAAGACTTGCCGGATGCGTCTTTCGCCGGTCAGCAAGAAACTTTCCTCAACGTGCGTGGGCTGGATAATGTTATCGCCGCCATCAAGGAAGTATTCGCCTCCCTCTACAACGACCGTGCGATTGCCTACCGCGTCCACCAGCATTTTGAACATGACAAAGTGTTCCTGTCGGCTGGCGTGCAAAAAATGGTACGCAGCGACATCGGCGCAAGCGGCGTATTGTTCACCCTCGACACCGAATCCGGTTTCCGCGATGCCGTCTTCGTGACTGGTGCGTATGGTTTAGGCGAAACCGTGGTACAAGGCGCGGTCAACCCCGACGAATTCTACGTTTACAAACCCAATATTGAAGCGGGTCGCCCTGCCATCCTCTCACGCCGTTTGGGTACAAAAGCCATCGAAATGGTGTACACCGCCACTGCTGGCGATGCGCACAATAAAGCGACATTGACCCGCGAAGTTGATGCGGAACGTCGCGAACGTTTCTGCCTGAGCGAAGCGCAAGTCGAATCCCTCGCCCGCCAAGCCATGATCATCGAAAAGCACTACCAGCGTCCGATGGACATCGAATGGGCACTCGATGGCGGCGACGGCAAGCTCTACATCGTGCAAGCCCGCCCTGAAACCGTCGAAAGCCGCGCTTCTGCCACCATTATCGAACGCTACCAGCTCAAAGAAAAAGGCACAGTGGTCGCCGAAGGCCGCGCTATCGGTCAAAAAATCGGTCAAGGCCCCGCCCGCATCATTATGAGCATCAGCCAGATGAACGAGGTGAAAGAAGGCGACGTACTCGTGACCGACATGACCGACCCTGACTGGGAACCAATCATGAAACGCGCTTCCGCCATCGTCACCAATCGCGGCGGACGTACTTGCCACGCAGCGATCATTGCGCGTGAAATGGGCATTCCAGCGGTTGTTGGCTGTGGCGACGCGACCCAGCTCATCAATGCTGGCGACGAAATCACCGTTTCTTGCGCGGAAGGCGACACCGGCTTCATCTACAGCGGCTTGCTGCCGTTTGAAGTACGCACCGCTGACACTGGCAACCTGCCTGACCTTTCCGTGAAAATCATGATGAACGTGGGCAACCCGTCCCGCGCCTTCGCCTTCTCGCGCCTGCCGAATGCCGGTGTGGGCTTGGCACGCTTGGAATTCATCATCAACAACACCATCGGCATTCACCCGAAAGCCTTGCTGGAATTCGACAACCTGCCTGCGGA
This sequence comes from Candidatus Thiothrix sulfatifontis, assembly GCA_022828425.1. Lineage (NCBI taxonomy): Bacteria > Pseudomonadati > Pseudomonadota > Gammaproteobacteria > Thiotrichales > Thiotrichaceae > Thiothrix > Candidatus Thiothrix sulfatifontis. Next base: position 3,414,050 of record CP094685.1, read on the forward strand.
TTTGAAAGCCAAAATCGGTGCGAAGATTGCCGGTTACGCCAGCCCGGTCGATTTCTACGTGGAAAAACTGGTCGAAGGTATCGCCACTCTGGCGGCTGCCTACGCGCCTAACAAGGTTATCGTGCGCATGTCCGACTTCAAGTCGAACGAATACGCCAACCTGATGGCAGGCGACCGTTACGAACCGCACGAAGAAAACCCGATGATCGGCTACCGTGGCGTTTCGCGCTATTTGTCTGCCAATTTCCGTGATTGCTTCGAGCTGGAATGCCGAGCGCTGCGTAAAGTCCGCAATGAAATGGGCTTGACCAACGTCGAAATCATGATTCCGTTCTGCCGCACCTTGGAAGAAGCGCAACAAGTCACCGAATTGCTGGCAACTCAAGGCATTAAGCGCGGTGAAAACGGGTTGCGCCTGATCATGATGTGCGAAATTCCTTCCAACGCAGTGCTGGCGGAAGAATTCCTCGAATACTTCGACGGCTTCTCCATCGGCTCTAACGACATGACGCAGTTGACGCTGGGGCTGGATCGCGATTCCGGCTTGATTGCGCACCTGTTTGATGAACGTAACCCTGCGGTGAAAAAGCTGCTGAAAATGGCGATTGACGCTTGCCACAAGCACGGTAAGTACATCGGTATTTGTGGGCAAGGGCCATCGGATTACCCCGATTTCGCGGTGTGGTTGCATGAGCAAGGCATTAGCAGCTTGTCGTTGAACCCAGATACCGTGGTCGATACGTGGCTGCACCTTGCCAGTCTGGATGGTAAATAATGAGCAATCGGCGGACAGTATTTTACCTATCTGACCGCACCGGGATTACCGTCGAAACACTGGGGCACAGCTTGTTGACCCAGTTCGACGGCATCCAATGGCGCAAAGTTAGCATCCCGTTTCTCGACTCCGAGGCAAAAGCACAGGAAGCCGCTGAACAAATCAACCTGATGGCGCAACTGGATGGTTGCCGCCCGCTGGTGTTTAGCACCTTGATCAATCCCAACGTGCGCCAATATATCGAAAAGGCGAATTGCGCGATTTACGACTTTTTCGACAATTTTATTGGCTCGATGGAACAAGAACTGGGGCAACCTTCTTCCCACGCTATCGGGCGTTCGCATGGGCTGCATAACGATGCATCGTATTCCAAACGCATTTCCGCGATTAATTTTGCGCAAGCCAATGACGATGGCATCAGCGCGAAAAATTTTGCCGAAGCGGATATTATTCTGATCGGGGTATCGCGTTCCGGCAAAACCCCGACGTGTTTGTATTTGGCGATGCAGTACGGCATTTACGCCGCTAATTACCCGCTGACGGAAGACGATATGGATGCGCCGGGCTTGCCTAAACTCCTGCACCCCTTCCGTAGCAAGTTGTTTGGCTTAACAATCACAGCGGCGCAGTTACAGCGTATTCGCCAAGAACGCAAACCGAACAGCCGCTATGCCTCGCTAAGCCAATGCCAGCAGGAACTGCAATGGCAGGAAAGTTTGTATCGCCGGGAGAAAATTCCATTCATTGAGACAACGGCTATTTCGATCGAAGAAATTTCCACCACCATCCTGAATCGCAGCGGCTTGAAACGGCAGTTGTACGGCGAGTGAGTCCGATGCGACAATGTGTGTTTTTCTAAGCCCCGCAGGAATGCCATGACAGCCCAGATCATTGATGGTAAAAAAATTGCCGCCGAAGTCCGCCTCGAAGTCAAACAAGGTGTTGAAGCCCGCCTGCAACACGGCAAACGCCGCCCCGGTCTTGCTGTCATCCTGATCGGTTCCGACCCCGCCTCGCAAGTCTACGTCAGCCACAAGCGCAAAGCCTGCGAAGAGGTCGGCATTCTGTCGCGCTCTTACGACCTGCCCCCGCAAACCACCCAACACGAGCTGATCGAACTGATCGACGAACTCAACCGTGACCCACTGATTGATGGCATTCTGGTGCAATTGCCACTGCCGCCGCACTTGGATGCCTCGCTAATTATCGAGCAAATCAACCCTAGCAAAGACGTGGACGGCTTCCACCCCACCAATGTCGGCCGCTTGACGTTACGCATCCCCAGCCTGCGCCCCTGTACACCCTATGGCGTCATGCGCTTGCTGGATAACATCGGTGAAGTTTACAAAGGTCGTCATGCGGTGATCGTGGGCGCATCCAATATCGTCGGTCGCCCAATGGCGCTGGAATTGTTGCTCGCGGGTGCAACCGTCACCGTCACCCACCGTTTCAGCGGTAGCATGACGCCTGAACTGGTACGCCAAGCCGACATCGTGGTGGCAGCCGCAGGCAAACCGGGGCTGGTCAAAGGCGATTGGATCAAACCGGGTGCAACCGTGATTGACATTGGAATTAACCGGCTGGAAAGCGGCAAACTGGCGGGCGATGTAGAATTTGCAGCAGCGGCTGAGCGCGCCGCGTGGATTACGCCGGTGCCGGGTGGTGTGGGGCCGATGACGGTTGCCATGCTGATGAAAAATACGTTGGAAGCGTGCGAAAAGCATTCGTTTTAATGAAGCGGGGCGTATGCAATACGCCCCTCCATCTCGCAATGTGCTATTTGTTGCCTGCTTGTTCTAGGAGCTTTTTGACGGTTTCGGCATCCAATGCGCCGGATTCTTGCAAGCGGCGAATCACGGGCGCTGGCAAGCAAACCACTTCAGATTCTTTGAAATCCACACCGCCGGAAACCCCACCGCACTTCTGGCGTTTCGCATCGCCCGATTGGGTTTTGGCTTCGTCGAAAGACATTTTAGCGGCATCTATCCAGCCATTTTGCCCTGCCCAACGCACCCGTTCCATGGCGAATGCTCCCGCTTCTGCACGCTGACCTAGCTTGACGATATTGGTACCGTTGTGGGGAATTTCCACCGCAATCGCATCATCACCGTGATCCACGTACATCATCAGGCTTTCACCCGCCGACAGATCCTTCACCGCGTAAACCGGAATGGATTTGAATAATCCGCCTTTTGCTGCCTCAGGGTAGCCACAGCATTCTTTATCCTGTATCGCAGGATCAACCAAACACTGGCGGCGGGCATTCGCCGCTTCAGTCGCTTTGGGATCTTCCTCCAGCGCATCGGATAATACCCAGCCGGTTTGGTCATCCCAGCTCACCTTTTCCCACACTTTGTCGCCGATGGTCATCTGCGCATTACGCCGCGCAATCCAAGTAGCGTTATGGGGAAGGTTGACGATGACCTCTTTACCCGGCTCTTTGTACATTTTCAACACATTACCCGCATCCAAGCTATGGACACGGTAAATCAGGGAATTATCGGCAGGCATCGGCAGCGCCGCCACACTCAACAGCGGCGCGGCTAACAGCATCAAGCCACCCAGCAACGGCAAAGACATTTTTTTGAAGACACTCTTTTTGTTCATAATCAATCTCCGACGCATTCCCGACTGACAACGGGCGCATCATCTCACAAGTTAAATAGCACAGCAGATGTTGGGGATAAAACAAACTGCCAGCTCGATCAAAAACAACCCAGCCATAGGCTTGATTAATCTTTGATAAACATAGATTTACGTTACATGATTATGATCTTACAGTTGCAAACAAGTCACAACCTTGACGGACGAAATATCTATTTATTCTGCTTATAGGTTATAAGCATTGCATCACCGTAACTAAAGAAGCGATATTCCTGACGAACGGCATGTTGGTAAGCTTGCTTGATGTTTTCATACCCAGCAAACGCCGATACCAACATCAGCAGGGTAGATTCGGGCAGGTGGAAATTCGTGATCATGACATCCACCACGCGGAAGGAATAACCGGGCGTAATGAATAGGCGCGTATCCCCCTGAAACGGTTTTAACGTGCCATCGCGGGCAGCACTTTCGAGGCTGCGCACCGACGTTGTGCCGACAGCCACCACCCGCCCACCACGCTCACGGCAAGCCGCCACCGCATCACACACTTCTTGGGAAACGTCAGCGTATTCCGCGTGCATCACATGTTGTGACAAATCCTGCACTCGCACTGGCTGAAACGTACCCGCCCCCACGTGCAACGTAACCGCAGCGGTTTGCACCCCTTTTTGCCGCAACGCCTCCAGTAACGGCTGATCAAAATGCAAACCAGCGGTTGGTGCCGCCACCGCGCCCGGTTGTTGCGCAAACACCGTTTGGTAACGTTCCCGATCGGCTGGCGTATCCGCACGCTCGATGTAAGGTGGCAAAGGAATATGCCCGTATTGCTCCAGCAACCGCAGCGCCGAATCTGTATGCAAAAACTGCACTTCAAACAAATCGTCTTGCCGCCCGGTTACTTGCGCATCAATCGCCTGTTCCAAACACAAGCGCATACCGGGCTTGGGCGCTTTGCTGGCACGAATGTGAGCCAGCGCGGTGTGGTCGCCGGTAATGCGTTCCACCAGCACTTCAACCTTGCCGCCCGTGGCTTTTTCGCCATGCAAACGGGCAGGAATCACGCGGGTATTGTTAAAGACCAGCAAGTCTTCGGGCTGGATCAAATCGAGCACATCGGTGAACTGACCATCACGGCATTCACCGCTGGCGCTGTTCAAAATCAGTAGCCGACTGGCTGTCCGTTCCGTTAAAGGTTCGGAGGCAATCAGTGCTGGAGGGAGGTCATAATGGAAGTCACTTAATTTCATGGGTGCAGAGTCTACCATTTTGTAAAAAATGTTTCGACAAATCGAAAAGCTTATGTATAATCACCGCCTTCACATCTTAGCCGGGATGGCGGAATTGGTAGACGCAGCGGATTCAAAATCCGCCGATGGTAACATTGTGCGAGTTCGAGTCTCGCTCTCGGCACCACTTATCGTGAACCAAACATAAGTGAGAACATCTAACCCGCCAGTAGCGGGTTTTTTTGTGCCTGCCGCCTCCTGAATCTTCAACAATGAGGCTTGAATCACCATGTCACACCACGCCAAAGACCTCCTCGCGCTTGCGAAAGCGGTCATCGACACCGAAATCGCCGCCCTCGCCGCCCTGCCCTCACGCTTAGACGCCGACTTTTTGCACGCCTGCGAAGCCATCCTCACCTGCAAAGGGCGCGTTATTGTCACCGGCATGGGCAAATCCGGGCATATCGGCAACAAAATCGCCGCCACCCTCGCCAGCACCGGCACACCCGCGTTCTTCTTGCACCCCGGCGAAGCCAGCCACGGCGACCTCGGCATGATCGTCAACGGCGACGTGATCATTGCGCTCTCCAATTCAGGCACGAGCGCCGAAATCCTCGCGATTCTGCCGGTGATTCGCCGCCTTGACGTGTGCATTATCGCCATGACCGGCAACCCGCAGTCGCCGATGGCAGAAGCCGCCGATTTCCACATCAATATCGGGGTCGACAAAGAAGCCTGCCCCTTGGGGCTTGCGCCCACCTCCAGCACCACCGCCACCTTGGTCATGGGTGATGCGCTCGCGGTAGCCTTGTTGGAAGCGCGTGGCTTTACTGCCAACGATTTCGCCCGCTCCCACCCCGGCGGACGTTTAGGCAAGCGCCTGCTGGTGCATGTGCGTGACATTATGCATACCGGCGCAGACATTCCCCAAGTCCGCCCGGCTGCCAGCTTGCAACAAGCGATTCTGGAAATGACCCGCAAAAAACTCGGCATGACCGCCATCACCACGGATGCAGGCAAATTGCTGGGCATTTTCACCGACGGCGATTTGCGGCGCTCGTTTGAAAAAGGGCAACGTTTGCACGAACAACCGATTTCCGCGCTGATGACCACACCGTTTCGCAGCATTGATGCGCACCGCCTCGCGGTCGAAGCGCTTAATTTGATGCAGGAACACGCGATCACCGTGCTGCCAGTCGTGCAGGATGAGGCAGTTATCGGTATCATCCACATGCATGATCTTTTACGCGCAGGAATTGCCTAATGTATTCATTTGACGATCAAAAAATAAACGACTCCGTTCTCGAACGCGCTCGCAACACCCAACTGGTCATTTTCGACATTGACGGGGTATTGACCGACGGCAGTTTGTTTTACGGCGATGATGGACAAGAATACAAAGCTTTTCATTCCAAAGACGGGCACGGCATCCGCATGTTGCTGGAAAGCGGGCTAGAAATGGCACTGATTACCGGACGGCAGTCCGAACTGGTGTTACACCGTGCCGATAATCTGAAAATTCCACGCAACCGCATCTGGCAAGGCTACCGTGACAAGCGCCCCGCTTTCGCCGATTTGCTGGAAAAAACCGGGCTGAAACCGGAAAACATTGCGTATGTCGGCGATGATGTGGTCGATTTGCCGGTCATGGCACAAGTTGGCTTGGCTATCGCGGTGGGTGATGCGCATTATTACGTCAAGCAACACGCGCATTGGGTCACACAAACCAATGGCGGGCGCGGTGCAGGCCGTGAAGTGTGCGAAATGCTGCTGCACGCCCACGGCAAGTTACACAGCAAACTAGCAAGCTATTTGGCATGAAACACGTCTTTACGCTGATCGTCGTGTTGCTGCTGATCTTGCTGATTACGCAGGTGGAAGATTATTTGGGCAAAACCGATCTCAGTCGCCTGACCATGCAAAAAGACCAGATTGATTATTATTTGTCGGATTTTTCCATCATGGCGGTGGCAGCCGATGGCACAGTCAGCTACGAAATTGCAGGGCGGCATTTGTCGCATTGGCAAGGCAAACGCCAAAGCCGCATCATTGCGCCGGAAGTGAATACCAGCCAAGGATTCAAGTTGCATACAGACCACTTGTTGTACGATCAAGTCACACGGGAAATCACCACCGATGCCGACGTGTTCATTAATGCGCCCAACGGCACGATGCAATCCACCGGGCTTACCGCTAAACTCGATGATAATTTACTGAGATTTGATTCCAATGTGCGCTCAACCTACCAAGTTAAATAAATGGCTGCTGTGCTTGCTACTAGCGGGCATAACGTCCAACGCTTACGCCCTCAAAACGGACGTGGCAGCGCCGGTGCAAATTGAAGCCGATTCGGCGGTCTTCGACAAACTCGCCGGTACTGCCAGCTACGATGGCAATGTTTCCATCATTCAAGGCAGTTTAGAAATCCTTGCTGCCCACATTGAAATCAACGCGCCCAACAATGAAATCATCAGCATTATTGCCACCGGCGCACCTGTCAGCCTCAAACAAAAAATGGACGATGGCAAACTCGCCAGCGGCAAAGCGCGGGAAATGCAATATTTGGTGAAAGAAAAACGCCTGATTCTCAACGGTGACGCGGAGTTACTGCAAGGTCAAGACCGTTTCACCAGCAACCATATCGAATATTTGACCAGCACCGGGCAGCTCACTGCCGGTGGCAAAGGCAAAGCCGGGCGCGTCTCCGCCGTGTTTTACCCCACCAATAAAGCTGCCGAATGAATACCCTAGCAGCGCGTAACCTGCAAAAAAGTTACAAAAAACGGCAAATCCTCAAAGGCGTGGATTTGCACGTCAATAACGCCGAAGTGGTCGGTTTATTGGGGCCGAATGGCGCGGGCAAAACCACGTGCTTCTACATGATTGTCGGTTTGGTGGGCGCGGATGCGGGGCAAGTCTTGCTCAACGACAAAGACATTACCGCCCAAGCCATGCATGAACGCGCCCGCGAAGGCATCGGCTACTTGGCGCAGGAAGCCAGCATTTTCCGCAAACTGACGGTGGCACAAAACATTATGGCGGTATTGGAATTGCGCAAAGACCTCAACCGCAACCAACGCCAAGATAAAGTGGATAGCCTGCTGGAAGAATTTCAGCTTACCCATTTACGTGACAGCCAAGGGATTAGCCTGTCGGGTGGGGAACGGCGTCGTGCCGAAATTGCGCGGGCACTGGCAAGCGACCCCACTTTCATTTTGCTGGATGAACCGTTTGCCGGGGTTGACCCGATTTCGGTACTTGAAATTCAAAAAATCATCCGCCACTTGGTCACGCGTGACATTGGGGTGCTAATCACTGACCATAATGTGCGCGAAACGTTGGGCATTTGCCACCGTGCTTACATCCTCAGTGAAGGCAAAATTTTGGTGGAAGGTTCGCCCGAAGCCATCTTGCAAGACGAACAAGCGCGGCGCGTTTATCTCGGCGAAAACTTCAAGTTATAGGCCAGCATCAGTCAGGCGACATTCACCCCGACTATCGCATCTTTGCACCGACAAACGATTAGGGTAGTATGAAAACTGTGAAACATTAGGATTCATGGTTTATAGGCACAAGGAACAACAAGAACAATGCTCAGACAGGGATTCGATCTCAAACTTGGTCAGACACTTTCAATGACGCCGCAGTTGCAGCAAGCCATTCGTTTGTTGCAACTGTCATCGCTGGAATTACAAAACGAAATCCAACAGGCGTTGGAAGAAAATCCCTTGCTGCAATTAGCCGAAGACACCGATGAGTCACGCCCGGAACCTGCCCCCGACCTTGCCAACACCACCGACAGCAGCAACGACAGCAAACCTGATAATGAAACCACCGTCGATGCACCCGACGACGCATCTCCATTCGACCAAGACATTCCCGACGAATTACACATGGATGCCGAGTGGGAAGATGTCTACGACACCCGCAGCAGCAACAGTGATGGCAGTGGCGACAACAGCGGTTTCTTAGAAAATCAAGGTGATACTGCCGACAGTGGCTTGCAGGAACACCTGCTATGGCAAATTCGCATGAGCAACCTGACCAGCATCGACAAACAAATTGCCACGGTGATTATTAGTTCGCTGGATGATGCGGGCTATTTGTGCGATCCGCTGGACGATATTCTGGAATCATTCGACCAAGATCTGCTCATTGAGCTCGATGATATTGAAGTGGTACTCAAGTTCATCCAACAACTCGATCCCTTAGGCGTGGGTGCCCGCAACTTACGCGAATGCCTGCTGATTCAACTCGCGCACCTACCCGAAAGCCGCCTGCTCTTCAAAGCACGTCATTTAGTCGAAAAACACCTAGACTTGATGGAACGGCGCGACTATAAAGAAATTAGCAAGCGGTTGAAAATAGAACAAGGTGAGTTGGAAGAGATCCTCTTACTATTACGCAGTCTACAACCGCGACCGGGTAGTGCTTATTCCGCAACGGCGGCTGATTACATCGTGCCGGATGCGTATGTCCGTAAGATCAAAGGAGAATGGGTGGTTTCACTGAACGCGCAAGTCACGCCTAATCTGCAAGTTAATCAGTACTATGCAGACATGTTGGGTCAGATGAAAACTGAACGTGATGCCACTTACTTCAAGTCCAATCTGCAACAAGCCCGCTGGCTGATTCGCAGCGTGGAAAGTCGCAATTCCACCTTGTTGGGTGTTGCCAAAGCAATAGTTGAACGGCAAAGTGCTTTCATGCAATATGGAGAACAGGCGATGAAGCCACTCATTCTCCGGGACATTGCAGAAGAGCTAGAAATGCACGAATCCACCATTTCCCGCGTCACCACCAACAAATACCTGTATACCCCACGCGGTATTTTTGAATTCAAATACTTCTTTTCCAGCCAAGTCGACACCGATACCGGGTCTAGCTGTTCCTCCACCGCGATTCGCGCCATGCTTAAGAAATTAATCAATGAGGAAAATCAACATTCGCCCTTAAGTGACAATCAATTAACGGCTTTGCTGAACCAGCAAGGCATTAACGTAGCGCGGCGCACCGTCGCCAAGTACCGTGAAGCCATGTCGATTCCGTCGTCGCATGACCGGAAAGCATTGCTTCCGACCTAAGCCATGCGCCCATAACATGGGGTGTGGTTTTTTCCATGACCTGAACAAGGAGCTTGCCTTATGCAATTAGAAATCACTGGTCATCACCTTGAAGTGACAGAATCCATGAATAATTACGTGCGCGAAAAGGCTGAACGCCTCAAGCGCCACTTCGACCAGGTAATGAAAATACACTTCATCCTCGAAGTCGAAAAACAACGTCACAAGGCGGAAGCAACCTTCCATGTCAATGGTCATCACTTATTTGCCGATGCCTATGCGGATGATATGTATGCAGCAATTGATGCGCTGACGGACAAGCTCGATCGACAGATTGTCAAACACAAGGAAAAAGTGAAAGACCATCACCGTGAAGAAGTGGCTCAATTAGTCGCAGCATCTGAAACAACGGACTGATAACACATGGACATGACTACCCTGCTTTCTCCCGCACGGATTGCTTGCAAACCGGACGTTTCCAGCAAGAAACGTGCTTTTGAACAATTGGCGAGTATGCTTGCCACTGGTCAAACAAGCTTAGGAACCGAAGCCATTTTCGACGCCCTGACCAATCGGGAGAAACTGGGTAGTACCGCTATCGGCAATGGCGTTGCCATTCCCCATGCGTGCGTGTCCATCCAGCAACCTTGTGGGGCTTTGTTGTTACTGGAGGACGGCGTTAAGATGGATACACCGGATAAAAAACCCGTGCAGCTATTCATGGCGATCCTCGTACCAGCCAACCAAGCCCCTGATTATTCTGAATTGATCACGCAACTAACCAGTACCTTGATGCAAAAATCCCTGATCGAGCAGATTTGTTGCCATCAGGACGCGCAAGCCATGTTCGATCATTTCCTTGAACTGTTTACTCAACCCCAACACCCGTTCGTGGGTGCAATGGCAGCCTAATTCCATGCACTTAGTCATTATCAGTGGCATGTCCGGCGCGGGCAAAAGCTACGCACTGCACACGCTTGAAGACAACGGTTATTACTGTATCGACAATTTGCCGTCGCAACTTTTGGAAGCGCTCTTGGGCACACCGCAAATAGCCAAGCAGCCACACTTAGCGGTTGGCATCGACATTCGGGGCGGTCGCGATAATTTGCTGGACACACCCGCCATCATAAAGCGAGTCAAGCAACGTGTTCCCAGCACCCAAGTGGTGTATTTGTATGCTGAACAAGAAGTCTTGCGCAAACGCTACAATGAAACACGCCGTCGCCACCCATTAACCAGCGAAACCCAAGAACTCGATAAAGCCATTGCGCTGGAAGCCGAATTGTTGGAACCCCTTGCCATGGATGCAGATCTACGGCTGGATACCTCACACATCGGCGTGTACGAATTAGGGCGAATGCTGAAAGCACGCATTTCGCAAACTGAACAGCAACATTTGTCGTTGATGGTTCAATCGTTTGGTTTCAAGCACAACCAGCCGACGGATTCGGATTTCTTATTTGATGTACGTTGCCTGCCCAACCCGTATTGGGAACCCGATTTGCGCTCGTTCACTGGGCGTGATGCGAGCATTATTGCATGGCTGGAACAACACGACGAAGTACAACGGATGTACACCGACATTCGTGATTTCCTCGGTAACTGGCTGCCTAGCCTCGACAGCAATTGCCAACGCGCCTACTTAACGGTGTCCATTGGCTGCACTGGCGGGCGGCACCGTTCGGTGTATTTGGCCGAGCGCCTGTATCAGCATTTTCACCGTATCATGGGCGAAAATGTGATTTTGCGCCACCGCGAACTGAATTACGTGCGCTAAATAAAACACCTGCGGAGACCCACAATGTTACGATTTTTCGGCTTTGCGGATGGCAAACTAGTCGAGCATAAACTCGGCGACAAACTCTTGGATTACGCCATTTCCAACACTGGCTGGATTGATGCGCAAGACACTTCAGACGAAGAGCGCGACCGTTTAGAAATCCTGCTGCACACCGAATTACCGGAATCGGATGATGTTGAGGAAATCGAATCCTCTGCCCGTTACTTCACCGATAACAGCGGCATCCACGTGCATTCGCTGTTCGTCACCCAAAGTGAAGGCCGCATGGAAACCACCACGGTCGCGTTCATTTTACAAGCCGATCGCTTGATCACGGTACGCGAACAGGAACTTGCTGATTTTCGCCTGCTCAGAATGCGCGCGCGGCGTGGGCAAGTGGAAGTGCGCACCCCGCGCCATTTGCTGCTAACCATGTTTGAACAAAAAGTGGAAAATCTTGCGGATACCATCGAAGATTTGCACTTGGAACTCGAAGTCATCAGCCACAAAGTGCTGGAAGAAACCACCACCGATTTGGAAAGTGCCATCGACGACTTGGCAGCATTGGAAGACAGCAACGGCAAAGTGCGCCTATGTTTGATGGATACCCAACGCTCAATTGCCTTCCTGCAACGTCAATTGCGCGATACCCAAGCAGGGCAAGAAATCATCCCTGAAATCATTCGCGACATTGACACCTTGATGTCGCATACCACATTTTTGTTCGACAAAATCAACTTTTTAATGGGAACCACGCAAGGTTTTATCAATATTGAACAGAATAAAATCATCAAGATGTTTTCGATTGCAGCGGTAGTATTTTTACCGCCAACACTGGTCGCCAGCTTGTACGGGATGAATTTCCGGGTGATGCCAGAATTGGATTGGGTGTTTGGCTACCCCATGGCGATTGGTTTAATGATTCTGGCGGGGGTAACGCCCTACTGGTTCTTTAAACGTAAAGGCTGGATGTAGGAGCGAAAGATTTTTCGCCCCTACGGTAGAAGACAATGTTTTACTTGCCGACACGCTCACGCACGGACTGCGCCAATAAATGCACCGTCATTGCGTAATAATTGCTGCGGTTGTAGCGGGTAATCACATGGAAGTTTTTGTAACCGATCCACGGTTCCTTATAACCATTCGGCACGGTACTCAACGCTAATAAATGCACCGTACCCGTTGAACCCCTGCCGTATTGCGGGGTAACGCCGATGCGCTGCAAATCTGACATGGAATACTTCACCTTAAAACCATCCGGCACATTGGCATACTGGTTAGAGGTTACTTGTGCGGGCACGGCGACTTCGCCACCCGGCTGCCAACCGTTTTTCGCAAAGTAATTCGCCACACTGCCAATCGCATCCACCGGATTCCACAAATCACGCACGCCGTCGCCATCAAAGTCCACTGCGAAAGCATGGAAGCTGCTCGGCATGAATTGCCCATAACCCATAGCCCCCGCGAACGAGCCTTTCGGTGCAAGCGGATCCATGCGTTCACTGCGGGTCATCAACAGGTAGTTTTTCAATTCATCAAAGAAAAATTGGCTACGGCGTTGATTGACAATAGCGGAAGTCGCCAGTGCATCAATCACCCGATGTTTCCCCAGAATGCGCCCCCAGCGGGTTTCCACGCCCATGATGCCGATAATGTATTCAGCGGGAACGCCGTATTGCTGTTGCGCCCGTTGCAAATGCGCCGAATGCTGCTGCCAGAATTCCGCCCCGCGTTGCACATTCGCGGCGGTCACAAAACGGTCACGGTAAGCGTGCCAACCTTTCGGGCTGCCGGGGTCTGAACTTGAACCCGCCCAAAGACGGGCAACGTCATCGCGGTTACGGACTTGGGAAAACACCCCGTACAAATAATCGCGATTAAATCCGTGATTATTCACCATGGTTTCGATGAAATTCAATAATTGCGCATCCCCGGCAAAATCCCCGCTCAAACTGGCAGCGGCGTAATTACCGACACCTTTACCGCCATAACTCAAGACTTGTGCTTGATCAGACGGCAATTTTACTGACGCCTGCCCCTGTTTTACTTGCTGGGTACTGCTGTTGTCCGCAGCCTCGGATTTTTCCGGTGTCGAGCTGCACGCCCCCAAACTCAACAACAACGCTACTGCTGCCCCACAAGCAAGCAGGTTTTTCGGCAAATACATTCAAGCCTCCGACTATCATTCAAAGTTATTTAAGGTAAAAATTAAACAATAGTTTACCATAGCGCCGGTATTATTTGAATGGCAATACATTGCCCATATCGTCCACTGGCACCATATTACCCGCTTCTTCCGCAAACGGCGGTACTTGGTTAGCAATCGCATCGCCCACGGTTACGGGGTCAGGCATACTGATTGAGGGGAACCGCACACCACCCGGCATTCTGCCCATGTCGTAAGGCGCATTAATCATTTTATCGAAGGCTTCACTGGTAAAATCGGTGTAATAATCAGGCCAGATGTAGCGCGTATCGCCCCACGGCTTGGCTTTCTTTTCCTGCTGGACAGGAGGGCGTTGCGGGTAAACAGGCATCATGCGTTGCGCAGCATAAGGGTTGTATTGCTGCGCGTAGTAGGCGTTATAAGGGTTGTAACCCTGCTGTTGCTGCTGCATGTACGGATAATAAGCATAAGGGTAAGCAGAATAACCGTAGTTGTTGTAATTATAACTGGAGTAGCTGGGGTAACTGGTATACGGGTAAGCCGCTGGTTGCTGCGGCTGCGGCACATACGTTTGCGTATTCGGGGCGGCGGGCAGCGGAGCGGCGGCGGGTGGCTCTTGCGCCTGCACCTGACTTGCGGCTAAACCAGCAATTAATAATACGATGCCTTGTAGTCTTTTCATGAGTGTGATACCTGAGAGGATTGATCATGAGAAGAATACCAGACCTCCCCCATAAAATCGCGACCACACACGAAAAGAAAGGATGTAATATGACCGCCAAACTTGACCCAATTGCCGCCAGCCATGCGCTACACGCTGCCATGCAACAATGGCGGCGCGATATTCACCAACACCCCGAAACCGCTTACGAAGAATTCCGCACCAGCGCTCAAGTCGCGGCACGGTTGCAGGCATTGGGAATGGAAGTTCACACCGGCATTGGTGAAACCGGCGTGGTCGGCGTGCTACCCGGCAAGCAGCCCGGCGTCAAACATGTTGGTTTACGCGCGGATATGGATGCGCTACCGCTGACCGAATTGAATACCTTCGCCCATGCCTCCTGCCATCACGGTAAAATGCACGGCTGCGGGCATGACGGCCACACCACCATGTTGCTGGGGGCTGCCACGATTTTGGCACAACACCCGGATTTTGCGGGAACAGTGTATTTCATTTTTCAACCCGCAGAAGAAAGCAATGCCGGGGCAAAATGCATGATTGAGGCGGGCTTATTCCAGCGCTTCCCCATCACCGAAGTGTACGGAATGCATAATTGGCCGGGGATTCCCACCGGGCAGTTTGCGGTGCATTCCGGCGCGGTCATGGCATCGACCGACAGTTTCGACATTGAAATCCAAGCGCAAGGCGGTCATGCCGCGATGCCGGATACAGTCATTGACCCGGTATTGGTTGCCGGGCATATTATTACGGCAACGCAAAGCATTGTCGCACGTAACCTGAAACCCACCAGCGGCGGCGTGATTAGCATTACCAAAATGCTCGGCGGCAGTGCTTACAATGTGATCCCTGAAACCGTGAGTTTGCATGGCACTATCCGCAGCCTTGATCCGCAAGATCGCGCCTTATTGAAGCAACGCCTGCAACACTTGGTAGAACACACCGCGCAAGCGTTTGCTGCCAGTGCCAGTGTGCGTTTTATGGAAGGCTACCCCGCCACTATCAACCATTCCAGCAATGCCGAAGCCTGTTATCAGGTCACGACCGCGTTAGTGGGCGAGGCATGTGTGCAATGGAACCCGCCACCGAGCATGGGTGCGGAAGATTTCGCCTATATGCTGCAACACCGCCCCGGTGCGTACATCTGGATCGGCAATGGCGACGCGAACGAAAGCCGCGCTTTGCACAATCCGTATTACGATTTCAACGACAATATCTTGCCGCTAGGGGCAAGTTACTGGGTGCGTTTAGTGCAACACTTGTGTCGTTAAGGTTGCACCAGCAACGGCTTGTATTTGCCAGTCCCGGTGCGCAGGGTCTGGCGAATCGCTTTCAAAAGTGGGCGATATTTGCCGTCGCCAGAAACACACTGATCAATGGAACCGCCACCTGCCCCCGGTGGTAGGCATTCACGCCCTAACTCCCACAGCATCACCCCACCCAAACCTTTTTCTTTGACGTACTTAACCTTTTCCGACACCGAACGCGCATCGTTGTAGGAGATGAACATGTCAGCATCTGAACCGGCTTTATTGATACTCAAGTAGGGCATTTTGGCTTTATCGTCCCAACGGTAATACTCCGGTTTGTAGCTGCAATCGTTACTTGCCCCCTTGACACATTGATAACCGGGCTTCATTAATTGCGAATAACGACCACGATCAATCTTGTCGCCACCCGAAGATTCCCACGTACCCGGCAAAGCAGTCCAGGTTTGCATGGGAGCTGTCACGCCATCGGTGGTAGAGGTTACTTTTCCTCCAATCCAACCGCGTATTTCACCGCTGATACCCAACCCCAGTTTACTGGGCAATACCCCAGCACTGATGAATTGCTGAAGCGCTCTGTCCGCTGACATTACCGATCTCGCAGGGTTGGTTGGATATTTATTGCCGCCGTCGTATAACGCACCGTCGTGCCAAGTAACCCCGTCATTAGCAATCGCTAAGTCATAAGCCATGACATTAATTTGATCCAATTTATCTTGCAGCTTAGTCAAGAGCTTACGTAAATTACCAGTGCTGTTATCGACCACCACTTCAATACCGGTCGCAATCGCTAATAACGGGCGTTCCACCAACATACCGGGATTGTTGGTTTTATTAAGCGTCTTCATTTGGGCTTGCAATTCGGTGATGAACGCTTCGTAATTCGGGTTATTGCCGGAACTGTCCGCTGTGACAGGCTCTAGGTCAATATCAAGCCCATCGTAACCGGGGCCAGTGCCGTTTTTAAGTACATCAATGAGTTGAGTTACCAAGGTTCGCCGCTTGGCTGCATCTGCCAATACCGGGGCATACCCACCAAAATTGACGACACTGAATAAAACTTTTACGCCTTTTGCATGAGCTTGCTCAATCAACCCTGTCCGCCGACTTTCGCTATCCAACCCCCAGCCGCCGTAATTCAGGTCTAATGTGCCATTGCTGTTCAGCCCTGCCGCGTGATGAATAATATGCGTGAGGGTGTCCCAGTCCTCATCGTTAAGAATGCCAACGGTGCCATCGCTGCGGTGCCATTCGCCCGTGACATAACCCGTTACCCACGGCTTGGTAATCTTTTCACCGGCGTGAACGGCAGGTGGTACCACCAACGCCAGTAATGCCAGTAGCCCTGTCGCCATCACCGCATTAACGTTGGCCATTGTCATTCTCATGGCGTATCCTCCTAATGTGCTTTCTGCATTAGCTTTAAAAACGTTATATTAGCTTAGTATTGTTTTGCATAAAACCAATGAATAAATATTGTGCGTTCGTCATGAAAAATAATGAAATTTTCACTGAACTACTTAACATAGGCTCACTCTAATCTTACACCAGAGTTTGGGAAAACATGGCGACAGCCAAAAATACAATTTCTATTAAGGAGCTATACATGAAAACCGTTATTTATTCACTGGGGGCTTTGACACTGGCGGCAGCATTGACTGCTTGCGGTACACCAATGACTAATTCACAAACTGGCGCAATGGCTGGTGCCGTACTCGGTGGTGTTGCAGGCAACCAAGTAGGCCAAGGCCAAGGTAAAACCGCCGCAACCATCGTAGGAACCATGGTCGGCAGCGCTGTCGGTGGTCAAATGGGTGCCCAGCAAGACCGTTACTACCAACAGCCGCAACCAGCACCGTATTACAACAACCGGGGCTACTAAGCCTCGCACAGACTCGCTGCTGCACGCTTGGGCAGCGAGTGCCTCTCTCCCAAAACATCAGAACAGGAGTGTCCCGATGAGAACATTAATAAATCATTCTCGCCTTGCAACCGCACTGGTCGCATCCGTTCTACTGAGTGGATGCGTCGACACTGCGCCCATTAACAACACCCAGACTGGTTCAATGATTGGCGCAGTATTGGGCGGTGTTGCAGGTAATCAATTCGGCAATGGTGACGGCAAAACTGCCATGACCATCATCGGCACCATGATGGGCAGCTACCTCGGCAGCCAATGGGGAGCGCAATTGGACACGCGTGACCAACAAAATTTAGGTCAATCCATTTACAGCGGTCGCCCAGCCACCTGGCAAAACCCAAACACCGGCTACCAATACAACGTCAACCCCGGTCAGGTTTACCGCGCTAGCGTCAACAACCAAAGTACCGTCTGTCGCCCTGTGACCATTGTGGGTACGATTGATGGCAGAAACCAAAATATCCAAACCCAAGCTTGCCAAGACAGCCGTGGGCAGTGGCAACTGTCACGCTGATGCCTTTATCGGCACACTAATTCCTTTAACCCGTTACCCTCTTTCACGGGGGGCGGGTTTCTGTATTACAATCCATGCTTGATAGCCACAACAAGAGCAATGTATGGATATAGTTTATGTACGCGACCTGCGCCTCGATGCCCGCATCGGCATTTACGAGTGGGAAAAACGCATCCTGCAAAAAATTCGCATTGATTTGGAAATGGCGTGGGATAACCGCATCCCCGCCGCCAGCGACGCCATTAAAGACACCCTCAACTACAAAACCGCTGCCAAGCGTGTCATGCAACTGGTCGACAGCGCTCATTACGAATTAGTCGAGCGCCTCGCAGAAACCATCGCAGAAACCCTCATGCAAGAATTGCACATTCCTTGGATACAAGTCACCGTCGGCAAACCCGGCGCAGTACGCGGTGCGAGCGAAGTCGGTGTTAAAATTGAACGTGGCAATCGGCAATGGCAAACGTCTATTTAAGCCTTGGCAGCAATATCGCACGCGAAGCCAACCTGTGCAGCGCGATGCAACGTTTGCAGCAAGATTTTGGTCACGTGGTGTTTTCGCACGTCTATGAAACGCCCGCCGCAGGGTTTGCGGGTGAACCCTTTTTCAATTTAGCCGCTGGCCTTACCACCGCGCTAACGCCAACCGCCCTGAAACACTATTTACGGGAATTGGAACAAACCCACGGACGCTTGCGTGGCGAGGAGAAGTTCAGCCCTCGCACCCTAGACGTTGATCTGTTGCTTTACGATGATTGGAACTTGCAACCGACCACCAATTTGCCGCACCAAGACATTCTCACTTATGCATTTGTGCTGTTCCCGCTGGCGGAAATTGCTTCAACGGTCATGCACCCCGTGTTGCAACGCGCTATCGGCGAGATTGCTCGCGAATCAACGCTGTCGGCGGCAATGATGCGCCCTGTTACCTTAAATTGCGGCGCTTAAGCCGTGAAGTGCGCTTTCAGTTGTTGAATAAAATGATCCAAACGCTGATCAAGGCTGCTGCCCATACGTCCCTTGATGCGCCCTAGTGGGCTGCGGGTTTCCAGCATTTCCGTAAAAGTGACGCGCGTGCCACCGGGAACGGCATTCAGGCGGGCATGACGAGTCCCCTTATTGCTACCCTGCGTCATTTCTACCAGCAATTCTTTCAGCGGTAACTCTTTCAGCTTACGCAATACTAGCGGACGCTGATTAGCCACTTGCTCAACCCAACGCAAGCCCTCGTCATCATCCAGCATTTGCATACTGGTCAGATCAGCACGCCATTGTGCTTGCTGCGAAAAATCGCTGAGCGCATTCCACACGGCATCGGCAGGCGCTTTGATTAATTCGACCCGCGTCACTTGTTGATAGGGTGAAATCAAAAACCCCACCAATACCGGCAGCAACAGCAGCAGGATAACCAGCGTTATTACAACCCACATCATACGGTGTTCCCTCAAGTTTTTCCGTAAACGCAAAAACCCGGCGAAGCCGGGCTTTGGAAAGAATCGCAGATCAGTAAGCAATTACTTGATCTTGGCTTCCTTAAACATAACATGTTTACGCACAACCGGATCGTACTTGCTGAACTCTAATTTGTCCGGCGTGGTGCGCTTGTTCTTGGTTGTAGTATAGAAAAATCCAGTTCCTGCGGAAGAAACCAGCTTGATTTTATCACGACCGCCTTTCTTAGCCATTCGCTGTTACCTCCGGTAAATTAAACTTTTTCGCCACGGCCACGAATATCAGCAAGAATGGTATCAATACCCAACTTGTCGATAATACGCATACCTTTTGCAGAAACGCGCAGGCGAACCCAGCGTCCTTCGCTTTCGACCCAGAAGCGCTTCGCGTGCAGGTTAGGCAGGAAACGGCGCTTGGTTCTATTGTTAGCGTGCGACACATTGTTACCTGTGACGGGACGCTTACCTGTTACTTGACATACACGAGACATCGGGATACTCCAGATCTGCGATTCTTGAACTCTAAAGGCGCGTGAGGATACCAGAAGCCCCCCCTGCAAGCAACCCAAGCACCTGTTTTTTTACACAAGGCTCATAACAATGGCGCCAGCAATCGCGCAATATTTTCAGCCAAACGCTGCCATTTGCCCAATTGACGGCGCTGGGCTTCCGTCACTTCCTGCGTATTTGCACAAGCGTTTAGAAAATCTTGTTCCAGCTTACTGGCGATTTCGGCGCTGTAAAAAAAGATGTTGCCTTCAAAATTGAGGCGAAAACTGCGCTGATCCATATTCGCCGACCCCAGCGTCGCGAAATTGCTGTCGATCATCACCGCTTTGGCATGAGGCATGGCACGGTACATTTCAAACACGCGCACGCCCGCCGCCAGCAAATCGTCTATAAAGGAGCGCCCCGCGTACAATACCAGCGGATGATCCGATTTCCCCGGCAATAGCAAGCGCACATCCACGCCGCGCAATGCTGCTGTTTGCAAGGCCATCAGAATCGGGCGATCCGGCACGAAATACGGCGTTTCAATCCAAATCCGCGTATTCGCCAGATTCATCGCCGCAAACAACACGGTATGAATCGCTTGCCAACGTTCATCCGCAGGCCCGCTGGCAAGGAATTGCGCGTGAATCGTTCCGGCATCCGCAATCACCGGAAAATACACCTCGCTCACCAAATCTTCGCCGGTAGCGTGATACCAATCCTGACAAAACACCTCCTGCAAGGTATACACCACCGGCCCCTGAATTCGTGCGTGCAAATCTTGCCAAGGCTCGCCTCTGCCCGCGTACACATCGCCGACATTCATCCCGCCCGTAAAAGCCAGCATGCCATCAATAATGACCACTTTACGGTGATTGCGATTGTTCAGATTAAGCTGGCGGCTTAACACATTCACTTTCAGAAAACGTTCGACTTGCCCGCCTGCGGCTAACAGTGGCGCAAAAAAGCGTGCATTGGCCTGACGCGAACCCACATCATCCACCAGCAAACGCACCGTGACCCCACGCTGTGCCGCTTGCACCAAGGCATTGCGCAAACGTTCGCCGGTATAATCCGCCTCCCAGATATAGTAGACCAGATGAATATGCTGGGTAGCAGCGGCGAAAGCCTGTTCCAAGACCGCAAATAGCTGTTCACCTTCGCGCATAATGTCGACGGCATTGCCACCGACGGGGCCGATTTCATCCAGCTTATTGACCAATTTGAGTAATGACGGCGGAATCCCGCGAATATATTGCTGACCATTCAAGCAAACCTGCACATTTTGTAACGTATTCGCCAACTTTTCCTCGACCCGACGGCGTTTGCGACGGCGCAAATGCAAGCGCGTCGTGCCAAACACCCAAAAACTTAGCAGCCCAATAAAAGGCACAAAGACAATCGCCAACACCCACGCCAGTGTCGCCCCCGACTCACGGCGTTGCTGCACCACTGTCGGTAACAAGGTAGCGACAATAATAACGTCCAACAATAATAAGCCGGTATTAAACCAACTTGTCAGGTAAGCCGTCACGAATATCCCTTCCACAGGCGGTTAACCGAGCGTATTGCGATCAACCCAACGTACCGTGCCATTACTCAAGGTTTCACGCTTCCAGAAAGGTGCGGTGTGTTTGAGCGTTTCCATCAAATGACGGCAAGCCTCAAACGCAGCGGCGCGATGAGCTGACCACACTGCCACCAACACAATCGGTTGCGCTGGTAAGATTTCGCCAACACGGTGCACCACCAACGCCGCATCCAGCGACCAGCGTTGCGCCGCTTCCGCCACCAGCGTTGCCAATTGGCGCTCGGTCATGCCGGGGTAATGCTCCAAATACATGCCCGTCACGTCATCGCTTTCGTTGAAATCGCGCATTGTGCCGACGAATACAGCGGTTGCCCCGGAACGCGCATTGTCCGGCAACTGTCGCGCTTGCCAATCGGCGAGGTATTGCCAAGGCTCAAACGGCATGTCGCGCACGTCAACGTGTTGCATGATCAGCCTCCGGTAACGGGTGGGAAAAACGCCACTTCATCGCCCGGTTGCACCAAGCTGTCAGCATCCACATACGTTTGATTGATGGACATCAACACATTATCCGGCAAATGCGCTTCACCGCTGCTGCGCTGCCAGACTTCTTGCAAGGTCAACGGCGTATCGGTTTCCAGCAGCCGTTGGCTTTGCCCGATGCGTTCGCGCAGGCTGGCGAAAAACAGTACTTTAATGGGCATTTAAACCTCCCTTTATTGGATTTTGATGGGCTTCTTCTAATAACCATTCCACAAATACATCGCAAGCGCGTTGATTTAAGGGCGCGGATTGCGGGCGAAACACGTAGTAAGCGTGCTCCAATGGCATCGGCAAATCAAAGGGGATGCACAACCTGCCCGCATCAATATCAGCTTGCGCCAATGGCTTGATGCTCAACAGCACGCCTTGCGCATCCACAGCCGCATCCAACGCTAATGACACATGGTTAAAATGCAGCCCCCGGTTCGCATTAATGCCTTCCACACCCTGTAATTTTAGCCATTTTGACCAACTGGGGTGTCCCACATAATTCGTATCATCATGCAACAAGGTGTGAAACGCCAAATCCGCAGGTGTGTGCAAGGGGTGCGGATGTTGCGCATTCAACAACGCCGGGCTGCAAACCGGCACGGCTGATACCGCAAACAGCTTGGTGATACTGTCACCGGGGTATTGCCCAGCGCCAAAACCGATGACCACATCCACCTGATTTTGGCGAAAAAACGTATCCATGGCGCGATTATCCTGCTGAAGATCCGCATCTACCAGACTGACATTGCTATTAATTTGCATATCAATTTCCGGGTGTTGCCGGGAAAAACGCGGCAGGCGCGGAATCAACCATTTAGACGCAAACGAAGGTGCCGCGCATACCGTAATGTGTTCGCGGTGGGTTTCATTGCGCATCAAATGCACTGCATCCGCCAGACAATCAAACGCTTGGCGCAATTTTGGCAAGGCTGCCTCCGCGCCTTTGCTGAGCACAATTGAACGATTTTTACGTTCCAACAACGCAAAGCCAAGGTAATCCTCCAGAAATTTAATCTGGTGACTAATGGCGGCACGAGTCACATGAAGTTCTGCCGCCGCTTTGGTAAAACTCAAGTGGCGGGCAACGGCTTCAAAAGCTCGCAAAGCATTCAGGGGGGGCAGTTGTTGTGACATGGGGCAATTATGCCTGAATCACCGCGCATCTCGCAGTGATACTTTAAACAATAACTGTGCTAGACTTTTTCCCCTTATTCAACCTGAAATGCACGCCACGCACACCATGAATCAGGACATCTTTGATACCTATATTGCCCAAGGCTACAACCGCGTTCCTGTCCGCCGAACCATTCTGGCTGACCTTGACACCCCGTTAAGTGCCTACCTCAAACTCGCTGACGCGCCCTATTCCTACCTGTTCGAGTCCGTACAGGGCGGGGAAAAATGGGGACGTTATTCCATGCTTGGCCTGCCTGCGCAAACCATCATCAAGGTGTTCGGCTTGCAGGTGGAAGTGCATCGCGCTCATCAGCCGATTGAACGTTTTGACGTGGCTGACCCGCTGGCGTGGATTACCGCATTCCAGCAGCAATACCAAGTACCCGACATCGAAGACTTGCCGCGCTTCAACGGCGGGCTAGTCGGCTATTTCGGCTACGAAACCATCCGTTACATCGAGAAAAAACTCGCCACGGGGCGCGACAAACCCGACCCGATTGGTACACCCGACATTGTGCTAATGGTGTCGGATGAAGTCGTGGTCTTCGACAATTTGCGCGGCGAATTGCACTTAATCGTTTTGGCGGAAGCCAACGGCTACCAGCAAGCCCAGCAACGCCTCAATGCGCTCGAACAGCAATTGCAGGAAGCCCGCCGCCTTTACCAACCCGCCCCCAAAGCGACACAGGTAGAAGAAAGCGACTTCATTTCCGGCTTCACCGAAGACGGTTTCAAGCAAGCGGTGCTGGATGCCAAGGAATACATCAAGGCAGGCGACATCATGCAAGTGGTGCTGTCGCAGCGCATGAGCATTCCGTTTGCCGCGCCGCCGCTGGATTTGTACCGCGCTTTGCGCCGCCTCAATCCATCACCGTACATGTATTTCCTCAATCTGGGTGATTTCCACATCGTCGGTTCTTCACCGGAAATTTTGGTGCGCCTTGAAGATGACGTGATTACCGTGCGCCCAATTGCCGGAACGCGCCGCCGTGGTGACACCGAACAGCGCGATCAGGAACTCGAAACCGAACTGCTCAACGACCCCAAAGAACTCGCCGAACACCTGATGTTGATCGACCTTGGGCGCAACGATGCGGGGCGCGTCAGCGAAATCGGCTCGGTCAAACTCACCGACAAAATGATCGTGGAACGCTATTCGCACGTCATGCACATCGTTTCCAACGTCACCGGCAAACTGCTGGCGGGGCTGGATGCGATGGATGTATTACGCGCCACCTTCCCCGCCGGAACCGTCAGTGGTGCGCCGAAAATCCGCGCGATGGAAATCATCGACGAACTCGAACCTGTGAAGCGCGGCGTGTATTCGGGCGCGGTCGGTTATTTGGCGTGGAACGGCAATATGGATACTGCGATTGCGATTCGTACTGCCGTCATCAAGGATGATGTGCTGCACATTCAAGCGGGTGCAGGCGTGGTGTACGACTCCGTACCGCAATCGGAATGGGATGAAACCATGAACAAAGGGCGGGCGGTATTCCGTGCGGCTAGTGCAGCATTGTCCGGCTTGAACGGCAAACATAAGTAAGCAAGAGGTATACTATGCGCGTCTTAATGATTGATAACTATGACTCTTTTACTTACAACATCGTACAATATCTGGGTGAGTTAGGGGCGGACGTTCAAATCGTGCGTAACGACGAAATTCCCGTCGAAGCGATTGACGGCATCGCCCCAGACAAAATCGTACTGTCGCCAGGGCCTTGCACACCGACGGAAGCAGGCATTTCCATCCTCACCCTGCTGCGTTTTGCGGGCAAAATCCCCATCCTCGGCGTATGCCTTGGGCATCAATCCATCGGGCAAGCCTTCGGCGGCAAGATCATCCGCGCCAAAGCAATCATGCACGGCAAAATCTCCTTGGTGCATCACAATGGCACGGGCGTATTCACCGGCTTACCCAGCCCGTTTGAAGCCACCCGCTACCATTCGCTAGTGATCGAACAGGAAAGCATTCCCGACTGCTTAGAAATTACCGCGTGGACGGAAACGGCGGATGGCAAGCTGGATGAAATCATGGGTGTGCGCCACAAAACGCTGCCAGTGGAAGGTGTGCAATTCCATCCCGAATCCATCCTCACCCAATACGGGCATGATATGTTGCGGAATTTCTTGGATGGAAAGTAAGGTTGCTATGCTTGCATCAAAACCTACCCTTACCTAGAGTTGCTGATATGTCCCAACCACAGACACAACATTACACAACGGAAGCCGAATACCTCACGTTTCAAAACGACGGAGACATTCGCCACGAATACGTGGATGGACAAATTTATGCAATGGCAGGCGCGAACGATAAGCACAATCGTGTCACGATGAATATCGGCTTTCATCTGCGCCGCCAAACGCGCGGCACGACTTGCACTACGTACCTCAGCGACATGAAACTGCGCATGGAAGGCGGGCGTTATTTTTACTACCCCGATGTCATGCTGTGCTGTGATACTGACGACAATATCGGCGGGTATTACCGTGAACAGCCGTGCATCATCGTTGAAGTTTCATCACCCGCTACTGCCAATGTTGACCGCCGTGAAAAACTGCTGAATTATCAGCGTATATCCAGTCTGCGTTATTACTTGCTAGTTTCACCCGAACACGTACAAGTTGACTATTACCAGCGCAATGCCAGCAAGCAATGGGAGCTTGCCTCACTAGAAAAAGGCGAAGCATTGGAAATACAGTGTGGCGACAAAAAGCTACAACTGACTCTGGAAGATATTTACGAAGATATGGACATGATACTGTGAAATCACACCATACTTAGGTTACACTGAAAAAAGTTATACCTGTAGAAACTACTAGCAACGCATATCACGTGAAGGGATATTCATGGAAAGCATTTCAAATAAGTACTTAATAGCCATAAAAGAAAAAACCGATTGTTATCACCACATTGAATTCAAAGATGAGCAATCAATTAAAGAAAAAATTAAAGATATATATCCAAAAATACAAATAAATAAACTAGAAGAAAACGCAGAAAAAGAAATATTTTTTACTTTGGAAATTTCTTGTCAACTTCAAAACAATCTGATACCAGATAGCTTTCTTAGTGCTTGTAAAAAAATAGAAAACATTTTTGATATAGATAAAAATAAATTAACAATAAAAAAAGCAAGTGAAAAACAAGAAGTGATATGCGATGGAGTAAAAATCGAAACATTATGGAATGGGATTTCGTTTTTTTACTCTACCGAATCATACAAGTTAATTCATCAGGTCGAAAATCTCACGAGAGCAATCGTTAATTATTTCATGCATACAAAAGCTGGAAGAGATTGGCTCATAGGATTTAACGAGAAATCTACTGACATCAGAAAACTAAAAGAAAGAAAATCTCAAAATCATCTTTATGAATTAGAATTTTCTGATTTAGGAAAAATACTATATGAAGTTTATGGATATGAACAAAGCATTAACAACATAAAACATGAGTTTAACAAATCAAATCAACATAAAGAAGACTCTATAAGTATAAAATTACTAGAGAAGATTTTACCAAAGAGTTATTTGGAAACATTTTTTCCTGAATTTGAAAAGATAAATGGAAAAGACTTTAAAGGCATATGGAAAAGACTAACAGAACTAAGGAATATCGTTGCTCATAATAAATTTATCAATCATGATACTTTTGACGAGATAAAAAAATATGCTAACCCAATAATAAGTTACACAAAGAGATCAATGATTGAAATTCCAAAAATGAGTCCTGATGAACATGATTTATC
Source organism: Candidatus Thiothrix sulfatifontis (assembly GCA_022828425.1). Taxonomy (NCBI): domain Bacteria; kingdom Pseudomonadati; phylum Pseudomonadota; class Gammaproteobacteria; order Thiotrichales; family Thiotrichaceae; genus Thiothrix; species Candidatus Thiothrix sulfatifontis. Next base: position 3,440,983 of record CP094685.1, read on the forward strand.
TAATATGGTAGCGCATATATCAGCAACACTTAATAATGAAACAATTGAAGACGATTATTCAGATGCCATTGAAGAAGAACCAATCAATATAAACACCTCCAGTCAATATAAAGGAGTTTTATTTGACACCAATAATTCTTATGATGAGAATGCCGTATGGGAAATGATGAAAAACAAGTATGTTGCTGCTTATGGAGATGCAAAACATTACATTGAATATTTAAACACAGAAGATATTATTTTTTTCTATCACAGAGGATATGGAATAATTGCCGCCGGGAAAGTAACAGACAAAAAAACAAACAAAGGAAATGGGACTAGCTACAAAAAAGAAGTAGTGTTTTTAACAGCAATACCTAAAACATCAGAAATAAAATCACATGTCTCAATTAAAAAAATACGTGAAATAACAGGGAGAAACTTTTTCTGGGCAAGAACACTGAAAGTACCATATTTAAGTAGTGATGAAACCAATAATTTGCTTGAAAAAATAATACCAATATTGGGAAAAGCTGATGATACGGATAGTTAAGGCTGTTTTAACGCAGTATCCTGCAACCCAAGCCATCTACCTCTTCGGCTCATGGGAGACAGAACATCAAACACCGCACAGCGACCTAGACATCGCTGTATTGCTGCCTCATGAAACAGCCAAGCATATTGACCCGTGGGAATGGCTAACCCTATCCCAAAAACTTGCAAGCATTGCCGGAGTAGAAAAAGTCGATCTCATCAACTTACGCCAAGTCGATACGGTTTTGCGTAAAGAAATCATCACAGCCAATCGCCGTATTTGGTGCACTGACGAAAGTGCCGCCCTCGAATTTGAAGCATTAACCCTATCGCTGTACCATCAACTCCAGTTTGAACGCCAAGACATCATCAACGATGCCATCAAAACAGGACGCTTCCGCCATGCTTGATAGTGTATTGAACAAAAAAGACAGTCTCGAACGCTGTATCCAGCAAATCCACACCTACTACGCACTGCCTGCGGACAAGCCTTTCGCGCAGGATTTCATGAAACAGGATGCCATCAGCATCAATCTGCAACGTGCCGCCCAGTTGTGTATTGACCTAGCAAACATTACCATCCGCAGCAAGAAACTTGGCCTCCCCAAAGACAGCAGCGACAGTTTTACCCTGTTGGTTGAAGCAAGCATCATCGACAACACGATGGGACAGCACCTCAAAGGTATGGTCGGTTTCCGTAACATATTGGTACATGAATACACCAAACTCGACCTCAGCATTATGGTTGATGTGATTGAAAACCATCTGGAAGAATTGATCGATTTTGCCCAACTTATCCTCCTGAAATTCAAGGACGACAACATTTGAAAACTGCTGAACCCGCCACCCTCCTGCGTCGCCTCGGCGCAATCATTTACGACACCGTACTCGCGGGCTTTAGCATCGTTATTGTCGCGGGTATCGTGTCAGCCAGCTTTACTGCGCTAACGGGCATCAAACCACCCGCCGCGTTGATGATGCTGGCATACGCCGCCATGACCTACGGCTTTTTCGGCTGGTTTTGGACGCACGGCGGGCAAACGCTGGGAATGCGAGCATGGAAAGTGCGCGTCGTCACCACCGATGGGCAACCGATCAACTGGCAGCAAGCCCAAACCCGTTTTATATGGGCAGCCGCCAGTTGGGGTGCATTAGGTGTCGGTTTTTTAATTTCTTTATTCGACCCCGAACGCCTGACTTGGCATGACCGTTTTTCACACACACGTTTGGTGCGCATCCACAAAAAATGATCACTCCACGGGTTTTGGCACTACAAAACCCAGATTGTGTACCGGAAACGCGCCCAGCTTACGATCGCTGAAAAAACATTCCAAGGTCTTGCGCACCGACGGAAACGCCAACTCGCCCCACGGAATTTCATGCTCGTGGAACAAGCGCGTTTCCAAACTTTCCAACCCCGGCGAAAAGTCATCCGACACCAATTCACAGCGGTACAGCATGTACACCTGATTGATGTGCGGAATGCTAATCACCGTATACAGCCGCAAATCGCGCAAGCTCGCATTCGCCTCTTCATGCGCCTCACGCGCCGCCGCCTGATCGGTGGTTTCGCCGTTTTCCATGAACCCCGCAGGCAATGTCCACAAGCCGTAACGCGGTGCAATTGCTCGCCGACACAACAACACCTGTTCGCCCCACACCGGCAACGCCCCCGCCACAATTTTCGGGTTTTGGTAATGAATCATCCCGCACGTATCACACACAAAACGCATTCGTTCATCGTTTTCGGGGATCTGTAAACTCACGGTCGCGCCACAGTCGCTGCAATAATTCATGTTTTCTCCTGAAATAATGGTATCCTACCCGGCTTCGTTTTCTGTTGTGCTGTTTATACCATGAAACCCGTCCTCGCACTGATTGGCCGCCCGAATGTCGGTAAATCCACCCTATTCAACCGCCTGACCCGCTCGCGTGATGCGCTGGTGGCGGACTTTCCCGGCCTGACTCGTGACCGCAAATACGGCACTGGCGAACTCAACGGACGCAGCTACATGCTGATCGACACCGGCGGTTTGAGCGGTGAAGAACTCGGCATCGACGAACACATGGCGAAACAAACACGCGCTGCCATGCAGGAATCCGATGCCATCTTGTTCATCGTCGATGGCAAGCAAGGGCTGACCGCCGCCGACCAACAGATTGCGCAAGACATCCGCGTGATGGGCAAGCCAGTTTACCTGCTGGTCAATAAAATCGACGGGGTGGATGCGGATCAAGCCTCCGCCGAATTTTATTCGCTCGGTTTCACCGAAGTGTTCCAGATTGCAGCGGTGCAAGGGCGCGGCGTGACCGTGCTGATGACGGCGGTACTCGATTCACTCGGCGCGGATTTCGATGTCGAGGAAGAAGAGGAAGACGACGGCAGCATCCGCATCGCCTTCGTGGGTCGCCCCAACGTGGGCAAATCGACCCTGATTAACCGCATTATGGGCGAAGAGCGCGTGATTGCGTTCGACCAACCGGGCACAACCCGCGACAGCATTTTCATCCCGTTTGAACGCGATGGGCAAGCCTACACCTTGATCGACACCGCTGGAGTACGCCGCCGCAGCCGCGTGGATGAAACCATTGAAAAGTTCAGCATTATCAAAACACTGGATGCGATTCAACGTTGCCACGTCGTCATTATGCTGGTGGACGCACACGACAGCATCACCGACCAAGATGCCCACCTGCTGGGGCTGATTTTGGACGCGGGCAAAGCCTTGGTTCTGGCGGTGAATAAATGGGATGGCATGGAATCCGACGACCGCGAGTGGATCAAGCAACAGCTTGAAATCAAACTGCCGTTCCTTGATTTCGCTGAAAAGTATTTCATCTCCGCGCTGCACGGCTCTAACGTTGGCTTGCTGTATACGGCAGTGAAACGCGCTTACGATTCCGCCATGCTCAAAGTGCCTACGCCACGCTTGACACGCATTCTGGAAATGGCGGTGCAACAGCATCAGCCGCCGCTGACCCGTGGGCAACGCATCAAATTGCGCTACGCTCACCAAGGCGGCAGCAACCCGTTCCGCGTCATTATTCACGGCAACCGTACCGATTACGTGCCGGATATGTACACGCGCTACCTGACCAACTATTTCCACAAAACCCTGAAATTAGTGGGCAGTCAGGTGCGAATTGAATACAAAGGCGGCGAAAATCCGTATGAAGGCAAGCGCAATACGCTGACCCCGCGTCAGGAACACACCAAAAAACGGTTGGCTGCGCGGATTCACAAGATTAAGAAGAGCGAAAAGAAAAAGAAGTAAGCTCAATCCAGCAACAGTTTGAGCGAAACCAGTAACGACACGGTTACTAGGACAGGGCGGATCAGGCGCGTGCCGTGCTTGACCGCCATGTGCGAACCGAGGTAACTGCCGATCACCTGCCCTACTCCCATCACCAACCCTGCCAGCCAGACGATATGCCCTGAAAGCGCGAAAAACAGCAGCGAGGCAATATTGCTGGTAAAATTCAGCAGTTTGGTATTGCCCGTCGCTTTCGGCAAACCAAACCCCAGCAATGCTACGTAACCCATCGTGAAAAATGTGCCTGCACCGGGGCCAAAAAAACCGTCGTAGAAACCTGCGCCAACGCCGACCGTCATCGCAAAGGTTTTGGGTGAAATCACTTGGTGTTTATCCGCATCGCTGATTTTCGGTGAGAATAAGAAGTACAGCGCGAACAGTATCAGCAATACCGGAATCGCTTTTTCCAGCAGGCTGGAGTCGATTTGTTGCACCAGCAATGTGCCGCCGACTGAGCCGAGAAAGGTCAAGGCAATTGCCAACTTTTGCCCTTTGACATCGACCAAACCGTGGCGGGTGTAGTTGAGTGCGGCGGTGGATGAGCCGAAGCTGGCTTGCAGTTTGTTGGTCGCCAGCGTTTCCAATGGGGGGAAACCTGCCCAAAGCAAGGCGGGGATGCAGATCAGCCCTCCGCCGCCACCGATGGAATCCACCCAACCAGAGATAATGGCGATGATGAACAGGGCTAAGAGTAATTCCATGAAAATTCTGCCTATTTTTTGCCAGTGAAATTAATCCAATTTGATGTTAAAACCAATCACGCTACTTCCACCTCAAACCCCACAATATTCCGCTCCACCTTGCCAAAATCCACCCCAATCAAATAGATCGGCTGATTCAGATAGCGGTATTTATCCGCATACTGCCGTTCTTTCAACTGCTGCATCGCCTCGCCTTTCGGTGTCAATTCGACCACCTTAAACTCAAAAATATACACCCGCCCATTAAATTTCAGCGTCATATCCGTCCGCCCGTGATTCGTCGCATCCTCGACAATCACATCCAACCCCAACGCGGCAAAATACGAATAAAACACGCTGGCATAATAGCCTTCATAGTGTTGAATATCGTTATTGGTATACCAGTGATAAGGAATGCTGGCAAAGAAACTGTGAAACAGCGTCTTTAATCCTTGCAAATCATTCGCCTCTAATAAGGTATACAATTGCAAACCCTGTTCCACTTGCGCACTTTGATCTTGCACCAGCATACTCAACAAGCTTTCATTCAAACTTTGGTACACTTCTTTATTTGGATACCCCAAGCGATACAAAGTTTGGCTACCAATACGTTTTACCTCATGAATGGTTAAATACCCACTCTGAAACAATAACGCTTCAATGGCAATATGCCCAATATCAAAACTCGATAACATCGCACTGTTACTGAGCATACTCGTCAACTTAATCGAAGTCACTTGACGTTTAAACAACGTCTCTACCAAAAACGTTGGCGTGCCCGTTTCAAACCAGTAATTTTTAAATTCACGGCTTTTAAACAACTGCAAAATATCAAAGGGGTTATAAACGCCTTCACCTAGCCAATTGTAACCATTATACCACTCACGAATAGCCTGCCTATCTAACCCCACCAACTCTGGCGCAAACACGCTATCAATATCCTGATCGGTATAACCACAAATAGCTGAAAACTCAGGATCCAAGGTAATGTCATACAAATTATTTAACCCAGAAAACAAACTCACCTTAGAAAACTTGCTCACGCCAGTCAGAAAGCTGAATTTTATGTACGCATCGTAGTCTTTAATAATCCCATAAAACCCCCGCAGAAAATCGCGATTGATTTTGGCAACCTCAGGATAATCCAACGCATCCAAAATCGGCTTGTCGTATTCATCAATCAGAATCACCACCGGCAAAGCGGTTTGCTGCTGCACTTGCACAATCAAATCGGCAAAACGTCCGCCCATGTCATCAAATTGCCGTGAGATGCCGAAATGTTGCTCCAAATGGCGCAGTTGTGTGTTGAGCGTATTGGGCAAACCTTGGGTATCGGTGAATTTTCCACTGCCAAAACTAAACCGCAACACCGGATAGTGGATGCTCCAATCCCATTGATGCTGTGCGGCTAACCCCTGAAACAACGCGGCGTTACCTTCAAACAGCTCTTTTAGCGTATCCAAAAATAGACTTTTGCCAAAACGACGCGGACGCGACAGGAAATAATGCTTACCGCCGTTAATCAGTTGCAGCGCCAAGGCAGTTTTGTCCACGTAATAGTGATTTTTTTCCCGAATTTCACGGAAAGTCTGAATGCCAATGGGGAGTTTTTTGCGTGCAGTCATGGCGTTTGGCTTGCTATTATCGGAAGGTGTCAGCATAGCACAGGATTCTAAACGCACAATTGCTATGGAATAAACACTTTTCCTGTCCTTGTATGGCAGTATGTGTGCCATGTAGCGCTGCCGCTAAACTTTCACACTGCTTGCACAATCTGGGCGTAGAATCCGCCCACATTGGGACAAAGGACAACCTGCACACATGAAAAAAATCATCCTCCCCCTGCTGGTCATTGCTATCGGTGTCGGCTTGGGCAAGTTTCTGATTGCCACCGGCCCCGAAGCCGAAAAACAGCCGCAGGAAACGCGCCCCACCGTGGTCGAAGCGCAAGCCCTCGCATTGCAAGATTACCGCGTCAACGTCAGCGCCTCTGGCATCGTCAAAGCGCAAACCCAAACCAATCTGGTGGCGGAAGTTTCTGGCAAAGTGTTGGAAATTTCCCCCAACTTTCAAGATGGCGGTTATTTTGATAAAGGCGCACCCCTGCTGAAGTTGGATGCCGACAACTACGCCAACGCCATCACCATTGCCGCAGGCGATTTAGCCCAAAAACAGCTTGCCCTTGAAGAGCAGCAAGCCCAAGCGCAACTGGCGCAACGCGACTGGAATTTGCTGGATAGCAGCAAAAATCGCCCGCAAAGCGACCTTGCCGCCCGCCGCCCGCACATTGCCGCCGCGCAAGCCGCGATTGCCGCCGCCGAAGCCAAACTCCAGCAAGAAAAACTCAACCTCAGCCGCACCCGCATTACCGCCCCTTACAGCGGGCGCGTGCAAGAAAAGCGCGTTGAAGTCGGGCAATACGTCACCCCCGGCACGGTGTTGGGCGTGATCTACGCCACCGATGCGGTGGAAGTGCATTTACCGCTCTCGTTGGCGCAATACGACTTATTAGGAATGCCCGAAGCCTTCCGCGACAAAGCCGCCGACCCTGCCGCCATGCCCGCCGTCGAATTTCGCCCCAGCAATGGCAACCGCAACGATGTCTGGCAAGGGCAAGTGGTACGCAGCAGCGCCGCACTCGATGAAAAAAGCCGTCAAATCAGCGTGATTGCAAAAATCGACCAGCCCTTCATTGCGCGGGAAGGCGTGTCTGCACCGTTACGCATCGGGCAATTCCTCAATGCCAAGATTGCGGGCAAACTGTTCAACAACGTTTATATCCTACCCAGTGCGGCGGTACGCCAAGGCAAAGAAATCCTGCTGCTACGCGAGGGCAAAGTCGCCGTACAGCCGATTAACGTGGTGTGGAATGCCGAAAAAGAAGTCGTGTTTCAAACCGATACCGACCTCAACGGGCAGCGCGTGATTACCACGCCCCTCCCGCTGGCAACCGCTGGTCAAGTCGTGCAAGTGGCTGGCGAAAAGAAAAATGCCAAGCCACAGGAGTCCAAACCATGATCGATTGGTTCGTCCGCAACCCCGTTGCCGCCAACATTATGATGGTGCTAATCATGGTGCTGGGGACGTATTCCGCCCTCAAACGCATTCCACTGGAAGTATTCCCCGAATTTGAGCTGGATATTGTCAATATTACCGTCGCCTACCCCGGTGCAACGCCCCGCGAAGTCGAAGACGGCATTATCACCCGCGTCGAAGAAGCGATTGCCGACCTGCAAGGCATTACCGAAATCCTCAGCGATGCATCCGAAGGCTCGGCACAAATGCGCGTCGAAATCGACAAACAGCATGACGTGACCGAGCTGGTCAACCAAATCAAAACCCGTGTGGATGGCATTACCAACCGCTTGCCCGCCGATGCCGAACGCCCCGTGGTTGAACAGCTAACCCGCCGCCGCGAAGTGATCAGCGTGGTGCTCGGCAGCAATGTGTTGTCGGAAACCGAATTGCGCCTGCAAGCCGAAGCCGTGCGCGATGAAATGCTGCGCCTGCCCGGTATTACCCAAGCCGATTTGGGCGGGGTACGTCCGTTTGAAATCAGCATCAGCGTGCCGCAAGCCACTTTGCGCCAATACGGGATTACACTCGACACCATTGCGCAAGCGATCCGCAATGCCTCACGGGATATTCCCGGCGGCACGGTCAAAACCAGTGGCGGCGATATTCTGGTGCGCAGTTTGGGGCAAGCCTACAAGCAAGCCGAGTTTGCCAATATCACCGTCATTAGCGGCGCGGATGGCTCGCGCATTCGCCTCGGTGACATTGCCACCATCAACGATGGCTTTAACGAAGACGAACTCTATTCCGAATACGACGGGCAAAAAGCGGCGTTTATCAACGTCTACCGCATTGGCGACCAAAACGCGATTACCTTAGCCAACACCATCAAGGATTACATTGCGGAACGCCGCGCCAGCCTACCCGCCGGAACCACGCTGGACTATTGGCGCGACAACTCCAAAACCATTAAAGCGCGTCTGTCCACCCTCACCTCCAGCGCTATTCAGAGTGCGATTTTGGTGTTTATTGTGCTGACGCTGTTTTTACGCATTGATTTGGCGTTTTGGATCATGTTGGGGATTCCGGTGAGCTTCCTCGGTGCTTTGTGGCTGATGCCGGAACTCGGCGTGACCCTAAATCTGGTCAGTATGTTCGCCTTTATTCTGGTGCTGGGGATCGTGGTCGACGATGCGATTGTGACGGGGGAAAACATTTACTCGCACGTCAAAATTCATGATGACCCATTCCGTGCAGCGATAGAGGGAACGCAAGAAGTCAGTGTGCCGGTCACGTTTGGTGTGCTAACAACGGTCGCGGCTTTTACGCCTTTATTGGTCATGCAGGGGGATCGGGGGCCGATTTTCGCGCAAATTCCGCTGATTGTGATTCCGGTATTGATCTTCTCATTGATCGAATCCAAGCTGATTTTACCGGCACATTTACGGCATATGCACCCACGGCGTGACGATGAAATCGGGGCATTTACCCGTTTCCAACGCAAGTTTTCACACGGGCTGGAAACGTTTATCGAGCGTGTTTACCGCCCTTCATTGAACACCGCGCTCAACTGGCGTTATCTGGTGATCAGCGTGTTCATTGCGCTGTTCATCCTCAGCCTGACCATCCCCATGAGCGGGCGCATGAAATTCACGTTTTTCCCGCGCATCCAAGGTGAATACGCCACTGGCACGCTGCAAATGCAGGAAGGCACGCCTATCGAAGTGACCACCCGAAACGTGGAACGCATGGCAAACGCAGCCCAGCAATTGCAGGAAAAATACATCGAGCCAAGCACTGGCGCGAGCATTATTCAACATATTCTGGTCACGGTCGGTGCAACGGGCTCATCCGGCAGACGCGGCGAAAGTGCAGGCAAATCACACCTTGCCAGCGTCACCTTTGAAATCACCGCACCGGAAGAGCGCACCCTGGACATCAGCAGTAACGCCTTAACCAGCGAATGGCGCAAGCTGATCGGGCCGATTCCGGGCGCACAAGAAGTCAGTTTCCGGGCGGAAATCGGGCAAGGCGGCAGCCCGTTAGCAGTGCAATTGCGCGGCAATAATTTCGAGGACATGGCAAAGGTTGCCGACAAAATCAAAGCAAAAATGGCGGAATACGAAGGCGTATTCGACATTAAAAACAGCTTTGAAGGCGGCAAACAGGAAGTGCAATTGCGCATCCGCCCCGAAGCCGAACAACTGGGTTTAACGCTTGGCACGGTGGGTACGCAAGTGCGCCACGCGATTTTTGGTGCAGAAGCGCAACGCATTCAGCGCGACCAGTCCGAAGTTAAAGTCATGGTGCGTTACCCCAAAGAGGAGCGTTATTCGCTCTCCGATTTGCAAAACTTACTGATTCGCAGCGCGGATGGCGCAGAAATTCCGCTCAGTGAAGTGGCGGACATCACTTTGGGGCAAGGGGCGCCGAAAATTTCGCGGGTCAACCGCCAGCGCGTGATCGACATTACCGCTGACGTGGACAAAGGGCGCATCAATATTCCCAAAGTCGTGGCTGATCTCAAGGCGTGGATGCCGGAAGCACTCGCCGACTACCCCAGCGTCAGTTACGACATGGAAGGTGAACAGAAAGAGCAGAAGGAGTCGATGGGCAGCTTGATGATGGGCTTGGGTTTTGCGTTGCTGGCGATTTATATTTTGCTGGCAATTCCGCTGCAATCGTATACGCAACCGCTGGTGGTGATGAGCGTCATTCCGTTTTCCATCATTGGCGCGTTGGGCGGGCATTTGCTGATGGGCATGGATTTGAGCATCAGCAGCATGTTCGGTTTGCTGGCACTGTTTGGGGTGGCGGTGAATGACGCGCTGGTGATGGTGGATCGCATCAACCAAAAACTTAAAGACGGTTTAGCGGTGGCGGATGCGGTGCGTGAGGCGGGTGTGGCACGTTTCCGCCCGATTTTGCTGACGTCCCTGACCACGTTTGCGGGGATGACACCGCTGATTTTGGACAAAACCACGCAAGCGCAATTCCTGATTCCAATGGCGGTCACGCTGGGGTTCGGGATTTTGTTTGCGACATTTTTGGCGCTGTATTTAGTACCCGCCTTGTATTTAATGGGAGGCGATGTGCGCGAATTGCCCGCTAAACTGTTCGGCAAATCTCACAAAATCGCCAACACGTCCGCCAAGGATTCAATGGTGTAATCCGGCTCAAACGGGTGTGCGTCGGCTTCGCGCCGGTAATGGATGGTGGTCATGCCGAAACGCTTGGCCACCGCCAGATTTTCGCGGCGGTCGTCGATGAAGGCGATGTGTTCACCCCCTACCCCGCTGGCTGTTATCAGCACTTCGTAAATCGCGGGTTCGGGCTTTTGGCACTTGACCGCGCCGCTGATAATGCGCGGCTCGAAACGTTCGCTGAAGGCAAAACGCGCTTCCAACATGTCACCCCATTCCGCCCCCAAATTGGAGAGAATGCCGAGGCGGTAACGCTGTGACAGCGTGTACGTGACTTCCGCCAAGTCCGCATCCAACTCAAAAAAGTTGAGGAATTGCTGGCGGATGGGTGACTCCAGCGTCAAGCCGATGCCTTCCCAAAACGCCGCTTCGCTAATCTGCCCGCCGGTGTAAGCATCGTAATACGGCTTGACGGCGGCTTTGGTCACGGTGGGTGGTAACAACGGCAGCAAACCGTGGGTGACGAGGTGTCCGTCGGAAATCACGACACCGAACAGGTCGAAGGCGATGAGTTTGAGGGTGGGTTGCATGGCTTAACTCTCGATTATTGGCAGTGTGCTATCTCACTAAACAATACAGCGATGTGCAACACCAAGCAATCCTAGAAATATCCCCCTCACAAACAACCTGCTAAACTGCCTCCATAACTCAATAATATCACCGCGTTACCGCTGTCTGAGGAGGCCATCCCATGAAATACCTATTACCCATCCCCCTCGCGCTGGCATTACTCGCCGGAGCAACCCACGCTGCCACGCCCGCCACGCCCACCCAACTGGAAGCCGGTTTAGTCAACCCCGGCGCAATCGACAAACCCGCTTGGTTCAAAGAATCCTTCCTCGATCTGCGCGACGACATCAAAGATGCCACTGCCGCGAATAAACGCACCGTGCTGTATTTCTACCAAGACGGCTGCCCGTATTGCACCAAGTTGATCCAAGAAAATTTCAGCAAGGAAGACATCACCGCCAAGACCCAAAAAAACTTCGACGTGATTGCCATCAATATGTGGGGCGACCGCAACGTAACCGACGTTGAAGGCAAAGAAACCACCGAGAAAGCCTTCGCTGCTGAATTGAAAGTGCAATACACCCCCACCATGCTATTCCTCGACGAAGCCGGAAAAGTGGTATTGCGGGTCAACGGCTATTACGCCCCCAACAAATTCGAGATGGCGCTGGATTTTGTCTCTGGTAAACACGAAAAAGACGGCAGTTTCAAAGACTACTTCGCCAAACTCAAAGCCGATGGAAAAACCGATAGCAAAGTCGCCGCCACGACTGAGAAAACCTACACCCTGCCAGCCGCACTGCCCACACCGTTACGCCTGCAAGACGCCCGCAAAGACAGCAAACGTCCGCTGATGGTGGTATTCGCGCAAACCGAATGCGACACTTGCGACGAACTCTACAACGACATTTTCAAACGCAAAGAAGTCGCGTATTCCCTCAGCAATCTCGATCTCGCCCAAGCCAATCCCGATGACACCGCCACTATCCAAACGCCCGATGGTAAAGACATGACGGTTGCTGACTGGGCAAAATCGCTCGACATCAAATACAGCCCCAGCCTGCTATTCTTCGATACCGATGGCAAAGAAGTGTTCCGCACCGAAGCTTACTTCAAAGCCTTCCACATCCACGGCGCACTCGATTACGTCACCTCCAGCGCGTATACGTGGATGCCCGAATTCCAACGTTACCTGCAACACCGCCGCGAAGCCCTTGCAGCCCACGGCTTCCCAGCCGACCTAATGGAGTAGGAGCGTATTGCATACGCCCTCTTTCTCACTGCAACGCCTTACTCAAATGCTCCGCAAACGCTGCCGCTGGCATAAAGCCAACCTGCCGAAACGGGCGCAATTCCTCGCCATCCTTGTTAAAGAACAGGATGGCAGGCGGCCCCACAATCTGGAAATGCTTCAACAACGCTTTGGTTTCCGCGTTCGTTGCCGTCACATCTGCTTTCACCAAAATCGCATTGCGCAATAACGCCTGCACAGACGGATCGGTAAATGTATACTTTTCCATCTCCTTACACGTCACGCACCAGTCAGCATAAAAATCCACCATCACCGGCTGCCCTTTGCCATCGTTGACTGCTTGCTGCAAATCCGCCAAGGTTTTGACCGTGTTAAATTGCAAATTCGCAGCCGCAACCTCACCACCCGCACTGTTGCCAACCGCGCTTTGCCCCATGCTCAAACCGCGCAACGGCTGGAACAAATCGCCTTTCCCCGTAGCACTGCCGACCATCAACAAACCGCCATAGATCAGCAGCAAAATCCCCCAGCCTTTCCAAAACTTGCGCCAACCACTGGCATTTTCCGGCAAGCTGCTCAATGCACCCAAGAATATCGCCGAAATGATCAACAACGCTGCCCACAGCAACAGGCTCACGGATTCGGGCAAAATACGCTCCAGCATCCAAATCGCCACCGCCAGCATCATCACCCCGAAGACCGCTTTAATCGCCTCCATCCACATGCCCGCACGCGGCAACCATTTTCCGGCGGATGTTCCCACCAGCAATAACGGAATTCCCATGCCGATACTCAGCGCAAACAACGCCATGCCACCTAACACCGCGTCACCCGTTTGCCCGATATAAATCAACGCCCCCGCCAACGGCGCGGCGACACACGGCCCCACAATCAGCGCCGACAATGCACCCATGATAGCAACGCCAATCAAGCTGCCGCCTTCTTGCTGATTGCTCAGATTATTCAAACGGCTTTGGATGCTGGAAGGCATTTGCAATTCGTAAAAGCCAAACATCGACAAGGCCAGCAACACAAAAATGGCACTAAAAGCACCCAATACCCACGGATTCTGGAACATCGCCTGCAAATTTTCCCCAAACAAGCCCGCCAAGACACCGGCAACCGTGTAAGTCAGCGCCATCGCCAACACATAAACCAGTGACAGAATGAACGCTTTGCGCCCGGTCATGTTTTTCTGCCCGACAATAATGCCCGACAAAATCGGAATCATCGGGAATACACACGGGGTAAACGCCAGCAACAACCCAAAGCCTAAAAAGCCCAACAAGGTCAGCAACACATTGCCACTGGCGAGGGTTTGCGCGATTTCATCTTGCTCAGACAGCGGCACATCTGCGCCAGTCGTAATGGGAGCAGGACTATCGGCTGCTTTGGCAACCGCCTCCGGTGGCGTGGTTTCAACCCAAGTCACGCGAGGCTGCTCACCCGCAGCGGAAGCTGCCAAACTCACCTTGAACGCTTTGAGTTCCGGCGGGTAACACAACACATCCTGCGCACAACCTTGCCAGCCTAGCTCCAACACGAAACTGCCTGCTTTGCTCGCTTCGGTGCGTTTCACCGGCAATTGGATGGCGGCAAGGTCGTGTATCGCTTCAATTTTGCCGAAGAATTCGTCTTGCTTAACTTCACCACTCGGCAGCTCAGGGTCGCCGACGGTCACACCTTGCGGCTCAAAGACTTTAACCAGAAACCGATCTTTATAAAGGTAATGATCAGGCGCGATCACCCATTGCAAGGTTAATTTATCGCCCGCCAAGACAGGCTGTCCCAACGCAAATGCCTGTTCAGACGTCAGGCTGTCATCCCCAAAATCAAAGCTGGTATCCATGGCCAGTGCAGGTGTGAGCACAAATAACAAGCTGAACATCACCAAGCATTGGCCTAAATACCGCGACAACGCCGCTGGAATACCCATATCGACTGCTCCTCTTCACCGACTGTTAATATAATGATTTGAGTGTAATGGAATTACGGGGAAATTGTGAGAACACCGAAAAATTGACGTACATCATTCCCGTCACACGCAATCCATAACATGATGGAGCAATCGCCACCCACAGGAGAACCCCATGAAGCCCTACCAACGTATTTTAGTACCCGTCGATTTCACTAAAATCAGCAATACCATCGTGACACGCGCCCATGAATTGGCAAGCTGCTACCAAGCCAAGCTGACCCTGCTCAATGTGCTGGAAGATGCCTCACTTGGCAATGTCGCTTTCGGCGGCACGGATAAACTGGGAATGCCCCCCGCCATCAAACAAAATCAAATCAACCTCGCCACTGAAAAACTGCAAAAACTAGTTGATAGCTTGGGTTTAGGTGCAAACGTTGCTTTAGAAGTGACCTATGCCAGCGGCAAACCCAGCGATGCCATTATCGAATTCGTCAAACAAAACGGCATTGAGTTAGTGGTCGTTGGTAACAGCGGTAAAAAAAGTGTGCTGGGCTTCATGGGTTCCACCGCTGAAGCTACCCTCAAAGGCGTTCCGTGTGATGTAATGGCAGTCCGAATAATGGATTGAGCCGCCCCCATGAAAGCTTCCCAAGCATTGCACGCAAGCACTTTCGCCATGTTATTGCTTTCCACGCATCTGACCCATGCCGATGAGTGGACAGGCAATGATAAGTCATTGCACTTTGGTGTCTCTACCGCATTGGGCGTTACTGCCTATTCGCAAACACATGATCGAACCAAAGCGTTCGCTTGGGCAATCGCCCCCGGTGTTCTCAAGGAAGTTATTGATAGCCAGGAGGAAGGCAACCGATTCAGTACCAAAGATTTGGCATGGGATGCGCTCGGTGCGTTTGCCGGGGTGCAAGCAGGGCATTGGATAATCGGTGACAATAAAATTGCTTGGGTAACGGATTTTTAAACACCTCATGCTCGATACCGCCCTACGCATTTTCAGCATTATCTTTCCCGTATTTGCCTGCTCCGCATTGGGAGCGGCGTATGGCTATTTCCGCCGCCCGGATATGGCGGTGGTCAACCGCCTCAATATGGAATTTTTCGCGCCCTTCCTCGTGTTTTGGGCGCTAATGGATAAGCCCTTCGATTTTCTGGCGTTCCGCGACTTAGCCATTGGCGGCGTTGCCGTGGTATTGGGTTCGGGTTTGCTGCTGTTACCGCTGGCGTGGGTATTGCGCATCAATCTGAAAACCTTTTTGCCGCCGATGATGTTTAATAACTCCGGCAATATGGGTATCCCGCTGATCCTGTTTGCGTTTGGAGAGTCAGCACTGCAAGCCGCCGTGGTGCTGTTTATTATTGAAATGGTGCTGCATTTCACGGTTGGTTTTTACATTTTAAACCATCGCACCAATCCATTGCATTTGCTGAAAATGCCGATGATTCAAGCCACGATTCTGGGTTTGCTGTTTAGCAGTTTGCACATTACTTTGCCGGATGCCTTGGCGAATACGGTCAAATTACTGGGGCAAGTATCGATTCCCCTGCTACTCTTTTCGCTGGGCGTGCGCCTGCTGGAGGTAAATTTTCGCGATTGGAAACTCGGCACGCTTGGCGCATTCGCAGGCCCTGCTGCCGGAATCATCAGCGCATTCTTAATGGCACAATGGCTGGACTTGAGCACGACGCATTACGCCCTGTTGCTGGTATTTGCAGCGCTGCCACCGGCGGTGTTGAATGTGCTGGTGGCAGAGCAATACCAACAAGAACCGGATAGGGTCGCCTCGATTGTATTGCTGGGGAATCTAGCAAGCTTGGTGATTATGCCAGCCGTATTGTGGTTTGCCCTGCCGCATTAGCGTTGTGGCAATTTTGGTGCTTGAATGCTGTTTGAATTCCCCCTAGCATACTCCTAACCATAAGTGTCAATGACATATCGCAAAAAGGAGGATTTCCCGTGATGAAAACCATGCTGATCACCGCGCTCATGGCGTTGAGCGTTTCCGTGACTACCGTATTTGCTGCTGACAAACCCGTAGAAGACAAACCGGCAGCCGCACCCTCCACCGACATTAGCACCCCGCCCGACAAAGCGGCGGAGAGCAGCGAACCGGCTAAAGTCGAAATTCGCGAAGCAACAAAATTCTTCGACGAAACCTTCAATGATATGCAGGATGAAATCGAAACCGCCAAAGCCGATGGCAAACTGGGCTTGCTGGTGATGTTTGAAATGGATGAATGCCCGTTCTGCCACCGCATGAAAACCACCGTGCTTAATCGCAGCGATATTCAGGATTACTACAAAGAAAATTTCCGTATCGTGAGCGTCGACATTGAAGGCGATGTGGAATTAACCAATTTCAAAGGCGAAACCACCACCCAGAAAGATTTTGCCCTGAAAGAATTCCGAGTACGCGCCACGCCGGTATTTCAATTCATTGGGCTGGATGGTGAACCCGTGAAAAACGGACGTTTGATCGGCGCAACCAAGGATGCGGATGAATTCATGCTGTTCGGCAAATATGTGGTCGACAAAAAGAATGAAGACGTGCCGTTCTCCAAATTCAAGCGCGAGCAAACCAGCGATGCCAAAAGTTAAGCACTTCCCGCTGTTATTCGCCAGTGCTTTGCTATTTTCGGTGGCTCAGGCGGCAGAAGTACCTGACCCCTTGAGTTTGGATCAAGCGCTGAATTTTGCTGACGGTCATCCGCGCACCCAGCTTGCAGCGGAAATTGCGCAACGCCACCCCACACCCCAGCCGGTGTATTTGGACTGCCATAACTTGGCGTACAACAACAATACCAGCCCCGATAATCAGCGTGACCGACCATTAGCCGCGCTGATTTCCCCGTTGGATAATCAGCGTTTGGAAATCCTTCAGCGCTTTTTCGATGTGTTGTTGGCAGATGGCAGCGCCGTGCGTGATAACGAAAACATGGCGGTGTATTTCATCCCCCTAGATCGCACCCGCACCCGCATGGAATTGAAAGAGTTTTCCGAACTCGATGTCGCGGAACTGGATGCCGAATACCAGATCGTCCGCCAGCAAGGGGCGGCAAGCATGGCCTCGCAACGCTTGACCCGTGCTTTACTGGCGCAAGCCATCAATAACCCGCAGACCTTGCCGAACGAACTGAATCCCCTCACCCTTGGCAAACTTCCCGCCGAAATGCCGACGCTGGATGAATTGGTCGCAGCCAGTTTGCAAGGCAATAAGTGGCTGAAAGAGCGCCGCGACGCTGCTAATGCCGACGAACGCGCTATCATCGACATGGAATTACGCCAGCAAATTCTCGAAATTATATTGCGTCTGGATATTTTCAAAGTTGCTGAAGGCCGTTCTAAAGCCGAAATGCTGTGGCGTGATTATTATCTGGAACGCAGCCGCACCCTGTACGAACAGGAAGTGAAATCCGACATTGGCGATGCCATGACCCAACAAAGCAAAGCGCGTTTGCAAGAACAACAAATCCAGTTTTGCCAAGCGCTCAGCCTTGCGCAACTCAATGCCCTGCAAGGCAAACCCGTCTGGCCATTGCCCCAACCCGCGAAACAAGAGGAAAAGCCCGAATGAGATCGATCCCGCTAAGCATCCGGTTACTTTTGCCCGCCCTACTAGTGTGCAGCCTGCCCGCGCACGCGCTGGAACTCAAAGGCCGTTTGGAATGGATGCACAAAGTTGACATGCGCGTCATTGAAAACGGCATTGTCGAAAAAGTGAATGTCACCACCGGGCAACACGTCAAGGCCGGTGATGTCTTGGTGCGCATGGATCAACGCAAACAAAAAGCCACGCTGCTAGAAGCCAAAGCCCGCGTTGCCCGCGCAACTTTAAGCATGGACGATGCCGCCCGCGACATGGCACGTACCCAAGAACTGTTCGATCGTGGCCTGATTGCTGAAGAAGAGTTGAAAGACGGCGAGCTGAAACAAGCCGTGGCACAAACCGAAATGGAATCCGCCAAAGCCACCGAAGAAGCCGCGCAAGTCGCCTTGGAACACACCGAACTCAAAGCCCCGTTTTCGGGCATTATCGCCGCAAATACCGCTTGGCAAGGCGCAGTGATTTTTGCAGGCAAACAAGATCAGCCCTTAGTCACGCTGGCACCCGACGATGAAATGGTAGCGCGGGTATTAGTCACCGCTGATATGTTACGCCGCTATCCCGTTGGTTCCACGGCACAAATCGTCATGAATGGCGGCTCACGCAATGGCAAAGTCTATCGCCAAGGCGTAGAAGCCGTGCGGATCGAGCCGGAAGGCGCAATTTACGAGCTGGATATTCTCTTCAAACCCAATAGCAAAGAATTGTTGCGCCCCTCGGAATCCGTTAAGGTGGTGTTGCCATAAAAAAAGGGCTGCACATGCAGCCCTTTTTTTACTCAGCAATAATACCGACGGGCTTACTTAGCCGCAGGTGTTGCGGGAGCAGCCGGGGCAGCGACAGGTGCAGGTGGCGCTGGTGGCATATCCGCTGCGGCTGGCTTTGCGGCAGGCGCTGCTGGTGGTGCAGGCGTTGCTGCTGCTGGAGCAGTAGCCGCAGCGGGTGCAGTAGCCGCAGCGGGTGCAGTAGCCGCCGCTTGACGTGCTGCCGCTGCTTTGCGCTGCTCTTCTACCTTTTTGAAGAAGGCATCAGCTTGCGCACGCTGCATCAACATTTGCTGATAAATTTGCTCAAAGCTAGGCGCTTGCTGCACTGGTGCTGCACCGTAGCCCGGCATCATCATCGGCATTTGCGCACCTTGCATGGGCATTGCTGGCATTTGCGCACCCGGCATCATGGTGTTTGGCATACCACCGTAACCGCCCCACGGGTTACTGTTGCCTGCTTGTGAAGAATTGCCAGTGCCGTACAAATTGTTGTACGCGTTGCCGGTACCATAGCCGCTGCCTTGCAAATTGCTGGCGCCATCACCGCGCCCGCTGCCTGCCATGTCGCTGGCTAAATCGGTTTTACCTTTGCCTTTCAACGTGATAGTGAAATCGACTTCGCCGTCAGCATCGCCTTTGCCACGCCCATAACCGGAAGCATCGCTGGCACCGCTGCCGTAACCTTGACCGGAACCGCTGGTATTGCCCTGCCCACTGCTATAACCTTGACCAGTAGCGCTACCGTTATCAAAACCATCCGTAAATTCAGCAGAAACCAAACCAGACATGGCAAGCCCTGCGATGAAAAGTGCTGTTTTAGTGTATTTCATGAAATCGTCCTCTTCCTCTCGTGATGATTTGTTACCCTTGCTGTTTGCAGGATAAACTGACCCTGCACCAAGCCCTAGCGCGTGATGCAGTCGCTACATAATGCGTTATTTGTGCGGAAATGTATACCCACAGGAATCACCCCATGCAAGACGAACAGCTTCTCCGCTACAGCCGCCAGATTATGTTGCCGCAAATTGATCTGGAAGGGCAAACGAAACTGAATGCCGCGTGCGTGCTGATTTTGGGGCTGGGCGGGCTGGGTTCGCCGGTGTCGATGTACCTCGCCGCCAGCGGTGTCGGTAAGCTGGTATTGTGTGACCCGGATGTGGTTGACCTGACCAACCTGCAACGCCAAATTGTCCACGACACGCCCAAAGTGGGCATGGCGAAAGTCGACTCTGCCGCCGAAACCTTGCAACGCCTCAACCCCGAAATCGTCGTTGAAACCATTCCCGCCAAGCTGGATGAAGCGACCTTACGGCAACGGATGCAACAAGCCGATGTGATTGTGGATTGCACCGATAATCTGGAGGCGCGTTTGCTGATTAATCGGGTTGCGGTGCTTGCCCGCAAACCTTTGGTATCCGCTGCCGCCATCCGTTGGGAAGGGCAAATCAGCGTATTTCAGCCGTATTTGGGCGACAACCCGTGTTACCACTGCTTTTACGGCAAAGTGGGCGGCATTGCGCAAACGTGCAGTGAAAACGGCGTAGTAGGCCCGTTATTGGGCATTCTGGGGAGTATGCAAGCCTTGGAAACGCTCAAATTGCTGGTCGGCACTGGCGAAACGCTGACCGGGCGGGTCTTGCTGTTTGACGGGCAACGCATGGAATGGATGGCGCTAAAACTGCCGCGTGACCCCAATTGCCCGGTGTGCGCAACGGTTAATAGAATACATCCCTGATTTTTGAGCTTAGCAGCACTTACCGCCGCTACAGCAATCGCCCGCATTCGTGGTGGTTTCCCCCAACAGCCAGCACTCGATACTCGCTTTGGAAGGAATGCCGCCTGAATGAACGACCTTGCCATCCACCACTACGCCGGGGGTAGACATTACGCCGTAGCCCATGATGGAAGGCAGGTCTTCGACTTTTTCCAGTTCCACCGCCACGCCTTTTTCTTTGGCCATGTCTTCGATCAGCTTGAAGGTGGTTTTGCAGTTGGCACAACCTGTGCCGAGAACTTTGATTTGCATGAAATGCTCCTTGATTCCGTAAATTACAAAACGAGATTAAAAATATACCCAACCAGCAAGATACCCGTCGCCACGACGCCAATAAAGGTGGCAATCAAACGCGGTTTCAGCACCTTGCGTAAAATGATCATTTCCGGCGCAGACAACGCAATCACACTCATCATGAACGCCAGCACCGTACCCAATGCTGCGCCTTTTGCCAGCAATGCCTGCACAATCGGAATGACCCCGGCAGCATTGGTGTACATCGGCACACCCAGCAACACCGCCGCAGGCACGGCCCACCACACATCTTTACCCATGAAAGATGCCATAAAATCTTCCGGCACGAAGCCGTGGATCAGCGCCCCCAAACCCACGCCGACAACAATGTAAGGCCAGACCTTGCCGACAATTTCACGCACATGCCCGAAACCGTGCTGGATGCGTTCCGCCCACGACATCGCGCTGGCACCGACATTGCCAGCGGATTGGGTGTTTTGCATCTTGCGTACCCAGTCTTCGAGGTACTCTTCCATGTTCAGCTTGCCGATCAGCATTCCGGCGACAATCGCAATCAGCAAGCCCATGACCAGATACAGCGCGGCGACTTTCCAGCCAAACAAGCCGAATAGCAAAATCAGCGCGACTTCATTCACCATCGGCGCAGCAATCAGGAACGAGAACGTCACCCCCAACGGCACACCGGCTTGCAAAAAGCCGATGAATAACGGTACAGCGGAACAGGAACAAAACGGGGTGACAATGCCCAAGGTTGCCGCCATCGCATTGCCCACGCCCAGCCGTTTGCCGGATAACATGGCACGGGTGCGTTCTGGCGAAATGAAGGTGTGGATAATGCCCATCACGAACACAATGCCGGTGAGCAGCAGCAACACTTTCGGGGTGTCGTAGAAAAAGAATTGCAATGCTCCGCCAAGGTGACTGTCACGCTCGATGGGAAGTGCCGCCACCAGTGCTTCCGAAGCCGGAATCAGTGAGCGGTACAGCAAAAACCATACCGCTGTGGCAAGCAATAAAAACAGCAACGGTTGCTGCGCGGGAAAGCGGCGTAATTGTTGAAGCGCTGGCATCGGTCATCTCCTAAAGCGTGAGCATTTTTGCATTATATACGGATAGACGAATGTAAGTGCAACAGGATGCCGTTTTTAACCGAATAACTTTTGCCACCAACGTTTGCGGTTGCTCGGTAACGGCGCGGTTTCTGCCAACGGTTCGGGTTTGAGGTGGCTTAATACCCAGCGCGGCCAGATGCGTTCCCCGCTGCATCCGCAGGAACTGCCCATATTGTGCGGGTCGTAAATTTTGATCATGGTGGGCGCGGCGGGGTTGTCAGCGTAAACAACGCCGCAGTAGTCGTAATCGTGTTCTTCGCGCAGCAGGGTATCCATTTCGCGGATGAATTGTTCCAGTGCCTCTGCCGCTAAGGGCGCATCCGGCAAGGCTTCGCCGACCAAACTGGCGTACCAGCCTTCCGGTTGCGCCCGTACTTTTTCCCAGAGTGCATCCAACTGATGCCAGCGCAAAATGCCCTGAAATGAACCGTCAAAATATTGGGTAAACGTCACGCTCATACCGACTCCTTCTCCTCATTAAGTTGATGTTGGTTATACCGTTGCTACTGCCTCTGTCGCAAACAACCGCGCCGTTTCCTGTGCTGCTTGCAAGCGCGTTTCCAGCTTATCGCACAACGCCATCAAGCTATCGACCTTCGCCACAATCCGCTGTTGCTCCGCCAACGGCGGAACAGCAATTCCCGCCGATCTTAAAATGACAGTATAATCATGGTCTTGTAAAACGAGTCACTGTGCAACGAAATGCCTGCAAAACCACCTCCCCTGCCTCCTGTTGGTAGCCTGAAGCTACGCAAGACCCTCTCAGCCCCCGGATTGCTGGAACGTGTGCGCGGCTGTTTCAGCGAAGTCACTGAGCACCGTAAAACCAAACCCGACTATCCCTTGGTTGACGTGTTGATGTCAGGGCTTGCCCTATTTTCGTTGAAAGACGGCTCACTGTTGCAGTTTGACAAACAGCGCGGGGACAAGGCGCGGCGGCACAACCTGAAAACCCTGTTTGGCATCCCCGATGCTCCCTGTGACAGCCAAATGCGCACGGTATTGGACGGGGTAAAACCGCAGCGTCTGCGCCCGGTGTTTCGCGCCATCCATCAGGAGCTGCAACGGCAAGGCATACTGGAAGGCTACCGTTTTCTAGGAAAGTATTTAGTCAGTATTGATGGAACAGGTATTTTTAGCTCTGGGGCTATCTCTTGCCCGGATTGTTGCATTAAGACACACAAGGACGGACGTGAGGAGTATTACCACCAGATGCTGGCGGCAGTGCTGGTTCACCCTGACAAGAATACCGTATTACCCTTTTTCCCAGAGGCCATCACCAAGCAGGATGGCAGCAAGAAAAATGATTGCGAACACAATGCCTCTAAACGGCTCATCCCCCAGTTGCGCCAAGACTTCCCGCGCATGGAGATGATCCTGCTGCAAGATGCCCTGTCCTGCAATGCACCGCACATCCGTCTTCTGAAATCAAACGGTTACAGCTTTATCATTACCGCCAAAGCCCGTAGTGGCAGCCTATTACTGAAGACGGTATTGGACGGGTTAGCCAATGGCAGTACCCAAGAATTGGCAGGCACGACGAGCAAAAAGTTACGGTGTGGCTACCGTTATGCCAACGACATCCCGCTCAATCATGCCAACCAAGACGTGCGGGTCAACTACATCGACTATTGGGAGGAACGCCCCGACGGTACAACCTTTATCTATGACTGCGTGACTGACATCCCCCTCACCGCCGACAACGTGGCGGATGTGGTACGCGCAGGCCGTTCCCGCTGGAAGGTGGAGAACGAAACCTTTAACACCCTCAAAAACCTCGGTTACAACCTCGAACATAATTACGGTCATGGCAAGCAACACCTTTCCACCGTGTTCGCCACCTTGATGATGTTGGCCTTCCTTATCGACCAGATACAGGAAGCTTGCTGCCAGTACTTCCAAGCCGCACGCACCCGCTTACAGAGCCGTACCGCATTGTGGGAGAAGATGCGCGGGATGTTCCGTGAGCATCTGATTAGCGATTGGGAAACATTTTACGCCGCCATCATTTGGGGTTACGAACGTACCGACCTGAAACCCAAAGGCATTCGCAGCGGATGAAAATCAGGCTTGAGGGTACGCTGGAGTTTTCCAACAGGGTGTTGGGTTATGCAAAAGTCAGGCGGTATTCGGGCAGGCTTTCAGGGCTTGGAGGGTGGGGTTGTGCCCGTAAAAATCAAAGCCCTCGCAAGCCTGCGAAGCTCTGATTACCGATGGATAGCGGGAATTGCTGACGGCGGAATGACCAACGGACAGTTTTTCAATTGAGTCATATTAATGGATGCTAAGTTAGTCGTTTGCTTTGAGGCATTCTGAAAATAATTTTTGGCAAAAGAGTTCATATACATTTCTATCCACTTCGCTAAAAACTTATTTGATAGCTTCCTCATCCTAATAATGTGATTTTGATGGAGGCAAAGTGGAATCTCACTATTCCAGATCGCTGTTCTTCCTACTTTATCCCAGTCGCCACCTTCATTAACCAGTAAGTCATCTTGTATAAGCTGATATTTGATTACTTCTGATTTCTTAATCTCAACAGTTTTGATGTCATATAACTCAAGAAATCCTCTTTTTACATTGGCGACTCTTACATACGGCAGCTCAATCAAATCATTACCCAGATTTTTTCTACCTAATGTAACACCGCTAACAATATCAAGGTATTCTCCAAGTTTTGACCATTCCCAGCCATTCGGCAATTCAAACGGTTTTTCGTCGTCACGAATCGCGGGTAATGGTTTTTGGCGTTTGATTTTGCCCGCTTGAATCAGGCGGTCTTTTTCGGCGGCGATGTGTTGCAGCAACACGGCGGCGGGTTCGTCGTTCGGGTCTTGCGGGACGAGTTTGCCCATGACGGCGAGTTGCAGGATGGTTTCGCGCAAGGCTTTGACGCTTTCCGGCGTGTGGAATAGCGTGGTCATGTGTTGGTTAAGGCGTTGCCACGCCGAAGAACCCCCCGTATTCGGAGTGAGTAAGGCATCAAGCACCGCCGTTTGCGTCATCGGGTCAAGCTGCTGGCGTTGTTGCTGCAACGTTTCCAGCTTATCGCAAAGTGCCATTAGGCTATCGACCTTCGCCACAATCCGCTTTTGCTCTGCCAATGGCGGAAGTGGAATATATGCACTGGCAATTCGATTTAATGCTAACTTTGGTTGTGCCTGTTGGTTAGTTTTTTCAAAAAACTGCGTTTGTAACAAATTACTAGATAATACTTCTTTAAGCCAATTTCTATTGATGATTTTAAAGACTATCTTGGCAGCATTTTCCGTTAAGTTCATTCCATCAAACTCTTCTGGAACTATTCCAATATCTCCAATAGTACCGGCTATCGTAATATAGAGATCATCTTTTGAAATAGTGTATTTACTTATTTCTTGTTGTGTTTCTTGAGACAAATACTTGAGATTATCACTCAAAATCGTCCCATTTTTCATGTTTGTTACTTGAATATAAATATACGGAGTTTTATTGCTTGAAAATTTATGATTTTGTGGAAGGCGTTTGCCTCCTTTAATTTTGCTAAAATCACCAAGACTGGCCCACTCCCAAGTTTGGGGGAGATCAAAGCATTTTTCTGCTCTCCCCTTTGCGAAAGGTGATGTGGGAAAGTCGGCAGCAATGCGTTGCAGCAGCACGGATGCAGGTTCGTCGTCAGGGTCTTGTGGGACGAGTTTACCCATGACGGCGAGTTGCAGAATCATTTCACGCAAGCGTTGCACGCCATTGGGCGCGGCGGCAATCGTGCCGAATTCGGCAAGGAATTGGGAGGTGTTCAGAGGTTATTCTCCGGCTGTTCGAGCGAGCTTTTCGATGAGAGCAGGATGATACCGAATGCCCATTTCCAGCATGGCATTAACAGCATCACGAAACGAAACAATCAAACCTTGTTGTTTTGCCTTCAATAAAATACCGAGCGTACCCGTCACGCGCATTCCGAGGTATTCCGCCACGTTGCGCCCCAGTTTTTCATCAATAATGACCCACTCCGCCCCCATACGCTTTGCCATGTCGATGGTATGCTTTTCGCCTTTATCCAATTCCAACAATATGCCGGTATGAATAACGGGCAGCGATGTCACTTCTCGAACCCACGGCAATGTGCGCAAGTCAGGAACGGAAACCACCCCGCCAACCGCACACTCGTCGATGACTTCGGAAACAACATGAATCTCACCCAACACTTGCGGCAACAGCTCAAGCTGGTGAATACCCGCTAAAGAAATGAAGGGAGTTGTATTGCAAAAAATCATCAAAGTAACGCCGTTTCACGTTCAAAATCATCGCTGGAATCTTCCAGCAATACCGCACCCGCATCCCACGCCATCCGCAAAAAGGCAACACGGGGGATTTCTAGCCAACTTGCCGCCGTACCTGAGCTGATACGTCCTTCTTTAAACAGGTTAATCGCGGCTTGCTGTTTGAGGTATTCCGCAAACCGTTCAGCGTTCAAATGCAGTCCGATCAGAATTTCAGACGGACACGTAATGGATATAGTTTGTTTCATTTTTCACCCCGCTTGCTATTGGTAACGGTGTTGGATATTGCTGCTAAGTCTTGCAGGTCTTGGGCATCGGCTTCTAAAGCCTGCTCGTGTTTGCGCCGTGCGTCAAATTCAGCATAGATTGCGGCAACTTTCTGTTCCATTTGTGCGTGGCTGATGCGCCCAGCCGTTTGCAAAATAGGCTTATCGTTAAAGGTTAGCAGTCTATCGACATTGTTGCGCCAGTATTGCAAGGTGAGGTCTTGGCGATCTTTAACCCGCAATTCGGCTGTTTCCAGAAAAATCACGGTGAGGCGATTTAGGCTATCCACCTCATCCGCCGTCAGGTAGTTTTTGGCAATGATAATGTCTGCTTTGCGTACTACATTGCCTTTCCACGTTGTGAGATTCATATTAGGCGCATCAGCATCAGCGCGTTGCAGGATGATTTCGGCAGCGGTATTGCCCGTGACGGCATACAGCAGTTTGTTCTGTGTCTCCGCGAAAAACATCTGGGTAGCTTTGTCGGTTGCATCGTAATCGGATGACAGCATCAACAAATCACGCACTTTTTGGTAAAAGCGTTTCTCTGAAGCGCGTATATCACGGATGCGCTCCAGTAGTTCGTCGAAGTAATCGGCTCGCCCATTGGGGTTTTTCAGGCGCTCGTCATCCATCACAAACCCTTTGATCAGATACGCTTTCAGGTGAGTATTCGCCCACTTCCTGAATTCTGTACCACGAGAGCTTCGCACCCTAAAACCAATGGCAAGAATCATATCGAGCGCATAAAATTTTACACTGTATGACTTGCCGTCAGCGGCAGTTATCAAATAATCTTTAATAACTGAATCTGCCTCTAATTCCTTTTCTTTCAATATGTTCTTGATATGTGTGTTTGTGTTTTGTACAGAGGTGGCAAACAGTTCTGCTAATTGGTTTTGGTTCATCCACACATTGCCATCACGCGCATAGAGTGATACGGCGGCTTTGCCATCCTTGGTATTGTAAATGATAAAGTTTTGTTCGTTTTCAACTGCCATTATGCTTTCTCCAATGCGCTTGCCAACTCTACTTTCAACTCATCCTGCACTGCTGCAATCTCCGCCAACAACCGCTGGTATTTTTCCAGCAACACATCGGGGTCATGGCTTGCCGCCTCCAGTGCGTTCGGGTTTTTGCGGTCGAGGTTGTAAATCGGCCAGAAAATCCGATCCCCCGCGCTGCGTTCGTCGCGCTCTTGCTGACGTAGGGCTTCCACCTCCAAACGCAAAGCCGCGATTTGTTCCTCCACCGCCAACCGTTGCGCTGCGTCTTTGTCGCCCTTGATGCTGTCCCGCAAGCCTTTGATATTGCTTTCCATATCGCTGGCTTGATTGCCTAAGTTTTCCGCCCTGTCCCAATGCGGTTGGGCGCGGCTTTCGGCATCGTCTTTCAAAGCTTTGAAATCGACTTTCCAAGCGCGTGCGTTTTCGACCCGTGCCGCAAAGCCGTCGGCTTCATCGCCCCACCAGTCTGTTTCCGCCTGAAACTCTTCCAGCCGGATCGGTTTGGTTTTGGAATAACTCTTGTAACCCGCCGGATACGGGTGTTCGTAATACCAAATGGTTTCCGTCGGCTTGCCCTTGGTGAAAAACAGCAGGTTGGATTTGATGCCGGTATACGGGCTAAACACCCCATTCGGCAAGCGCACAATGGTATGCAGGCTGCATTCGTCCAGCAGTTTCTTTTTGACCTTGGCTTTCACGCCTTCGCCAAACAGCGTGCCATCGGGCAGCACCACCGCACCGCGCCCCTCACTTTTGAGCAATTTGTCGATGATCAGCACCAGAAACATATCGGCGGTTTCGCGGGTACGGATATCCAGCGGGTAATCGTTGCCGGATGTGCCTTCTTCAATGCCGCCAAACGGTGGGTTAGTGATAATGCAATCGCGCCGATCCAGCGGCGACCATTCGTTCCAGCCCTTTGCCAGCGTATTGCGGTGTTCAATTTGACTGGGTACATCAATGCCATGCAACAGCAAGTTGGTGCTGCACAGCAAATGCGGCAACTGCTTCTTTTCAAAGCCGAAAATGCTGGCTTCAATCGCCACCTTGTCTGCGGTGCTGGATTGCGCGGTGAGTTGCGCGTGCAAGTGGTCAATGCTCGCAGTCAAAAAGCCACCCGTACCACACGCCGGGTCAAGCACAGTTTCGCGCTTATCCAGACGCGGATTCACCCTTTGCACCATGAAATGCGTCAAGGCTCGCGGGGTATAAAACTCGCCCGCATTGCCCGCGCTGCGCAAGTCATTGAGGATTTGCTCGTAAATGTCGCCCATGTGCTGGCGTTCTTTGAGGTCGTGGAAGTCGATGCCTTCTTCGAGCTTTTCGATCACCTCCAGCAACAACGTGCCGGATTTCATGTAGTTGTTGGAATCTTCAAACACACTGCGGATGACCTGCTTTTTCAGATCGCCGTGGACTTCCAGTTCCTTGAGTTGCGGAAACACGGTGTTATTGACGTACTCAATCAACTCACTCGGCTTCATTTGCGGCTGCATTTTGCCCTGACTATCCACCAGATATGCCGCCCAATTACGCCAGCGGCAATCCTCCGGCAATGGGGATTGGTAACGGGCATCGTCGTCTTCCCACTCATCTTCACGCTGATCAAACACTTTCAGGAACAGCATCCACGCCAATTGCCCAATGCGTTGCGCGTCGCCATCCAGCCCTGCGTCTTTGCGCATAATGTCCTGGATAGTTTTGATGGTGCTGCTGAGATTCATGGATATTCCTAGTAGAAACGGGGGATTAGGTTATTGAAGCAAGTATTGCCAAGCAGGCACGATAGTAATGCGCTTACCGTCGATAGTCAGCACGTCTGCACGTTCTTGCGTGACCAGCGTTGCTTCCTCCAAGCCGGTATAACGCATTCCTTCCAGCAAGCCATTGATTTCACGTTCCAATGTCGCGGGTGTGCGTATATCCACGCTCACATTGACCAGTTGGGATGGCTTGCCCGGTACGTAAAAATCCACTTCCTGCGTTTGTTTGTAGTAATACACTTCACGGCTTTGGCGGCGTAAATGCAGGAATACCAGATTCTCATACAACTTGCTGTAATCCGGTGACAGGGAGGTGTGCAACAGCGTTTTAAAACCGTTATCCACCGCGTAAATCTTACGGGGTTGATGTTGTTCCTCGCGGACTGAATTGCGGAAAATCGACACATTGAACAAGGTATAGGCATCTTCCAGATAGCCCAAATAGTGGTACAACGTTTCTTTGCTGACTTTATGCCCCAGCCCTTTGTATTCATTAAACAGCTTGTTAACGCTAATCAGTGTGCCAATATTGCTCATCGCGTAGCGAATCAGATGACGCAATAACGTGGTGTTTTTGATGTCATAACGTTCGATCAAGTCGCGGTAGATGATTAAATCCAGATAATCACGCCAAGTGCGCTGCTGAATATCGGGTGTTTCCCCAAAGGTTTCCGCAAACCCGCCCTGATGCAAATAGTTGTTGAAAGCGTGTTGGATGTAGCTGCGGCTATGGGATGAATGCAGGTTAACGTCAATCTGGTGGTAAGCCAGATATTCACGGAAGGAAAACGGGAAGACTTCATACGTCAGGGTTCGCCCGCGCAAACTGGTAGCAATTTCTTGGCTCAACAAGCGTGACGATGAACCTGTTACAAACAATTGTACATTCAAGGTGTCGTGGATGCGCCGCACATAGCGTTCCCATTCAGGAATATTCTGAATTTCATCAAGGAACAAGTAGACCTTTTCGGTGCGCTTGTCGGGGTAAAGCGCGTAATAACCTTCCATCAGACTGTCTAAATCTTGCAAGGTTAAGGGATGCAGACGGTCATCCTCAAAATTCAAGTAGATGATATTACGCGGGTCAACGCTGGCGCGTAGTTGATTAATCAGCCCATACAGCAAGTAAGTTTTACCGCAGCGGCGCACCCCGATCAGGGAAATGATCTTGCGGCTATCCACGGGGATCACTTGCTCACGCGCAATCACCTGTTTGGGTGGTGCATCCTGAAAATCAGTAATGAGCCGCTGAAAGAGTGCTTGCATGGCGTTTCTTTCCTTCTAAAAAAGAACAGTATTTACCAATTATAGACGCTTTCAGAAGAACAGATTGAAGATTTTAACCCTCACTTCGATACAACGCCTGCTCCAATGCCGTCACCGCTTGGTTGTACTGCGCCACCCCGCCGAAAATCGTGCGCCGAATCTGCATTTTGGTGCCAAAACGATCAAACGGCGGCATCTCCAACACTTGCGGATCTTCGATGTTTTGAATGCCGTTGCTGGCGTATTTTTCCAGTAAGGTATCCAGCACCGCCCGCGCTTCTGTGCCGTATTGGCTGAAATAATCGCGCTTTTTCACCCGTTTGGCGCGTTCCTGACGGGTAAGCGGCTTCTGGTCAAACGCAAGGTGCGCAATCAAATCAAACACATCCATGTCGCTGCTGTTGGGAATAACCTCATGCAAGGTTTCCAGCGTGACACCCAGCACTTGCAATTCATCCAGCACAGCTTGCTTGCGTTCCGCGCTGTTCCAACGCCGCAAAAAATCATCGAGTGAAGCGAATTGTTCGCGCAAGTTGCTTTGTAACTGTTGCTTGAGCAACACGCGGTATTGCCCTGTGACCAGCTTGCCATCGGCATCAAGGTATTGGGTTTGCTCGGTTGCCAGTTTCACTTTCACGTCGTCGAGATAGTATTTTTCGCGTTTGCCCGTGCCACCTGTGTCCGTTTTGCCTTTGCCATAAGGCGGCACTTCTGCCTCTTCTGACCCGTCGATGGGTAACGGCGGAAGTTCGCTATCATCGGGTGGAACAATCGGCTCGTCCGCTGTGGGTTCGTAAACCGTCACTGGCTCGCCGTCAAAATCCTTGTCGGCAAACAAGCGCGTGGCATTTTTGAAATCCATCACCGTGAAATACAGTTTGTGGTAATCCTCGCGGATGCGTGTGCCACGCCCAACAATCTGCTTGAATTCGGTCATCGAATTGATGTTCTGATCCAGCACAATCAGCTTGCAGGTTTTCGCATCCACCCCCGTGGTTAACAGCTTGGAGGTGGTGGCAATCACCGGAAACGGCTGGTCATTGTCGATAAAGTTTTCCAACTCGGCTTTGCCTTCCTTGTCATCGCTGGTAATGCGCATCACGTAACGGCGATTGCTGGCAGCGGCAGGAATCAGCGTTACCAATGCTTGGCGCATCCGTTCGGCGTGGTCTTGGTCGTCGCAGAACACAATGGTTTTTGCCAGCGGATCGGTTTTGCTTAAGAACTCCCACACCCGTTTGGCAACGAGAGCAGTGCGCTGTTTTAACACCAACGTGCGGTCGTAATCCTTGGTGTTGTACTGGCGGTTTTCTACGATTTTGCCATCGCGGTCGGTTGTGCCTTTTTCTGGGGTATAGCCAAGCGCGTCCGCATCGGTCACGACCCGAATCACTTTGTATGGTGCGAGAAAGCCGTCTTCAATGCCTTGCTTCAGCGAATAGGTGTAGATCGGATTGCCAAAATACTTGAGGTTGAATTCCGGCACTTTGACGGCATTGTCGCCTTTGGCGGGTTTCACTTCTTTGGGTGTTGCGGTCAAACCCAAATGTGTGGCACTGCTGAAATAATCCAGCACCTCACGCCATGAGGAATCTTCCGCCGCACGGCCGCGATGACACTCATCAATCACTACCAAATCAAAGAAATCTGCCGGAAATTGGCGGTAGATTTGCTGCTCTTCTTCTTTGCCTGTGACCGCTTGGTAGAGTGATAGGTAAATCTCGAAGTTCTTTTTGGCAGTACGATTCTCGATCTTGTGCATGTATTCGCCGAATGGAGCGAAATCCTGCCGCATGGTTTGATCGACTAGCACGTTACGATCCGCCAGAAACAAAATGCGCTGTTTCGCCTTGGCTTTCCACAGTCCCCAGATGATTTGAAAAGCGGTATAGGTTTTGCCCGTTCCTGTTGCCATGACCAGCAAAATGCGCTGCTGACCCTTGGCAACCGCTTCGATGGTGCGGTTAATCGCCACGCGCTGGTAATAACGCGGTTGGTTAGCATGGAGCGCAGAATAATACGGCTGTTCCAATAACTGCTGGGTGGGCAAGTCAGTTAAACCTTTCCATTGCAGGTAAATCGCCAACAAGGTGGCGAGGGTAGGAAACTGATCCAACGCGAATTCTTGGATAACAGGTTGCGAAATGCCGCTGCGGTCTTGCATCACAAAACCATCACCGTTGGAGCTGAAGGCAAACGGCACATCCAGCATTTCCGCATAGGCGAGTGCTTGCTGAATTCCATGCCCGATGGAAAATTTGTTTTGCTTGGCTTCAATCACCGCAATCGGCAAATTAGGGCGGGCATACAGCACAAAATCCGCACGGCGCAAACCGCCTTGCACGTCAGGGTCGGTCAGGCGCACTGCCAGATTGCCCCATACTTTAACGCGCCCCGCCGTGATCACTTCCTCACGGAATTGGTGTTGTTGCCAACCCGCTTGCAACAACGCGGGCGTGATGTATTTGGTACAAATATCGCGTTCGGTGAGGGTGCGTTTATCCATGCGGCTACGGCTCAATTGGCGGGTGAGTGTGCCAGTTTACCTTTTGTGCAAAATAAAGCTGTGACAGCTATCAACACCTTGATGATGTCAGCAACACGCTTGCCCGGATGCCGTCGGCGTGCAGCAAGCGCCGCCAGCCTCCACGACTGGCGCACCTGAGAATTGCTCATCAAACGCCGCATCCAGCTTTTGCGCCGCTTCGTCGCGGATATGGCGGGCAATTTCTACCGCTGTTTGGATGTGATCTTCCGACACGCCCAAGGAACGCAGCCGCTGCACTTGGCACAGCCCCATGCTGGGGTGTTTCGCCGCAATGCCCGCCGCCAATGATACCAGCGCGACGATAGAAGAATGTAAGGGAATTGTTTGCTCGCTCATGATTGTTTTCCTATCAAACCCGCTTCATACCAACCCCGGCTACGATTAACAATCGCAACCACCGACAACATCACCGGCACTTCCACCAACACCCCAACCACGGTTGCCAACGCTGCCCCGGAATTAAAGCCAAACAACGCAATCGCCGTTGCCACCGCCAATTCAAAAAAATTGCTCGCCCCAATCAGCGCGGAAGGTGCCGCCACGCAATGCGCTACCCCAAACTGCCGGTTCAGCCAATACGACAGCATCGAATTAAAATATACCTGAATGATAATCGGGATCGCCAACAACAGAATAATCAGCGGTTGCGCCAACACCTGTTGCCCCTGAAACCCGAACAGCAACACCAACGTCACCAACAACGCCACCAGCGAAACGGGTTGCAACGTGTGCAGGGTGGCTTCCAATTTACCTTGGGACAGCAACACCTGACGCAACACTTGGCTAAGCGCCACCGGAATCACGATATAAATCAGTACCGACAAAAACAGCGTATCCCACGGCACACTGATTGCCGAAATACCCAGCAACAAGCCCACCAGCGGCGCAAATGCAACAATCATAATGGTGTCATTCAACGCTACTTGCGAGAGGGTGAAATTAGCATCGCCTTTCGACAGATTGCTCCACACAAACACCATCGCGGTGCAAGGCGCTGCTGCCAACAAAATTAGCCCAGCAATGTAGCTATCCAATTGATCTGCCGGAAGCCATTCGGCAAACAGCACGCGGATGAACAACCAGCCCAGCAATGCCATCGAAAACGGTTTCACCAACCAGTTGATGAATAAGGTCACACCAATGCCTTTCCAGTGTTGCCCCACCTCGCGCATCGCGCCAAAGTCGATTTTTAACAACATCGGAATAATCATTAGCCAGATCAGCGCAGCGACGGGCAAATTCACTTTTGCCACTTCCAGCGTGCTGATCGCTTGAAACAGGTCAGGGAATAAGCTACCCAATGCGATACCGACCACGATGCACAGCAGCACCCACACGGTCAGGTAGCGTTCAAATAATCCCATCGACGCGCCAGCAGCTTGTTTCGCGGTGATTTCACATTGGGCGCTCATGTTTAGGCTCCCTGTTCGGAGGCAAGCGTGGTTTGACCGATGTCGTCCAAATGCTTTTGCAGGGCGAATGTATCCAATGTATTCATCGGCAAACAGGTGAAAATATCAATACGATTGTAAAGCTGACGGTAGGCTTCGCGGAAAGCGGCTAAACGGGTGATTTCGTCACCTTCTACTTCCGCTGGATCAGGTACGCCCCAATGTGCGGTCATCGGCTGACCCGGCCATACTGGGCACATTTCCGCCGCAGCTTTGTCACACACGGTAAAGACAAAATCCAACTTGGGGGCATCAGGGGTAGCGAATTCTGCCCAATCTTTGCTGCGCAACTCGGCGGTTTCGTAGTTTAAACGCTTGAGCAGGTCGACAGTCATCGGGTGTACTTCGCCACGCGGGTGACTGCCAGCACTGTACGCTTTGAATTTACCCATCCCCAAACGGTTGAGGATAACTTCCCCCATCACGCTACGCGCAGAATTGCCCGTGCAAAGAAACAGAACATTAAACATGGTATGCCTCATCTCAAGATTGCTAAGAAGCCCACAGTATACGCTAAAACGAATATATTAAATATGGCACAAACAGCATCACAGAATATTCATATTTTCGCCGCTGTCATCTTAATCAATCGCCAGTAAAAACATTGCAATTCCCTAGGAACACTCGATAATGAGGGTATTTGGAGGCCATTCCATGCAAACGTTCACCGATTACGGACAAAATGCCATCAATAATTTGGCGCAACGCTATGGCGTTTCCAACGATGCCGTCACCCACATGCTGTACGCCGTGATGAATGGCAACGGCACCATGGCGCAATTCAACTACCCCGAACTCGGCGGCGGCGGGCAGTGGATGCAAGGCGGCATGACCATGGTGGGCGATATGTTCAACTACGGCCTGAAAGCCAAAGTCGACGGCCTGTGCGTGGAATTGTCCAATCTGTTAGGCGGGCAACAAGCGGTATTCATGCCAGTCAATAACCCCAGCAACCCCCAAGGCAGCCGCAACTGGTGGCCGGATGAGCTGGGCATGGCATCCACTACCGGCGCACAAAACAACAGCCGTTACGCCTATTTCCCGTCTACCTGCCGTTTAGCGGTCGATATTAACGGGCAAGTCACTGTTTATAACACGCTGGATCACCAAATCGGCGGCGTATCGCAACAGCAAGGCGGCAACAATTCCATGACATTCAGCAGTCAATACGGCACGGTGGCAGTTGACCAATTGCCCATCGTGTCGGTGAATGGCGTTGCCCCCTTCGTGCCAGCGCCCGCCCCTGCCCCGTACTACCCAAGCAACAACAATGTTAGCAATAATAACAACAGCAATAACGCTCCCGCAGACAACGGCGATATTTTTGCCCTGATTGAACGGCTGGCAGATTTGAAGCAAAAAGGCATCCTCAACGACGACGAATTTGCCAGCAAAAAAGCGGAATTGCTCCAGCGGCTGTAAATTCGCTAAAACGTCGCACTGGCATTGCGGCGAATAATCTCCGCCATGCCTTCTGGCTGTGGAGGCAAATCGGCGAGAATTGCCGCCACGAAAGCCGTTTTATCTGCCAGCAACGCCGTATTAAAGCGCTTTTCAAACGCAATCGTGGACGACGGTTTGCCCGAAATCCCCGCCCCACACACGCTACCCGCTTGCGCACCGGGGAAAACTTCGATGTGATCCGGCAGCGTCAGCCGCTTGTTGAACAGCGAATCGTGCAGCAAGCCGCCCATACGTTCTTCTTCACCACGCAAATCCGGTCGTCCCGCACTGCCCACAAACAGCGTATGCCCACTCAACAAAAACCACGGTTCAGCACTGCGGCGCACATCCGATACCAGCAAGCAAATGCTATCCGCTGTATGCCCCGGTGTATGCAGCACTTGCGCAGTGACATTGCCAATGGTCAACACTTGCCCATCCTTAAGCGCGGTAAAGGCAAACTGCGGCGTGGAACTTTCGTGCAAGCAATACGCCCCGCCGCAACGTTGCGCCAGTTCACGCCCGCCGGATACGTGGTCGGCGTGGATGTGTGTGTCGATCACGTAATCAATTTTCACCGCCTGTTGCGCGGCTTGCTGCAAAAACCACTCCACATCTTCGGCATGGACATCGACCGCGATGGCATGACCTTTACCGCCACAGCCAAACAGATAAGCAAGCGAGGAAGGGTTCGACGGTGCAGCACGTTGCAAGAAAAACATGGAGAATCCTCCTAAACAGTTTGAACAGGCAATCCAGCGGCTTTCCATTCGGGCAAGCCATCGACAAGGCGCACGGCGTTAATGCCATGCCCGCGCAAGGCTTGCACCATCTGGTAGGAATACACGCAATACGGCCCTCGGCAATACGCGACAATGGTTTTGCTGTCATCGAGTTCGTGCAGGCGTTCGGCGACTTCTTCCGGCAGCAGGTGAATCGCGCCGGGGATGTGTCCGGCGGCGTATTCGGCTTGGGGGCGCACATCCAGCACCGTGACTTCATCGCGCTGAATGCGGGTCAGCAATTCTTCCGCGCTAATGGCTTCCATCGCCTGTTTGTCGGTCAGGTAGGTGTGGGCAAGGCGCTCCACTTCTGCCAGATGCAATTCCGCCGTGCGTCGCAAACTGGCAATCAGTTGCACCACGTCATCCCCGGCGAGGCGGTAGCAACGGCGTTTGCCGTCGGTGCGGACATTCACCAGTGCGGCTTGCTTGAGGGTTTGCAAATGCCGCGAGGTGTTGGCTACCGTGAGGTTAGCAAGCTGGCTAAGTTCTTCCACGCTACGCTCGGCTTGTGCGAGGTAGTCGAGGATTTCCAAGCGTTGCGGGGAGGCAAGTGCTTGCGCAATCAGGGCGAATTGGGCGTTGACTTGCTGTTTGAAACCGGAGGCTGACATCAGGGATTTCTCATTCAATTGATGAGTTGAATGATTGCATGACAATGCGTATCCTGCAAGCTGTTTCCACCACAGGTTTTCTCCATGCCTCAGCTTCAGCACGGCATTCACGCCAATCTTGCGCCAATCTTGCACCAATTGTTACAGGTGTTTCTGGTCGGTTTAACCATCGGTATGACGCGCACCGTCGTCCCCGGATTGGCGGAAACCGAATTCGGGTTGGGAGGGCAACAGTTCTTTTTGCTGACCACGTTTGTGGTGGTATTCGGCGCAGTCAAATCCGTGATGAACCTGTTTGCGGGGCGGTTTTCCGACCGTTTTGGGCGCAAGCGGGTGTTGGTGGCGGGGTGGATGGCGGCGTTGCCGATTCCGTTTCTGCTGCTTTACGCGCCGAATTGGGGTTGGGTCGTCGCCGCTACCGCGTTGCTTGGCATCAATCAAGGCTTGTGCTGGTCGATGACGTTGAACAGCAAACTCGACATGACCAATCTGAATCAAAAAGGGCTGGTCAATGGGATGAATGAGTTTTCTGGTTATGCGGCGGTTGCGCTGGCGGGTGTTGTGACCGCGTGGTTGGTAGGGGTGTACGGCGCACGGTTGGGCTTGTTTCTATTTGGCACAACGGTGATTGTGCTGGGCTTGATCTTGGCGGTTCTTGTGGTGAAGGAAACCCGTCCTTGGGCGTTGGCTCATGTTCCCTTCGACTTCGCTCAGGGAACGGCTTTACAACCAGCACTAGGTCAAGCCTTCCTCTACGCCAGTTGGCAAAACCGCAACCTGTTAGCCCTCAACCAAGCCGGATTGGTGGAGAAATTCACCGACGCACTGGTATGGATCATCCTCCCCGTCTGGTTCGTCGCGCAAAACCTCACCCTCGTACAAGCCAGTTCCATCATCGGTGTCTACGCGCTGGTATGGGGTGCAAGCCAACTCATCACCGGCCCCGCCTCCGACCGTTTCGGGCGCAAACCCTTGATTGTCGGCGGCATGTGGCTGTGCGGCATCGGCGTATTGCTGCTGGTACTCACGCACACCGTATGGCTGTGGACGCTGGAAGCGGGGTTAATCGGTTTCGGCATGGCGATGCTTTACCCCACGCTGGGCGCAGCAGTCGCCGACGTTAGCCCACCCGCACAACGCAGCACCTTGCTCGGCGTATACCGTTTCTGGCGCGACTTCGGGTACGCGGTAGGTGCGCTGAGCATGGGCTTGCTGGCACAATGGGCGCAAGGCTTGGACGTAACCTTCTGGCTAGTCGGGGTGGCAATGCTGCTCTCCGGCGCGTGGGTTGCGCTGGCATTCACCAAGGAGTAACCCATGCAAACCCAAACCGAATTCCTGCAACTGCGTTCGCATCTCGAACAGGTGATCGTGGGGCAATCCGCTTTGCTCGACCGCCTAATGATTGCACTGCTCACGGGCGGACATATCCTGCTGGAAAGCCTGCCCGGTCTGGCGAAAACCACCGCTGTCACCACGCTCGCCAGCGGAGTTCACGCCAGCTTCCAGCGCATCCAATTCACACCGGATTTGATGCCGGGGGATTTGACCGGAACGGATATTTTCGAGCCGCAACACGGCACATTCCGCTTTATCGCAGGGCCGTTATTCCACGAAATCGTGTTGGCGGATGAGATCAACCGCGCTCCGCCCAAAGTGCAATCCGCGCTGCTCGAAGCCATGCAGGAACACCAGATCACCGTCGGTGGCGTGACCCGCCCCTTGCCCGAACTCTTCATCGTGATGGCAACGCAAAACCCGCTGGAACAAAGCGGCACGTACCCCTTGCCCGAAGCGCAACTCGACCGCTTTTTGCTGCATGTGGTGCTGCAATACCCCACGGCTGACGACGAATTGCTGATTTTGCAACGCGACCGGGCGCGGCATTACGGCGCGGATAAACCCGTGCTGCATTCGCCCTTGCACCCGCAGCAAGTCCTGCAAGCCCGCCGCGAAGTTGCCGAAGTCCACGTTGCACCGGAACTGGAGCGGTATATTGTTGCGCTGGTCGGGGCTACCCGTAATTTGGGGCAGTTTGATTCAGCGTGGGCAGATTATTTGCAGGTGGGAGCATCGCCGCGTGCGTCGATTGCGTTGCTGCGAGCCAGCAGCGCCTTGGCGTATTTGCGTGGCAGGGAATACGTCGTGCCGGATGATATTTTGGAGATTGCACCGGATGTGTTGCGGCATCGGTTGGTGTTGGGGTATGCGGCACGGGCGGCAGGGGTGGATGCGAATGCGGTGGTGCGCAAGGTGTTGGCGGGCGTGGCGATTCCGTGAGAGTTTCGCGTAGTGGTATAGTCAAACGACAAGGAGTAAGTGCATGAGTGAATACCAATATTATGATTTTCGAGCGATTGACCAGTCGTTAACCGCTGAACAGAGGGCAAATGTTGCCAGTTTGTCTAGCCGTGCGCAGGTGAGTTCGCAACGTGCCGAATTCGTTTACCACTACGGCGATTTTCGGGGCAATGTGACCCAGCTCATGCGTGAAACCTTTGACATGATGTTGTACGTCGCCAATTGGGGAACGTACCGCTTAATGTTCAGGCTGCCTAAGGCATTGTTTAACGTGTCGGCGGTGCGTGATTATTTTATTTCCGACGAAATAGACCATCACCAACACGGTGAATACGTCATCATCGACCTGCATTTTAGCGAAGAAGAGCCGGATGGCGACTGGCTGGAAGGTGATGGATTATTAGACGAAATGCTGTCCTTGCGTGATGAACTCTTGCAGGGAGATTTCCGCGTGTTGTATTTGGCATGGCTAAAAGCAGCAGAAAGAGAAGCGGATGATGAAACGCTTGAACCCGTCGTTCCTGCGGGATTGGCTGAACTTTCTCACGCCCAGCAACGGTTTGCGGCCTTGTTTGGGGTGGATGAGATCATGATCAACATTGCTGCTGACAATAGCTCGCCGCTCCAGCAGACTGCTTTTCAGGCGGAGGCATGGGTAACGCAACTCCCCGATGCAGAAAAAAACGATTTTCTGGCGCGTCTGTGTCGTCATGAACCCAACCTCGCTACGCACTTAAACCGGCGGTTACAAACCCTGTTCCAGACTCCAACACAAACGGGAACAACCCAACATCAACCGACACGCCGTCGCTTTGTGGATATGCAAACCACTTATGATGCGCGTAAGGAAGCGGCTGATCGCGAAGCCCAGCGTCAAGCCGCTATCAAAGCCGAAGCAAAACGCCAAGCCGATGCACAAAAACGCCAGCAGTACCTTGATGAACTGAAGCAGCGGGAAAATCGTGTATGGCACGAGATCGACAATCTGATTAGTGAGGGCAATGCCAAAAGCTATGAACAAGCGGTTCGTCATTTGAGTGATTTGCGCGAACTGGCAGAACGCGAGCAGACATTGCCAGTATTTCAACCTAAGTTGATTGCACTGGCGAATCAGTACAGTCGCCGTCCGGCGTTTATGAGCCGCTTGCGGGGCAAGGGTTTGGTCTAGGCATGAAGGTGTCACATACGCTTCCCTTACTCCTCACCCAACCCGAACTGCAAGCCCTTTACCAACGCGCCCGCAGTGCCGCCGCCGATACTTCCCTGCAAAACCTGCTGGAACAACGCCAAGCCGGTGATGTAGCCTCGCGCTATCGCGGTGCTGGGCTGGATTACGCCGAAAGCCGCCCCTACCAACCCGGCGATGAACCGCGCTTTATGCACTGGAGCGTCACCGCCCGCACCGGCAAACCGCACGTCAAACAATTCCGTGAAGAACGCCGCCCCGCCGTCTTCATCCTGCTGGATCGGCGCAACGCCATGCGCTTCGGTACGAAAGTACGTCTCAAAGCTGCGCAAGCCGCCCGTGTTGCGGCACTGGTCGCGTTCGCCGCCACACAACAGGGCTGGGCAGTTTCCGGCGTGGTATTGGAAGCGCAAC
The DNA here is from genome assembly GCA_022828425.1 of Candidatus Thiothrix sulfatifontis. Classification (NCBI taxonomy): domain Bacteria; kingdom Pseudomonadati; phylum Pseudomonadota; class Gammaproteobacteria; order Thiotrichales; family Thiotrichaceae; genus Thiothrix; species Candidatus Thiothrix sulfatifontis. Next base: position 3,482,216 of record CP094685.1, read on the forward strand.
CGCACTGGTTTCCTGCCTCCACCGATACCCACGCTGTGTGGGAATTTGTGCGCCAGTGCGCAGCAACTTGCCCACCATTACCGCCGACGGATGAACCCGCCTTGGCAACCCTGCTACCGCTCATCAATGCGCAATTAGTGCGCGGTACACACGTCTATTTGCTGAGCGATTTCACCGATCTGGACGCGGCTTGTGAGGCACATATCCTGCAACTCCTCCATCATCACCCGCTGTTCACAGTGCAAGTATTAGACACTGCCGAATGCGAATTGCCCGCTGCCGGACGTTTGCACCTGCAAGGGCTGGATGGCGTGACCCACCGCGTCAATCTCGCTGATCCCGCCTTGCGCGAACAATTTCGCCAGCAAGCAGCGGCATTGCATGACGGGCAAGCGCAACGTCTACGTGGCTGGGGTTGCCATTACACCCAGTTACTTGCGGAGGTAGATGCGCCAGAACTAGCCGTACCACTGCCGCACGGGATGGGAACATGAATACCACGCTGCACGATCTGGAACTTCCGCCTGCACCCTTGCCGGATTATGTGTGGTGGCTGCTAACATTGGTTGTGCTGTTGTTGCTAATTGCTGGATTAGCGTGGTGGCGCAAACGCCAACACCCCGTAGCGCGTGCTTTGTGTCAGCTTGAACGCTTGCCCGATTCACCCCCAAATCCGGCGAAACTGGCAAGCATTTTGCGGGAAGCAGGGCTTACTTCCCCCGTCACTCTCGACCACGCCCGCTTCGCCCCAACACCCTGCACCCCCGACATCTTCGCCACCCTCAAACGCGAAGCCCGCACCCTGTTGGAGCAAGCCCGATGAACATCGACTGGCTGACCCCGTATCTCGCTCTTATTCCTATGCTGCTACTGTTGGCTTCGACTTCGCTCAGCCAACGCACCGACCGTTCCCTGAGCGAAGTCGAAGGGAACAACACAGGAACGGGAATCTTCCTCCACCCCCTAGCGCACCTATTACCCACCACCAAAATCCCCACATGGCAACGCCACCTCCGCCGCGCCCTCTTCACATGGCTCTGGCTCTGCCTAACCATAGCCATCGCCCAACCCGTGCAACGCGGCGCAAAACTCCCCGACCTGCCGCCCGAACGCGACATTCTGCTATTGGTTGACGTATCCATCAGCATGACCCTCACCGACTACGCCCTTGACGGACAGCCGCGCAGCCGCATGGATGTCCTCAAAACCCTATTGCACGATTTCGCCAACCGTCTGCAAGGCGAACGTCTCGGCATGATCGTGTTCGCCGAAAACCCCTACCTGCTCGTGCCACTCACCCGCGACCCAACGCTAGTACAACGCCAACTGCAACGCCTCACCCCAACGCTGGCGGGGCGCGTCAGTGCCGTCGGCGATGCCATCACCCTCGCGCTCAAGGAAGCAGGCAAACAGCCACAACGCAAACCCATTTTCGTACTCTTCACCGATGCCGACGAATCCATCGGGCGCGTAGACCCCGAAGCCGCCGCTGCCCTCGCCGCCGCAAGCAACATTCCGCTGTACACCATCGCCATCGGCTCAACCGCAGCCACGATGGAAGGCGACACGGGCGGATAGCCTACCAACCCGTCAACCTCGCTCTGCTACAAGCCTTGTCAGAACGCACAGGCGCAAAAACCTACCAAGCCGGAGACACACAAGCCGTCGAACAAGCCCTTACCGACATTACCCGCCAACACCAAAACGCCGCTGAACAAACCCCACGCTACGAACAGCAACCGCTCTACCACTGGCTACTACTGGCAGGCTTATTGCCGTTGATGCTGTGGCAAATCTGGCAACGGCGGGCAAACGCATGAACTTATGGCAAACCCTACACTGGCGCGAACCCTTGTGGCTGTTGCTGGCACTGTTCCCGCTGCTGCTGGCAGCATGGGGCTATTTCCAGCAACGCCACCAAGCGCAAACCTACGCCGACCCGCATTTACTGCCGTGGGTACAAGTGACCACCAGCCAACACGGTTGGCGCAAACTGCTCTCACCGCAAACGCTGTGGGCTGTTGCGTGGCTACTATTCGCTATCAGCCTTGCGGGGCCGCGCATTCCGCAAACCCAGCCCGATGACCTGCGCCCTGCGCAATTTGACGTGCTGGTGGTGCTGGATATTTCGCGCTCCATGCAAGCCACCGACCTTGCCCCCAACCGCCTGCAACGCGCCGCGCTGGAATTGCATGAATTCCTCAGCCTTGCCCAAGGAAGCCGCGTCGGGATCGTGGTGTATGGCGCACGCCCGCACCTGTTCGCGCCGCTGACCAACGATGCCAACGCCGTGCGCTTTTACCTGCAACATCTGGAAACGCTGGTGCTGCCGACGCACGGCACTGACCACGCCGCCGCGCTTGACTTTGCCCAGCACGAACTCGCCGCGCGTGAACAAGCGTTACCCGCTGCCGTGCTGTGGATTACCGATGGCGATATTCCCACCGACCAACACACCGCCTTGCAAACCCGTGTGCAAGCCCTGCAAACGGCTGACATTTCGCTCTACAGCCTAGGCATTGGCACAGAAGATGGCGAAGCTATCCCGCTACCCGGCGGCAAATGGCTGGAACACGACGGACAAGCGGTGCGTTCGCGCCTCGATAGTGCCTTGCTGCAAAGCCTGACCGCGCAAGCGGGCGGTGCGTACAGCGCGGTGAAAGACGATGCCAGCGATTGGCAAACGCTGTACACCAACGGAATTGCACAAGCGTTTCCGACCACCACCAGCGATACGCAACAGTGGCGGGAGTTATATGTATGGACGTTGTTATTGGGAATGATGTGCGTATGGCTGGCAATAAGAGGGAGAAAAAATGAAACATAAGCTGTTTGTGCTACTACTGCTGTTGACATGTAGCGTCCAAGCGGATGAAACCGACCTACACAACGGCATCCAAGCCTACCGTGCCGAACACTACGATACCGCCACCCAACACTTCACCGCCGCCGTCTTCGCCGCCCGCGACGATACCGAACGCGCCCGCGCCCTGCACAACCTTGGCAACAGCTACTTCCAGCAAGGCGATTACGCTGCCGCCACGCAAGTGTTCCGCGATGCACTCACCTATCGCCCTGAACACCCAGCCACCCAGCAAAATCTCGAACTCGCCGCCGAAGTCCAGGCCGAACTCGAACGCCGCCGCGCCGCCGGACAACGCGCCGCCGCCGACAACGCCAGCACTGGCGCACGCCGCGAACGCAACACCAACACCCTCGACTGGGATCAAGCCAGTACCCTAACCTTAGGCGAAGGCAAAGACGCGCCCGCAAACGCCCCACCACCCGCTTTACCCCCAAATATCGAACAACTGGTCAACAAAGGCATGGCAAGACTCGCAGTAACCGGCGCAACCGACCCGCAAACATGGCGCAAAAGCCAACAATCGCTCGACGATGCCCGCATTGCCCTGCAACAACTTGACGACAACCCTGCCGCTTTGTGGAAACGTTTATTTGAAGTCGAAGAAGGCTACCCAGCCTCCCAAACCAAACCCAACGCATTACCGGGAGTCCTGCCGTGGTAGCTGCCGATTTACCGTGGACAATCCAACTCGAAGATGCGCAAGTCTGGCAGCGCGAACGCACCACCTTGACCGTCGAAGTACAGTCCACCGACCGTTTCGCCACCCTCGCAGCCAGCCTCCCGCGCATCGAAGGTGTCGATGTGCAAGCCCTACCTGCCACCAATGAAGCAAGTCCTGATGGCAAACGTATCCTGCGCCTGATTTGGCAATTGTCTGCGCACACACCCGGCAAACAAACGATTCAACTTCCCGCCATCCGCTATAACCTCAACGGACGCGATGCGGCGCAATGGCAACCGCCCTTGCAAATGCTAGACGTGCAAGCCTTACCGCCGTATTTACCGCCCACCATCCCCGTCGGTAAGGTGCAAATCGAATCGCGTATCGAACCCAGCGGCGTGTTGCAACCGGGGCATCTCGCGTATTGGCACATCAGCTTGCACAGCGACGCAGTAAACACGGCACAATTTCCGCCAATTCTCAAACAAATGCGCAGCAGTGGGGTGGAATTATTCCCTGCGAAAGTCGAAAAAGGTGAGCAATCCCGACTCGAATACCACATCCCGTTCAAGCCGCAAAGCAGCGGACGGCTGGAGTTACCAACCTTGCAATGGCATTGGTTTGACCCCGAAACCGGACGGTTGGAACAGCAACAATACGCGCCCCCGACTCCGTGGGTTTTGGCATGGGCATGGCGGGTGATACTCGCCATTAGCGGCGGACTCTTGCTGTTGCTAGGGTTTCGCACCGCCGGATACTTCACCTACCGCCGTCTGCACCGCTGGCATAACAAGCGACAAGTCCAGCAAGCCTTGCAGCAAAATCTCGATGTGCCAAGCGTGCGCCAAGCATTAGACGCCTGTTCCGCCGCACACGGCTGGCCTGCCAACCTCAGCACCCGCCATTGGTTGGAACACTGGGAACAGCAGTACGGCGCAAACCCAACGTTGCAAACAGCGCTCCATCGCCACGAAGCCAAGCGTTTTGCCCCTAATTCGCCCGGCTAAGTGCTGAAATTTCTCATACAATGCAGCCATTCGCTTCAAGATTAAGGAACAAGGGGACACTGATGGAGCAAAAGGCGGGGGGAAGCTGTTTATTGGGCGTTGGGCTTAGCCTGTTACCGCAACAGGCTATTCCCCCAAGGCAGGCAACAAACGCGGGTCGCCTTTGATGTCGTCATCCTTGCCCCACACTGTCACCGCCTCCACAAACCACTTACGCTTGGTCGGGTGCGGCTGCAATACGTCGTATTCGGCGAAGAAACTGTCGTCAACGTGAAAAATGAGCGTCCCCAATTTGTAGCCGCTGGTGGGGTGCATCCACACCCCGATCAGCGCATCCAACCCCGACAACGGGTCACGCTCCAGGCTGTATTGCAGATGGCTACCCAGCGTCACATCGGCGCGTTCCGGCGGAAAACCCAGCTTGAGGATTTGCTGATTCAACGCCGCACAAATATTCGCGGCTTGCGGCGCGGCGGCACTGATTTTGTCTGCCAAACTAGCGGTCATAATCAACCCCAATGCTCAGCAGGCATCAGCAAACTTTCCACCGGCTTGCCACCCACCAGATGCTGGTCAATCACCGCAGGAATATCCGCCTGCGTAATGCCGCGATACATCACCCCTTCCGGGTACACCAGCACGCTGACACCCTGATTACACGGCCCCATGCAGCCGGTGGACGTGACCTGCACCTTGTTGAACAGCCCACGCTGATCCAGTTCCATGCTAAACGCGGCAAACACCGAGAAAGCATCCCGGTCTGCCCCGCAAGAACCGCGTGGATGCCCCTGTGGACGTTGCTGGGTACAAATGAAAACGTGTTTTTCGGGTTTTGCCATTGTGTTTGCTCCTGTTACACACCATTAAGCCACAGGTGTACCCCTATGCTGGCGATATAGCCCAGCATGATCGCACCTGACCATTTCAAATGAGAATTGAAGGTATACATGCCGCGAGCCTGACCCATCAGTGCCACCCCAGCAGCCGAACCAATCGACAGCAGCGAGCCGCCGACTCCGGCAGTCAATGTCACCAGCAACCAGCCACCCAGCGACATATCCGGGTGCATGGTCAACACGGCGAACATCACCGGGATATTGTCCACCACCGCTGAAATGATCCCCACCAGCACGCCTGCCCACACTGGCCCCATGCCGGTATAGATCACGTCGGAAACCAGCGCCAGATAGCCCAGCGCACCCAGCCCACCGACGCAAAGCACCACGCCGTAGAAGAACAGCAGCGTATCCCACTCGGCTTTCTGCAACTGGGAAAAGATGTCGAAACGCCCGACCTCCGCCGCTTCCTTGTCGTTGTCGGGAATATTGTCGGAAACCTTCAGATACCAGCCAAACAATTGCAGTGCCGCCAAACCCGTCATCATCCCCAGCACAGGTGGCAAATGCAGCGAGTTGTGGAACGTCACCGCCGTCACGATAGTGCCAATAAACAGCGCAAGGATCACCAACCCACCACGCTTGATGGAAACGGTAGCTGTCAACGGATCAGGATGCCCCTTGTCGATAAAAAACGACATCACCAGAGCAGGCACAAACCAGTTGACCAGTGACGGCACGAACAGATTGAAAAATTCCCAGAACTTGACGACACCTGACTGCCACACCATCAGCGTAGTAATGTCCCCAAACGGGCTAAACGCCCCACCCGCATTAGCCGCCACCACCAGATTGACACACGACATGGCAAGGTATTCCGCACGATTAGGCGCAACCGCAATCACCACCGCCGACATCAGCAGCGCAGTGGTCAGGTTGTCAGCCACGGAGGAGATGAAAAACGCCAGAATCCCGGTAATCCAGAAAATCCAGTACAGCGAAAAGCCCTTCGACACCAGCCAGGCGCGTAACGCCTCAAAAATGTTGCGCTCTTCCAGCGTACTGATGTAGGTCATCGCCGCCAGCAGGAACAGCAACAATTGGGCGTATTCCAACAAGTTGTGGTTGAAGATTTCCTGCATTTCCTCGATCTTGCCCACGCTGCCATAGGCCAGCGCAACCAATACCCAGATGAGTCCGGCGGCGAACATGACAGGCTTGGATTTACGCAAATGGAAACGCTCTTCCAGTATCACAAGCGTGTAAGCGGCAAAAAAGATCAGCAGCGCAATGATGCCGTAGCCTGAGCCGGTAAAGCTGACAGTTTCAGTCATGGTAGTTCCTTAATCATCATCATTATTGCGGTCACGCCGCTCCACCGTCTCCGGGTCAGCCGTAATCGGGCGATAAATTTCCACCCGGTCGCCATCCGCTACTTTGGTATCCAGCTTGCTGATCTTGCCGAAAATGCCCACCGCCTGATTTTCCAGATCAATATCCGGGAACTGCTTGAGCAAGCCCGAAAACTCAATCGCCTCCTTGATGCTGCTGCCATCCGGCACTTCCAGCTTCAACCAGGTTTGCTTGAATTTGTCCGCGTAAGCGATTCCGACGTTCATGCTGCGTCTCCTGCCAAGGCTTGCTCGGCGGCGTGCTTGGCTTTGCGTTCGCGAGCTTCAGCCGTGCGCTTGTCCAGAATGCGTTTACCCGCGAGCAGGAAACCCAGTGCCATAAACCCGCCCGGCGGCAAAATCATCAACAAAAAGCCTTTGTAACCGGGGATAATGGTCAGCTCCATAAAGGAAAATGCTTTGCCCAGCAACAACGATGCACTGGCAAACAACGTACCGCTGCCCAGCACTTCACGCACCCCACCGAGGATCACCAAGGCCAGCGTGAAACCCAACCCCATCATCAAGCCATCCACCATTGACGGTATGAGCGAATTCTTGGACGCATACGATTCCGCCCGCCCCAAAATCGCGCAGTTGACTACGATCAGCGCAATGAACAGCCCTAGCACCTTGTACAACTCATGCACCCACGCATTCAGAGCCATATCCACCAGCGTCACCAGTGTGGCAATCAGCACAATGTAAACCGGAATCCGCACCGCAGGGCTGACAATATTGCGCACCGACGACACCAACAGGTTGGAAACCACCAACACCGCCGTGGTTGCCAGCCCCATCCCCAAACCGTTCGTCGCCGTACTGGTCACAGCCAGTGTCGGACATAGCGCCAAGCCTTGTGCAAACACCACGTTGTTGTCCCACAACCCGTCACGGGTAAGCGTTTTATAATCGGTACTCATGGTTTCACCTCCAGCATTTCCGCCTTGTGGGCTGCAAAGAATTGCAATGCTTCGTGCAGGCTTTTCACTACCGCACGCGGGGTAATGGTTGCGCCGCTGAATTGGTCAAATTGCCCGCCATCCTTTTTCACCTTCCACTGGTCTTCGGACGGGTTGCCCAGTGACAAACCAGTAAATTTGGTAATCCAGTCATCCTTGGCGGCTTCGATCTTGTCGCCTAAGCCCGGTGTTTCCTTGTGCGACAACACTCGCGTACCGAGGATTTTGCCTTGCGGGTCAAGTGCGATAATGGTGCGGATTTCGCCCGCGTAGCCGAAGCCGATGGTTTCCCATACCAGCGCGGTGACGTTGCCTGCTTTTGTACCTTGGTAGATCGTCACGTCCTTGCCATCTGCGCCTTTGAGCAGCAAGGGTTTGGCAACCATATTGTTATCGTGCAAATCATCCGGCACGACTTGCGCCAGCGATTGTTGCAAATCTTCCATCTTGCGCTGCGCAATCGGTTCACGGGTGGCGTTATCCACGCCCAGCAGCAGCGCGGCAGCAATCGCAGCACACGCACCCAACAGAATCGCCTGATAGGGAATGCGTTCCAGCAACGGGGTTTTGGTATCTTTGGTGTCGGTAGTCATGATTTATTCTCCCCGCTGGCATAGTTGAGCGGTTCGCCCTTGCGGTCACGTCCGTAAATGCGTGGACGGAAATAGTGGTCAATCAGCGGGGTCAGCGCATTCATCAACATGACAGCAAACGCCATGCCTTCGGGGTAGCCTGCCCATGTACGAATCACGTACACCAGCAGCCCACAACCCGCGCCGAAAATCAGTTGCCCGGTCGCTGACACGGGTGACGTAACCAAATCGGTAGCGATGAAAAACGCCCCCAACAGGGTCGCCCCCGCCAGCAGATGTATTTCCACACCGGGATAAACGTCCGGGTCAATGGCGTGCATAATCCCCGCCAACAGCAACAAGGTGCCAAGCAGCGACACCGGAATGTGCCAAGTAATCACCCGCTTCCACAGCAGGAACAGCCCACCCAGCAGCAGCAATACCGCCGAGGTTTCACCCATACTGCCGCCGATCATCCCCAAGCCCATATCGCTGACACTCGACAAACTGTCGGCAAAACTCGCCAAGGTATGCCCCTGCCCAGTTTCAGTGCGAATATGCCCCAACGTCGTTGCGCCACTCACGCCATCGACCGTCACCCACGTGGTCATTTCCAGCGGGAAAGAAATCAGCAACGCCACCCGTGCCACCATTGCCGGATTGAACAGGTTTTGCCCGATGCCACCAAACACTTGCTTGCCAATGATGATGGCGAGGAATGCGCCCAGCAGCCCAATCCACCAAGGCGCAGTCGGTGGCAAACTCAGAGCCAGCAACCAGCCGGTGAGGATCGCTGTGCCGTCGCTGAGGTATTTGCCTATGGGCTTGCCCATGATTTTCAACGCCATCGCCTCCGCCAGCACGCAGCCGAGGATGGTGATCAGGAACAGGCTGATGGCAGGCAAACCGAACAGGTACAAGCCAAAAATAGTCGCGGGGGCAAGTGCCAACATCACCAGCAACATGGTGTTCTGGACACTTGTGCCGGAATGGGTGTGCGGGCTGGAAATCAACAGGCTCATGCGCTGGCCTCCTGTTTGGGTTTAACGGCTGCGGCTGCCGCTTTCTTGGCGGCGGCTTCAAGTTTACGGCGTTCCATCATTTCCTTTTTGGCACGTTCTTGGGCTGCCGTGCGTTCGTTGCGCTGTTCGATCAGGCGTTTGGTTTCGTCCTGCTTGTGCTTGGCGCGTTGGCGGTTGGCGAGTTCACCCTTGGCGTAGTTGAAATATTGCACCAGCGGGATGTGCGCGGGGCAAACGTAGGAACATGAACCGCAAGCGATGCAATCCATCAGCCCCAGTTTGGTGACGGCATCGAGGTTGCCAGCGCGGGCATTGGCTGCCATTTCCAGCGGCAACAACCCACACGGGCAGGCTTGCACGCAACTGGCGCAACGGATGCAGGGCGACTCCTGATTTTCGGACACTTCTTTGGCGGTGAGGGCGAGGATGCCGTTGCAACCCTTGACGGTCGGCACACGGGTATCGGGCAACACATTGCCCATCATGGGGCCACCGCTGATCAAACGGGAGGGTTCTTCCCTGAACCCTTGGCAGTAGTCAATCACGTCCTGTACTTTTGTGCCGAGCAAGACCCGCAGGTTGCGCGGTTGCTGGATTGCCCCGCCGGAAACCGTCATGACACGCGACACCAGCGGTTTGCCTTCGCGCAGGGCATCGCGGACTGCCAAGGCGGTTGCCGGGTTATGCACCACAATGCCGATGTCGGCGGTCAAGCCACGCGCAGGCGTTTCCAGCCCGGTGAGGGTTTGCACCAGATGTTTTTCCGACCCCATCGGGTAGCGCATTGGTAAACCGACCACTTGAATATTGGCGAAAGCGGTGGCGGCTTCGCGCATCGCGGCTTGTGCTTGCGGCTTGTTGTTTTCGATGCCGATGATGATGTTTTCCACCCCCAGCGCGTAAGCCATGAGGCGGATGCCGTCGATGACGTTGGCGGAATATTCGCGCATGATGCGGTCATCGCAGGTCAGGTAGGGTTCGCATTCCGCGCCGTTGATCACCAGCGTGTGCAACTGGTAACGGTTGCGCAGGTTGAGCTTGACGGCGGAGGGGAAGGTTGCGCCGCCCATGCCGACGATTCCGGCAGCAGCGACGCGGGTGGCGATTTCGGCAGGGTCGAGGGTGAATGGGTCAGCGGGCGGATGGAGGGCTATCCATTCATCCTTGCCATCCGGTTGCAGGGTGATGGTGTGTACCGACAGGCCGGAGGCGTGGTGCGCCGGGTAATGCCCGACCCCGACGACACGCCCGGAGGTGGGGGCATGGATGGGGGCGGAAATCATTCCCTGACTGTTAGCGAGTAACTGCCCCTTGAGGACGTGATCGCCGCGCTTGACCGCCGGTTTCGCCGCTGCGCCAATGTGCTGCTGCAAGGGAATGTGCAACAGGCTGGGCATCGGCAGGTCTTCGATGGCTTTGTCCGCGCTTAGGGTCTTGCAATCGTGCGGGTGTACGCCGCCACGGATGCGGAACAGCTTGCTGATTTTTTGGGTGGCTAGGAATCCCATGACATTTTCCCGGAAATGGCTATGGGAGGGGTTATGCAGGAGGCGTGCCAGCGGGCTATCTTATTGAAATAAGAACAGTAGTGCTAAGAACTGCTGGGATCATTTACGACAAAACAGCAGAAATGTTAGGTTTGCGACATACCTAAGGCAAGATTTCCCACACCAACCGCTCAAAGCCCAATGCCACCACCGCGAAGCAATGCAGGCGGTGCGGTTCACGGTATTTTTCCACCAACACCCGGCGGTAATCCTGCAATTGCAATAACGCTGCCTGCAATGCGGCTTGTACAGCAGGCAGTTGTTGCAAGGCTTCACGACTTTGCGCCCGTACCTCTTCCGCCGTCAGCCCCAGCGCCTTCAGTTTTATGTATTTGAATTCCAGCACAAAATCCTGCAAGGCCGCAAGGCGACGCTGATCAGGGCGGATAATCATCAGCAAATCGGCATAACGCCGTTGCACAGCAGCCTCTGAGTCCATGATGTAATACATATCATCGTACAACAGGCTCATAAAGGCGGTTTTGATGGTCAGTTCATTGCCCCAACGGTAGTCACGGTTGTTGAAGGCTTTGAAATAGCTGGTTTCGAGGTAGTCCGCCAAAGGGTGCAAATCCGCCGTTTGGTAGAACTGCTTGGCAAGGGCTTCAACGCGGCGGCGGTCTGCCAAATCGGGCAATACCTGTTCGCGCAAGGTCTCCACATACAGCGCGAAAATAACGCGGTTGGGGACTTCCAGCTTCATCTCCTCCAACGGCCCCGCCGTGCCACCGATGGTCAATACCCCAAAAAAATACAGTAACGATGCCATGTAGCGCGGGTCGGTTTGCAGCTTGTGTAATTGTTCCACCCCAAACTGGGTTTCCAAATACGGCAACACCACCGGGTTTTGTTCGTCGAGGATATTGGCAATCACATTGCCACCCTCCGGTAGGCTGGCGATGTAACGCACACGGCTGGCATCCATTGCCAAATTGCCATCCAGCATTTCGGCGGGGGGCTTGCAACGTTTTTGATAGGCCCGTAAAAAGTAGAAACACAAGGTGGGATTGTAAACGGTGGGGAAACTGGCATCCGCGCAAAAGCGGTAGCCATTGTAAAACTGGCGCATGGTATCCAGCACCGTGGCTGCTGGCGTAGTGGACACACGGCAATCGTTTAATACCTCGCTGACCAATCCGCTTAATTCTTCTTCGGAAATCCCGCACAGCCCGTTAAAGTCTTCATCCAAAGAAATATTGGTGGCAACGTTGTAGCCGCTAGTCATGTCGCTTAATACGAGGGGCGATACGCCCGTAATGAAGACGCGGGAAATTTTGCCTTCGGATACGCTGCCTTTGATGACTTTGAACAGCGTTTTGACGATACCCTCACTTTCGAGCAGGTCGTAGTAACGCTTGGCGTTGCCTGCATCATGTACCAGCACTTCATTGGCGAAGTTGTCGTATTCGTCGATCAGCAGGTAGACGGTGTGACCGCTGTTTTTGACCACACCCGCCAATGAATCGAAAGAGGCTATTCCATTGTCATCGATGATGTTGGGCGTTGTTGTCAAGATAGAACGATATTTTTCGACAAACTCGCGCATCGTGGCGTTGATGTATTCAAACAAATTCTGCTTGATTTGCTCAATATCACCTTGCCCCGACACCTTGGAAAAATCCCAGCGCAGGATCAGGTATTGGTTGTGTTCGGGTGTGGGGTTATTGCCAACGGCTAACCCGCCGAACAGGGCTTCAAATTCACCCGACGTGTTGATGTCGTAATAATTGGCGAGCGTGGATAGCAGCAAGGATTTTCCGAAACGGCGCGGACGCAGAAAGACCAGTTGCTGCCCCGCTGCCTCCAGCCTAGAAATGCAGGCAGTGCGATCCACATACAACATGCCTTTGCTGCGGATATGGTGGAAATCGCTGATACCGTAGGGAAATAGGATCATTCTCAAGCCTCAATCTAGCGGATATACCTTCCAGATTGTAGCACGGCTCAGGCGATGCTACCCACCGCCGGACTCGGCCAATACCACGTCTGCACCGTATGCGTCAGCGGGCGCATTTCAATACATTCCGTCGGGCAAACCTCAAAGCACTTCTCACAGCCGGTGCAAGCATCCGCAAACACCGCATGAATCTGCTTGGAACTGCCCAAAATCGCATCCGTCGGGCAACGCTTAAAGCACTTGGTGCAACCGATGCACAAGTTTTCATGCACATACGCAATCATCGGCCCCTTATCCGCCACGCCGGAAAGGTCAACACTCACCCCCAGTTTCGCCGCCAAGGTTTCCGCCAACGCCTTGCCACCGGGCGGGCAAGCGGTCACGGGGGCTGCACCATTCGCAATCGCCTCCGCCGCCGGGCTGCAACCGGGAAAGCCGCACTGCCCACACTGCGAACCAGGCAACAGTGATTCAATTTCTTCCTGTAACGGATTGCCTTCCACCTTGAAATACTGTCCTGCCAGCCCTAACAGCCCGCCCAGCAACAACCCCAAGGTCATCAGAATCAGAATCGCAGTCATGCTCTTTCTCCCTTTCCTATTGGCTCGCCAGCCCCGCAAAACCCATAAAGGCCAGCGACAGCAACCCGGCAACAATGAACGCAATCGGCAACCCGCCAAACGCCGCTGGCACTTGCGCCAACGCCAGCCGTTCCCGCAAACCCGCAAAAATCACCAGCACCAAGGTAAACCCCACCGCCGACCCAAAGCCATACAACAAGGTTTGCAGAAAACTGTGAGCTTCCTGCACATTCAGCAAAGCCACGCCCAGCACCGCGCAATTGGTGGTAATCAGCGGCAGGAAAATCCCCAACACCTGATACAACGCAGGCGACACCTTCTTAATCACCATTTCGGTAAACTGCACCGTCGCCGCAATCACCAAAATAAACGACAAAATCCGCAGGAAACCCAGATCAAACGGCTGCAACACCCAATGCTCCAGCATCCAGCCCGCCACCGAAGCCAGCGTCAGCACAAACGTCGTCGCCATGCCCATGCCAATCGCCGAATCAATCTGCTTGGAAACCCCCATGAACGGGCAAAGCCCCAGGAACTTGACCAACACCACGTTGTTCACGAGTACCGTACCTAGCAGAATCATGAAATATTCCATTGCGCATTCCCTGAGAATCATCTGTGGCAAAGGCAATGCAGGGAGCGTGCCAGCCTCTGCAAGCCTTGCGTGGCGTGGGTTTGGGGCGGATTTTGCGGGGTGGGGTTTGTGACAAAGGAGGGGAATTGTCGGGTTTGCGACAACGTAGGGTGGGTGGAGCGAACGTGATACCCACCATTTACCATGCGTTGTTAGGGCTGGCACGCCTATTGCACCGTAATAATGCACAGCAACCGTGGAAACCGTTATGCACAAGCCAAGCACCTCATTCGCCGAACACTACGCCGACATTTCGCACATTGCCGGATTCGAGCATGTGACCCCCGGCTTATCGCTGCAAGCCATCCTCGAAACCGTGGAGCAAGCCCCCGTTGCGATTTCCATCACCGACACCCGCGCCAATATCCTCTACGTGAACAGCGCGTTTGAGGAATTAACTGGCTATTCCCGCGACGAGATTTGCGGGCAAAACGAATCGGTGCTGTCCTGCAAAACCACTCCGCTGGAAATTTACCGCACCCTGTGGCGCACCATCCAAAGCGGCAAAGAATGGCGCGGCACACTGATTAACCGCAACAAAGCAGGCGACCGCTACCTCGCTGAAGTCACCGTTGCCCCCGTGCTGGATGCCCAGCGCAATATCACCAACTTCCTCGGAATGCACCGCGACATATCGGTGATCCACAACCTCGAACAGCAACTCAAACACCAAAAAATCCTTTCCGACACCATTTTCGACCTCGCCCCCGCTATCGTGGTATTGCTCGACAGCAACCGCAATATCTTGATGGATAACAAAGCCTACAAAAGCCTCAAGGTCGAATTCGGCAGCATCGAACCCATCCACCTATTCCTCGACGCGCTCAAAGATCGCCTGCCCTCGCTTGACGGTGAAACCTTCGACAACTTCCACGACGTGCAAGTCCGTTTCGACGCACCCAATGGCAACGAATGCTGGTTCACCCTCTCCGGCATTCATGTTGAAGAACTCGACGATGCCGCCAAAAACTATTTCGCGCTAACCAACGGCGGCGGGCATTACTTGCTGTTGGTTGCCACCGACATCACCACCCGCAAAGCCGAACTGGAACGCGCCCGCATCCAACACCTCAAAGTGCAAATGGCGGAGCAAGAACTCACCAGTAGCGTCCGCGAAACCTTGGCAGGCGCAATTTTCCAACTGGAAACCCCGCTCAATGTCATCCAAGCCGCGCTGGTCATGCCGCCTTCTTCCATCGAAGCCTTGTACCCGGTGTTGCAACAAGTGCTGGAATCGTCTTACCGCGCCATTAATGCCATGCGCATGGCAATCCCCAGAGCCGAACACGGCACGTATTCCTTGGTCAACATCAATCAGGTGCTCAAAGACTTGCTGATTATTGCCACCGACCGGATGCTCTCGGAAGGTGTAGTCGTCGATTGGCGACCCGAACCTGTGCTACCCACCATCATGGGCAACGAAGCCTCCTTGCGGCGCATGTTCAACTACCTGCTCGACAATGCCCTGCTCGCGCTGCACGAAGCCGGACGCGTGTACCGCGAATTGCGCATTCACACCCGGTTGCACGGCGACAGCCTGAGCGTGGAAATCACCGACAACGGCATTGGCATTCACCCCGCGCTACGCTTAAAAGTGTTTGAACCTTTCCACAGCGGCTGGAAACGCGGCAACGGCAATGTCGGCATGGGCTTGTGCATGGCGCAAGAAATCGTCAACAACCACAACGGCAGCATCAGCATCGACCCCGATTACCCCAACGGTTGCCGTATCCGTGTCAATTTACCCCTCAAAGCCAACAACGAGGGGATGGAATGAGTCACGACAACCTACAATTGCAACAAACCCTCAACCTGCTGGAAGACGAATTATCCTGCATTTACGCCGTCAGCAAGGTGTTAAGCCGTTCCCTCAACCTCAATGAAACCTTGCGCGAAGTGCTGCGCGTGCTGCATGAAGAAGGGCAGCTCGAACACGGCATGGTCAGCCTGCTGGATGGCGACAGCGGTGATTTGCTGCTGCTGGAATTGCACCGTGCCGACAAACTTACCGTAGAAAATGTGCGCTACCGGGCGGGCGAAGGCATTATGGGGCTGGCGATTGAAATGGATAAGCCGCTCATTATCCGCAAGTTAGCCGACGAACCGCGTTTTCTCGACAAACTCGGCGTATACAACCCGGTGTTGCCGCTGATTGCCGTGCCGATCCGCGCGCGTGGCGATGAAATCGTCGGCGTATTAGCCGCACAACCGCCCGCCGAACTGCATTTGCTGGGCGAACGCCGCCGTTTCCTCGAAATGATCGGCAACCTGATCGGGCAAAACGTCGTCCTTGCCAACGAAGTTGCCAGCGACAAGCAGGAACTGCAAAAAGAACGCGATTCACTGCGCCGCAAGGTCAAGGGCGAATCCGGTTTCGCCAACCTGATCGGACGCACTCGCGTCATGCAAGTCGTGTTCGATCAAGCGCGGCAAGTGGCGAAATGGAACACCACCGTACTCATTCGCGGCGAATCCGGCACGGGTAAAGAGCTGATCGCCAACGCCATCCACTACCATTCACCGCGTGCCAACAACGCTTTCATCAAACTCAACTGCGCCGCATTGCCGGACAATTTGTTGGAATCCGAACTGTTTGGGCATGAAAAAGGCGCATTTACCGGCGCGGTCAGCCAACGCAAAGGGCGTTTTGAGCAAGCCGACGGCGGCACGCTGTTTCTGGATGAAATCGGCGAAATCACCCCCGCCTTCCAAGCCAAATTGCTGCGAGTATTGCAGGAAGGCGAATTCGAGCGTGTTGGCGGCAGCAAAACCCTGCACGTTGATGTGCGCGTCATTGCCGCCACCAACCGCAATCTGGAACAGGAAGTGCGGGCGGGCGAATTCCGCGAAGACCTGTATTACCGCCTCAACGTGATGCCGATCATTATGCCGCCATTGCGCGAACGGCTGGAAGACATCCCCGACCTTGCCCGCTTTCTGGTCAATAAAATCAGCAACAAGCAAGCGCGACCGCTGGATATTGGCGACGGCGCGATTCGTGCGCTGATGCACCACCGCTGGCCGGGCAATGTGCGTGAATTGGAAAACTACCGTAATAATGCACAGCAACCGTGGAAACCGTTATGCACAAGCCAAGCACCTCATTCGCCGAACACTACGCCGACATTTCGCACATTGCCGGATTCGAGCATGTGACCCCCGGCTTATCGCTGCAAGCCATCCTCGAAACCGTGGAGCAAGCCCCCGTTGCGATTTCCATCACCGACACCCGCGCCAATATCCTCTACGTGAACAGCGCGTTTGAGGAATTAACTGGCTATTCCCGTGACGAGATTTGTGGGCAAAACGAATCGGTGCTGTCCTGCAAAACCACTCCGCTGGAAATTTACCGCACCCTGTGGCGCACCATCCAAAGCGGCAAAGAATGGCGCGGCACACTGATTAACCGCAACAAAGCAGGCGACCGCTACCTCGCTGAAGTCACCGTTGCCCCCGTGCTGGATGCCCAGCGCAATATCACCAACTTCCTCGGAATGCACCGCGACATATCGGTGATCCACAACCTCGAACAGCAACTCAAACACCAAAAAATCCTTTCCGACACCATTTTCGACCTCGCCCCCGCTATCGTGGTATTGCTCGACAGCAACCGCAATATCCTGATGGACAACAAAGCCTACAAAAGCCTCAAGGTCGAATTCGGCAGCATCGAACCCATCCACCTATTCCTCGACGCGCTCAAAGATCGCCTGCCCTCGCTCGACGGTGAAACCTTCGACAACTTCCACGACGTGCAAGTCCGTTTCGACGCACCCAATGGCAACGAATGCTGGTTCACCCTCTCCGGCATTCATGTTGAAGAACTCGACGATGCCGCCAAAAACTATTTCGCGCTAACCAACGGCGGCGGGCATTACTTGCTCTTGGTTGCCACCGACATCACCACCCGCAAAGCCGAGCTGGAACGCGCCCGTATCCAACACCTCAAAGTGCAAATGGCGGAACAAGAACTCACCAGCAGCGTCCGCGAAACCTTGGCAGGCGCAATTTTCCAACTGGAAACCCCGCTCAATGTCATCCAAGCCGCGCTGGTGATGCCACCTTCTTCCACCGAAGCCTTGTACCCGGTGCTGCAACAAGTACTGGAATCGTCCTACCGCGCCATCAACGCCATGCGCATGGCAATCCCCAGAGCCGAACACGGCACGTATTCCTTGGTCAACATCAATCAGGTGCTCAAAGACTTGCTGATTATTGCGACTGACCGGATGCTCTCAGAAGGCGTGGTCGTCGATTGGCGACCCGAACCTGTGTTGCCCGCCATCATGGGCAACGAAGCCTCGCTGCGGCGCATGTTCAATTACCTGCTCGACAATGCCCTGCTCGCGCTGCACGAAGCCGGGCGCGTGTACCGCGAATTGCGCATTCACACCCGGTTGCACGGCGACAGCCTGAGCGTGGAAATCACCGACAACGGCATTGGCATTCACCCCGCGCTACGCTTAAAAGTGTTTGAACCCTTCCACAGCGGCTGGAAACGCGGCAACGGCAATGTCGGCATGGGCTTGTGCATGGCGCAAGAAATCGTCAACAACCACAACGGCAGCATCAACATCGACCCCGATTACCCCAACGGTTGCCGTATCCACGTTAATTTGCCCCTCAAAGCCAACCACGGGGCAATGGAATGAGTCACGACAATGCGCAATTGCAACAAACCCTGAACTTGCTGGAAGACGAATTATCTTGCATTTACGCCGTCAGCAAGGTGTTAAGCCGTTCCCTCAACCTCAATGAAACCTTGCGCGAAGTGTTGCGCGTGCTGCACGAAGAAGGGCAGCTCGAACACGGCATGGTCAGCCTGCTGGACGGCGACAGCGGCGATTTGCTGCTGCTCGAATTGCACCGTGCCGACAAACTTACCGTAGAAAATGTACGCTACCGGGCGGGCGAAGGCATTATGGGGCTGGCAATTGAAATGGATAAGCCGCTCATTATCCGCAAGTTAGCCGATGAACCGCGTTTCCTCGACAAACTCGGCGTATACAACCCGGTGTTGCCGCTGATTGCCGTGCCGATCCGTGCGCGTGGCGATGAAATCGTCGGCGTATTAGCCGCGCAACCGCCCGCCGAACTGCATTTGCTGGGCGAACGCCGCCGTTTCCTTGAAATGATTGGCAACCTGATCGGGCAAAATGTAGTCCTTGCCAACGAAGTCGCCAGCGACAAACAGGAACTGCAAAAAGAACGCGATTCGCTGCGCCGCAAGGTCAAGGGCGAATCCGGTTTCGCCAACCTGATCGGACGCACTCGCGTGATGCAGGTGGTGTTCGACCAAGCACGGCAAGTCGCCAAATGGAACACCACGGTACTCATTCGCGGCGAATCCGGCACGGGTAAAGAGCTGATCGCCAACGCCATCCACTACCATTCACCGCGTGCCAACAACGCTTTCATCAAACTCAACTGCGCCGCATTGCCGGACAATTTGTTGGAATCCGAACTGTTCGGGCATGAAAAAGGTGCATTTACTGGCGCAATCAGCCAACGCAAAGGGCGTTTCGAGCAAGCCGATGGCGGCACGCTGTTTCTGGATGAAATCGGCGAAATCACCCCGGCGTTCCAAGCCAAATTGCTGCGGGTGTTACAGGAAGGCGAATTCGAGCGCGTCGGCGGCAGCAAAACCCTGCACGTCGATGTGCGCGTCATCGCCGCCACCAACCGCAATCTGGAACAGGAAGTGCGGGCGGGCGAATTCCGTGAAGACCTGTATTACCGCCTCAACGTGATGCCGATCATTATGCCTCCATTGCGCGAACGGCTGGAAGACATCCCCGACCTTGCCCGCTTTCTGGTCAATAAAATCAGCAACAAGCAAGCGCGACCGCTGGATATTGGCGATGGCGCGATTCGTGCGCTGATGCACCACGGCTGGCCGGGCAATGTGCGTGAATTGGAAAACTGCATGGAACGTGCCGCGATTCTCAGCACCGACGGGCATATTGATCAGCAGGTGATCCGCCTGACGGGGCTGGATAGCCATTTCCCGGTAGAAACCAGCAGCACTACTGTCAAACAACCACCCAAGATTGATCTGGATTCGCCGGATCTGGACGAACGTGAGCGCGTGATTGCGGCACTGGAAGAAGCCGGTTGGGTGCAAGCCAAGGCAGCACGATTGCTGAATATGACCCCGCGCCAAATTGCCTACCGTATTCAAATACTCAATATTCAAGTACGGCAGATTTAACCAGCGCGTGAGTGATGTCATACATGTCATACATCGCTCACGCCGCCAGTGACGTAAATCGCTCACGCCGCCTGTCGATAATCGCATTGACAACTATCACGAGGAATCACCATGTCAGAAATGACGCTTCAAACCCTGCTCGCCGGGATCGCCAACAACACGATTGTCCCCTACCTCGGCGCAGGTGCGCTGCAAGGTTCGGTCGATAAACTGAGCGGCGTTGCCATCCCTGCCGACAGCGACAGCCTGATCCTCGCCATGAACGGCGGCAAGCCGATGTCGCAACGCCTGATGTGGGAATTCCCGCGTGCGGCGATGGATGTGGAGCTGAAACGCGGGCGCAAAGCCGTGCACAACTTCCTCGAAGACACCTACGGCAAGCGCAAGTGGACACGCGCCCCGTTGCACGATTGGCTCGCCAGCATCCAGCCGCATTACGTGATCGACAGCAACCGCGACACCCAGTTGCAGGATACTATGCCGACCAGCCGCACACCCTGATTCGGGAACGGCGCGGATTTCTGGCACGAATTACCGTTTCGTGCTGAACGAATACGTGGGCAGCGGCGGCTACCGCGAGATTACGCAGGAAGAGGTCAATCCCGCACTGCCAATCCTCTTCAAACCAATGGGTAGCCCGCGCCCGGATGCGAATTACATTGCCTCCGACGCGGATTATGTGGATTACATCACCGAGCTGATGGGTGGGTTTGCGATCCCCGATTTCCTCAAGGAATACCGCAAGGGCAAGCAATATTTGTTCATCGGGATGCGCTTGCAACGCGACACCGACCGTATGGTGATGTCGGACATTACCTATGCCTCGGCTGAACCGAAAGGCTGGGCATTGATTCCGCAACCGACCGACAAGGAAGTACGGTTTTGTGCGCGGATGGGGATTGAGATTATCGCGGCGGATGTGGCTGATTTGCTGGCAGCGGCGGGTGTCACTGGCTATCATGCCCAGCATGAAAACGCTATGTAACGAACTACTCCGCCCCATTGATGCCGTCCTCGACGACCTCAAACAAGCCCTGCGTGAACGCCACGAAGTCGTGCTGGAAGCCCCACCGGGCGCGGGCAAAACCACCCGCGTCCCACTCGCCTTGCTGGATGAGCCGTGGCTTGCCGGTAAAAAAATCCTCATGCTCGAACCGCGCCGCATTGCCGCCAAAAATGCCGCGCACCGCATGGCAAGCCTGCTGAACGAAGGTGCAGGCCAAACTGTCGGCTACCGGATGCGCCTCGACCATAAAATCAGCCGCCAGACCCGCATCGAAGTCATTACCGAAGGCATCCTTACCCGCCAGTTGCAGCAAGACCCATCGCTGGAAGGCGTTGGTTTGGTCATTTTCGACGAATTTCACGAGCGCAATCTCGATTCCGACCTCGCCCTCAGCTTGTGTCTGAAAGGGCGCGAGCTGTTCCGCGACGACAGCAATCCGCTGAAACTGCTGGTGATGTCCGCCACCTTGGATAGCGTTGCGATTGCCAGCTTGCTGGATGACGCACCCGTAGTACGCAGTGCAGGCCGCACTTATTCGGTAAACATACGCTATGGGCAAGCAGCCAAACCCAATGAGCGTATCGTTGAGCGCATGGTTGCCACCTTGCGGCAAGCCTTAACCGACAACCCTGACAGCAGCATCCTCGCCTTCCTGCCCGGTCAAGGCGAAATTCACCGCACCACCGAAGCTCTCGGCGCATGGCTGGTGGAACGCAAAATTCGCGGCGTGCATTTACGCCCCATGTACGGCAACCTCACGCTGGACGAACAGCAACAAGCCATTGCGCCGCTCACAGGTTCAAGTGCTGGTGAACGCAAAGTGGTGCTGGCAACCAACATTGCTGAAACCAGCCTGACCATCGAAGGCGTGGATGTGGTGGTGGATTCCGGGCTGGTGCGCGAAGCCCGTTTCGACCCCGGCACGGGCATGACCGGCTTGCACACCACCCGCATTTCCCGCGCTTCCAGCACCCAACGCGCCGGGCGTGCAGGCCGCCTTGCCCCAGGTGTGTGCTACCGGCTTTGGACGGAAAGTCAGCAAGAACAACTTGCCGCGCACAATACCCCCGAAATCTTACGCGCTGATCTCGCCCCACTCGCCCTGCAATTGCTGCAATGGGGGGTGGATGATCCGACGGAACTGCGCTGGCTGGATGTGCCGCCTTCCGGTCTTTGGCAACAAGCACTGGATTTGCTGGAAACGCTCGGCGCGATTGCACGCAAGGGTAAAGCCACGGTGCTGACGGCACACGGGCAAGTGATGTGCAATTTACCCGTGCATCCGCGTCTCGCCCACCTGCTGATTTGCGGCGCACAAGCCGGACACCTGAACGCCGCCGCCACCCTTGCCAGCCTGCTTTCCGAGCGTAACCCGTTCAGCCAGGATAATCCCGATATTAGCCAACCGCTGGACATATTGGCAGGCACAAGCCGTTGCCCGTATCCACAACAGGGCTGGTTACAGCGTACCCGCCAACTGGCAAACCAGTTTGTGGAACAAATCCGCAGCCAGACATTGCCGGAAAGTGGCGTGAGCTTTTTGCTGCCCGCCACACAAATTCACGGCTATTTACTGGCCTGTGCCTACCCCGATCGAATTGCCCGACGGCGGCATTCCGGCGGCTATCAACTTGCCAACGGACGCAGTGCCGACCTGCCCGACAAACACGCGCTTGGCAATCAATCGTGGCTGGCGATTGCGGAAGTCAGCAGCATGGTGGGCAAAAGCAGCGACATCATCCGCTCCGCCGCCGCGCTGGATGACAAGCTGTTTGCCAGCGCATTGGCTGATCAGGTGCGCGAGCAAACCGTGGTGGAATGGGATAACAAAGCGGGGCGTTTCATCGCCGAAGCTCAGCAAAAAATCGGCGCATTGGTGTTACAGCGCAAAGCCCTGCAAGCCGTGCCGGGTGAAGCCAAAAGTGCCGCCCTGATCGGTTTCATCCGCAAGCAAGGGCTGGATGTGTTGCCTTGGCAGGCGGAACAGGAACAATGGTGCGCACGGGTGAACCTGTTACGCAGCGTAGAACCGGAACAGCAGTGGCCTGATATCAGCCGTGCCAATTTGCTGGTGACGCTGGAAGATTGGCTTGCCCCGTATCTGGAGGTGGTCAATGTGTTGGCGGATTTCAAAAAGCTCGATTTGACCAGCATCCTCAGCAGCTTGTTACCGTGGGACATGCAACAACGCCTTGAACAACTTGCTCCCAAACGCTTGGAAGTGCCATCCGGTCATGACATCGCCATCGACTACAGCCAAGCGCCGCCGGTACTTGCGGTGAAGTTGCAGGAAATGTTTGGTTGCCAACAAACCCCGACCATTGCCAATGGCAGGGTCGCGCTGCTGGTGCATCTGCTGTCTCCGGCGGGCAGGCCGTTGCAGATTACGCAGGATTTGGCGGGGTTTTGGCGTACTTCTTACCATGAGGTGAAAAAGGATATGAAAGGGCGGTATCCCAAACATCCGTGGCCGGATGACCCGTTGCAGGCAGTGGCGACGCGCAAGGTCAAGCGGCTGCTGAAGGATTCATGCTAGAATCAGGCAATCACGTTGGTTGGATAGCAGTGGCATTATGATTCATTTTCCCTATGGAAACAGCAATTTCTACGCAATACGTACAGAAGGCAAACTGTACCTTGATCGTACCCAGCATATCTCCCTGCTGGAACAGGCGGGCGAGCAGCTTGTGTTCCTGCGCCCGCGCCGTTTCGGTAAATCCTTATTGCTGTCTACGCTGGCGAACTATTACGACATCAACCGGGCGGGTGAATTTGAAACCTTGTTCGGCGATTTGGCGGTTGGGCAAAATCCGACGGGGGAACAGAACCAATACACCGTATTGCGTTGGGATTTTTCCAAAGTGTCGGCGCAAGGTGATACCGCCGCGATTACCCGCCATTTATTCGACCATATCAACCAAGCCATCAAGTATTTTGTGAATCAGTACCAGCCTTATTTGCAGGTTAGTATTGACATTATTACTGACAACGCCATTGCCTCGTTTGAATCCCTAGTAAATGCGGTAGGCAGCAGCGGGCAGCAACTGTACCTATTGATCGATGAATACGACAATTTCGCCAACGAAGTGCTGATGCAAACCCGCCCCAATCAGCAGCGTTACGAAGATTTGGTGCAAAGCGAAGGGATTTTAAAAACCTTATTCAAAGCCATTAAAGCCAATGCTTCCGAAGGCAAGATCGGGCGGGTATTCATCACCGGCGTATCGCCCTTGGTGATGAGTGACATGACCAGTGGCTATAACGTCGCTACCCACATCTACCTTGAGCCTAAATTCAATGCGCTGTGTGGTGTAACACCCCCCGAACTGACGCAGTTGGTAACGACCATCAGTGTGGAATGCCAGCACCCCAGTGATAGTGTGCAAACCACGTTGGAAACCATGCGGGTTTTTTACAATGGCTACCGTTTTTGCGGCGATATGCAGCAAGCCTGTGTTTACAACCCGACGTTGACGTTTTATTTCTTGCGCCACTATCAAGAATATTGCAGTGCCCCGCCGCAGATATTGGATGGCAACTTGGCAATGGACGCGAACAAAATCCGTTACATTGCTAATCTGCCTGCTGGCAAGGCGGTGATTGCCAATATTCTGGATGAGCAACAGGCGGTCACGCTGGCGCGTCTGGAAAACCAGTTTGGCATTGAAAAGCTGCACGATATTCAAACTGACCCGGATTATATGGTGTCTTTGCTGTATTTCTTCGGGGTATTGACCTTGACGGGGCGCGGCATGATTGGGGAATTGGTATTGGGCATCCCCAATCTGGTAATCAGGGGTTTGTATGTCGATGAAATCAAACGTAATGCTTTACCGGATGCGGGTGATCGGCACAGTTTGCACCGCTTGACCGATAAGTTTTACCAAACTGCCGAGTTGCAGCCTTTGGCAGAACTCATGGAAAGCAAATACTTCGCGGTGTTCAATAACCGTGATTACCGCTGGAGCAATGAGCTGACCGTCAAAACCGCGTTCCTGACCCTGCTGTTCAATGACACCTATTACATTATGGATTCGGAAGCAGCATTGCAGCGGCGTTATTCCGATTTGACCCTGATTGTGCGCCCGAATATGCGCCAATACGCGCTGTTGGATATGGTGCTGGAATTCAAATACTTGCCGCTGGCAGCGTTGGGTTTGACTGGGGAACAGGTTCGTGCCCAGCAGCGCGAGGAATCGGCGGCATTGCCTGCGGTGCAAACGGCCATGCAGGAAGCGCGGCAGCAGTTGCAGCATTACCGCGAGGTGTTGGAAGCAAAGTACCGTGAACCGCAGCGGTTGCGGTGTCTGGCGGTGGTGGCGCTGGGGTTTGAACGGTTGGTGTGGGAGGTTTGCTAAGCGTTATGCGTTGGTAGTCAACTCCTCCGCCCAACACCCCAACGAAAGCCCCAACGTCCCACTCTCATCCTCAAACTGCACCAGATAAAACTCCACATCCGGGTATTCCTCATAATGCCCGGTATTGATCAGCACGCCGCGAGTACCCGCTTTGACGATCAACGCACCTTCGGCGTAGCCCGGAATTTCGCCGTCACTGAACAAGTCGGCAGCAGCAAACACCATGTCACCGGGTTGAATTTGAGCAATATCCATGTCATCTCCGAATATGGGAAGAGAAAGAGGGCGTATGCAATACGCCCCTACGGGGGAGTCTTGTAGGGGCGTATTGCATACGCCCTCTTCGGTGTGTCAGGCATACGCCGGAGCAAATGCCTTTTCCGGTTCTTCCACTGGCACATTATTGGCAGCATCCCAATACGGGGACAGCTTGCGTAGTTGCTGAATAATCGGCGGAACAGCAGCGATGACTTTCTCGATTTCGGGCATATTGTTGTAGCGCGACAGCGAGAAGCGGATCGTGCCGTGCGCAGCAGTGTAAGGAATGCCCATTGCCCGCATCACGTGCGACGGTTCGAGTGAGCCGGAGGTACACGCCGAACCGCTGGAAGCCGCGATGCCTTGCTTGTTGAGCATCAGTAAAATCGCTTCGCCTTCGATGTATTCAAACGCGATATTGAGCGTATTCGGCAAACAATTGTCCGGGTCGCCGGTCACGAAACAGTTGGGGATGGCAGCCAGCAAGCCTTCTTTCAGGCGATCACGCATGGCACGCACACAAATGTTTTCATGCTCCATGTGTTCCATCGCCATTTCCGCCGCCTTACCCAGCGCGACGATGGAAGCGGCATTTTCCGTACCCGCACGCCGTCCACGTTCCTGATGCCCACCGCGCAGCAGCGGACGGAAACGTGTGCCCCGGCGCAAATACAGCACACCAATGCCTTTCGGCGCGTGCAATTTGTGACCAGACACCGACAGCATGTCGATCTTGGTGTCTTTCAAACTCATCGGAATTTTGCCGACCGCCTGCACCGCATCAGTGTGGAACATGATGCCCGCAGCATTCGCCATTGCTGCCATTTCCACCACCGGGAAATACGTGCCGCTTTCGTTGTTCGCCCACATCGCCGACACAATCGCTACGTTGTCGGTCAGCAGCTTGGCGTATTCATCCAGATCCAGCCGACCTTTGCCGTCTACCTTGAGGTAATGCACGGTGTAGCCGTCTTTTTCCAGATTTTCGCACAAGGTCAGGATGGCAGGATGCTCCACCACCGTGGTGATTATTTCCTTACGTTCCGGCTGTGCTTTGAGGGCAGAGAGGATCGCGGTGGAATCGGATTCCGTGCCGCACGAGGTGAAAACGATCTCGGAGTCGTGTTCCGCACCCAGCAGCTTTTGCACTTGCTTGCGGGCAGCTTTAATCGCCAGCCCAACCTTGTTGCCGAACTGGTGGATGGAAGACGGGTTGCCGAACTGCTCGGTGAAATACGGCAGCATGGCTTGCACGACTTCCGGCGACACCATCGTGGTGGCGTTATTGTCGAGATAAATACCTTCGCTCATCACACAACTCCTTAAAACTTGCCCATTTCAGTCGCAGGCAATACGCGGATGAATTCACCCAAATCTTCCATGACACGCTGTTGCACGCCACCCAAAGTAGCCGCTGCCATCTGGCAACCAGAACACGCGCCACTCAGGTTGACGAAGGCGATTTTCTTGTCGAAATCGACTTCCACCAGTTCGATGTCGCCTCGGTCAGCTTGCAGTTGCGGGCGGATCGCTTCCAGGGTGTGTTCGATGCGGCGCATCCGTTGCAGGTTGGTCAACGGGGCTTTGGCGGGCTTAACAGGTTCGGGCGGTGGTGGCGCAACGACTTCTTCCTCATCGCGTTCCAGCATGACCTTGTTGAGGATTTCTTCGATGCCCTCAAAACACGCGGAACAACCGCCACCGGCTTTGGTGTAGAAGGTGACTTCTTCCACCGTGCTGAGGTTGTTGGCGCGGATGGTTTCTTCAATCAGCACCGCATCCACCGCGAAGCATTTGCAGATTAACGCGCCTTCTTCGTGGTCGTCTTTCCACTCCACGCCCCGGTAATTGGCAACGGCGGCTTGCAGGGCTTCGCGCCCCATCACTGAGCAGTGCATCTTTTCCGGTGGCAAGCCGTCGAGGTAATCGGCGATGTCTTGGTTGGAAATTTTCAACGCATCATCCACCGTCATGCCCTTGACCATTTCGGTCAGGGCAGAGCTGGAGGCGACCGCCGAACCGCAGCCAAACGTCTGAAAACCCGCATCTTCGATAATGTCGGTTTCAGGGTTGACCTTGAGGGTCAGGCGGAGCGCGTCGCCGCAACTGAGTGAACCCACATCGCCAGTGGCATTGGCTTGTGCGACTGCACCAGCGTTACGCGGGTTGAAAAAATGGTCTTGTACCTTTTCTGAATAATCCCACATGGCTTGGGTCTCCTGTTCGGTGTCCGTTCTCTATCAGGCTGCAAAGGATTTGCCGCAACCGCAGCTATTGGTGGCATTGGGGTTTTCAAACTTGAAGCCGCTGCCGTCGATACCGTCGATGAAATCCACGGTTAAACCTTCCAGTTTCGGCGCACTTTCGGGATCAACGAAGACGGTCAGCGCGGGGAATGGGACTTCCAAATCGCCGTCGGCTTTAGCTTCGACCAAACTCATGGAATATTGCAGGCCGGAACAGCCGCCGCCGGAAACGCCAATGCGCAAGCCAGCGATGGATTTGTCTGCGCCTTCAATGAAGCGTCCGAGGGCTTTCTGGGCGTTGTCGGTCAGTATGATCATGCGTTATCTCCCGTAGTAAAGTGCTTTACGGGAATATTGCAAAGCCTGTGCCAAGTGGTTTTATTGTTGATTGTTAAGGATTTTTTGTATTGTTCGAGCGGTTTTGTAGGATTTGGCACAGGTCAGTTGCGCTAGGCTTGTCGTTAAGCAGACATACTGTTGTTGTAGACGGTGTGCGGCGGAAACATGGTGGCGATGTAATTGCTGACGGAATCTTCGCGCTGTTTCCACACGCTGCTGGGTTTGGTGTTGGCGAAATCGGCAAGGGTGAGTTCGCCGAGAAAGTCGCGGATACGGCGGCTGAGTTCCACCCAACCTTGCGCCGCTTCCAGCCCGCGTGTATCCACGGTTGCGAGCGTGCTTTCCAGCGTGTCCTCATCCGTCAGCGCGTGGGTGGCGTGGAGGATGTCGGCAATGCTGATTTGCGTGGCAGGGCGTGCCAGCCGGTAGCCGCCGCCTACGCCGCGCAAACCTTCCACCAGCCCGTGTTTGCGCAGACCGCTGAAGATGTGTTCCAGATACGAGGTGGAAATGCCCAGCGACTCCGACAGTTCGGTGAGGCTGATGGGGGCGGCGTAGCGGTCAGTGGCAGCCAGTGACAGCATCGCGGTGATGGAATGTTCGTCTTTGCGGGAAAGTCTCATGGGGTGTGTCCTTGTTGTGCCAGTTGGTAAAGGGCGCGGGCTTGTTGGGTGCATTGGGTGCGGATATTGGGGTCGAGCCGTTCCAGCCAGCGGGTGGGGATGTTGTCTATGCCGTACAGTGCGCCAGCCACCATGCCGAGGATTGCGCCCGTGGTGTCGGCATCGCCGCCTCGGTTGACGACATCGACCAGTGCGGCTTCAAAGTTATCGGTGCTGAATAAGGCTTGGAACACGGCTTGCAGGGTATCAACGATGTAGCCGCTGGGGTTGTCGCGGCGGCGTTGGCGGTATTCAAATACGGGGTATTCCATGACCAGCTTGCGTGCCAGCAATTCGAGTTCTGCCAGCGGTTCGCCGAGGATAGCGGCTTGTAGCATGTGGATAATGCATTCTGTGCCTGCGTCGGATACAGGGTTATTGTGGGTGGTGTGGGCTTGCAGGCGGGACGCGGTTCGCACGTCTGTCCATGACGAATGCAGGGTGACGAGGGCAACGGGCAGGCAGCGCATACACGCGCCATTGCCTGCATCGTGTTCGCTTTCGGGCATGGTGGTTTGTCCGGTGCGGCGGTATTGCACGATGCCACGACGCACGGTGTTGCCGATGTCTTTGGGTTTGCTGCGCATCCAGTTGCTGAAGGCTTCGGCGACACTCACGGGTTCGACTTTACCTGCGCTGAGGATGGCGTTGCCGAGAGCAAGGCTCATTTCGGTGTCATCGGTGATCTCGCCCGCTTTGAGTTTCAGCCAGCCGCCGCCGATCATTTGCTTGTGCGTACCGTATTCGTGGCGGATTTCTGCGGGGGTCATGAATTCCACGGTTGCACCCAAGGCATCACCGATCGCAAGACCAAGGTAGGCAGCAACCGACCGTTGCAGGCTGTGCAACTCGGTTTCGAGGTCGGTGACTAGGCTTCCGGTGCGAAACATGCGGCGTAATCCACGCAAACTTCACAGGAGGGGGCGCGGCACACGTAAATGCCTGCGCTGCTGCACAATTGCTTGTAGAGGAATTTTTTCCACTTCATGTCTTTGGTGTTCTGTTCTGCTAGGGAGCGGAAATTATCGTGCATGAACGCGGATAAGTCTTTGCGCGACCACAATCCGAGGTCTTGCCAGAGGTGATCGTTACCCGTACATCCCGCGATGAGGATTTCGGTCATCCAGCCTGCCATCGGTGAGGGTTGGCTGAGGTTTTGTTGGAGAAGCGTGCGTAGGTCATCAAGTTCTGGCAGACGTGCAAAATCCAGCGATACGACGTGAGCAGGTAGCGGTAATTGTGGCAAGGTCGGGAAATGGTATGCCATCATGCTGCGGAAAATGTCCAGCGGTAAGCCGAGGTAGAGCGGCATTGCACCTTGTCCGCACAGGGCGGAGGCGTACATGGTTGCCAGCAGGTGTTCGTTGGGGCTGCCACGGCGGTGCTGCATCAGGTAGGCGTAGTGCGTTTGCAAGAGGTTGGGCGGTTTGGGCATGGTGGTCATAATGAATGGTTTCCTACAATTGGCACGTTTATGGGGATTGATTCAATAAACGTGCCATGTGGTAGGTATCAATACTCGACCAAAACATCCTCATCACGCGGGATGAACTGGCACGCCAGCCGCCACTTGCTCGGCAGGTCGTTGACGATCATGTCTTCCATCTCGCTTTTGGTGATTTTGCCCAATTCCAGCAAGACGGTTTTTTCCTTCTCTTCCAAGTGATAGCCCATTGGCGCTTTGTCGCCCAGTTGCGTGACTTTAACCACGCAAGTGCCGCATTCGCCATCGCCACAGGAAAACTGGATCGGAATCTTGTTGGTTTTGGCAATTTTCAATACGGTTTCGGTAAAACTGCCTGCCACCGCGTACACGGTTTTGTCCTTGTATTCGGGGCTGGAAAAAGTAATTAATGCCATGGTGTTCTCCTTGAATCAGGCCGGTTTGACTTTGCAATCGCCGAGGATTTGCGCTTGGCACGCCAAGCGGTAGTGACGACCTGCCATGTTTTCGCGCAGGATTTTTTCTTCCAGCACGGAAGGTTCGGTCAGGTTGTTCCAGCCTTCGGTGACTTCCATCATGCACGTGCCACAATCCCCTTCGCGGCAGCCGTAAATAACGCCCGCACCGACCTTTTCGGAGATTTCGATAATGCGGGTTCCGGCGGGGACATTGACCGTTTGGTTGATGTCTTCAAAGGTAATTTTTGCCTTTGCCATGTCTATTTCCTTAATCATTAAATAAAAAGTTATCCGGTGGCGGGTGTTCAGGTGAGCTCATTGAAGTCAATGACTCTACGCTGCACTTCTCTGCCCACCAGAATGTTGGCTATTTCTCTACCAAACCCTGTGCATTCATCCAATTCTTCTTGTGTTGGAATCAGTTTGACGCGGATGCCTTCTCGCGGAACCCGCATTTTCAAGCCGCGCATCCGGTCTTCGACCATGCGCACCGCTTCGCCGCTCCAGCCATACGAGCCGAACGCTGCGCCAATCTTGCCCTTGAGATTCACCACCGCCAGTGACGAGAGCAAATCCCACACCGGCTTGACCGCATCGCCGTTGATGGTGGGTGAGCCGAATAGCAGCGCATCGGCATCTTCAATCAGGTCAACGAAAGGCGCGACTTCGCCGCCTTCGAGGTCGTACAGCGACACGCGCACGCCTTCGACGGTATCCGCACCGCTGTAAATCGCTTCCGCCATACGTGCCGTGTTACCGTAGGAACTCATGTAGAAAATGATCAACGATTTGTTGGTGTCGCCGATTTCGCGGCTAAGGGTGGAGGTGGACAGTTCGCGGTAATGCGCCACGTAACGGCGCGGGCGTTCGCGCAGAATGGGGCCATGCGTCGGCGCGACGATCTTCAGTTTCAGCGGTTCAATCAAGGCGAGCGCTTCCATCACCCATTGCTTGAAGGGGCGCATGATGTGCGCGTAGTAGTAATCAAACGAAAAGCGGAAATCGCCCACCCGGTCATTGAACAGGCGCGAATCGCAGTAATGGCAGCCAAATACATCGCCAGAAAACAGCACTTGTTGCTCTTCCAGATAGGTGCATTGCGTGTCAGGCCAATGCAGGAAAGGCGTGTGCAGGAACCGCAAATGCCGGTCGCCGAGGCTTACGCGGTCATTGGTGGTAACGGTGGTGTATTCAAACGGCTCTTCGCGGTTGGGGCGCAACAAGGCTTTGAGCATGGTGGTGGCGCGGGTGGAAATGTACAGCCGGGCTTGCGGGGCGCGGCGCATCAGTTCCGGTAGTGCGCCGCTATGATCAGGCTCCAGATGGTTGAGCACGATCACTTTGATTTCGTCGTAACGCGCTACCGATTCCAGACGGTGGAAGAATTCGTCTTCAAAGCCTTCCTTTACGGTGTCGATGATGGCAACGCCTTCGCTGCCGCGTACCAGATACGAGTTGTAGGTTGTGCCATTGGCAGTACGCAGGATGATGTCGAAGGTGCGTAACGTGGGGTCGAGTGCGCCGATCCAGTGGACACCGGGGGCGAACTCGACCGCTTCTTTCCAGGTGGAAACGTTGAGGGTGTCAGCCATGCCTGTGACCTTCCAGCGTCATGCTCAGCAGCGCGGAATGGCGCTTGAGCAAGTAGCTGGGCAGACCGGGGTAGGCGCGTTTCAGTGCCGGGTCGATCTGCTGGGTACGGTGATGTAGCTTGTGCAGAAGTTTTAGTAAACGTGATTGCATGGCTGTGTCCTCGTGTTGAACACCCGAAGAGGGCGTATGCAATACGCCCCTACAGGTGCGGTCTTCGTAGGGGCGTATTGCATACGCCCTCTTCATTTCCTACCTCGCCTGAATCTCCGCCCTAACCCGCTCCCAGCGTTCCGGCGGAATCCCGGTCAGTGAACCCGGTGGATTCAGGGCTGCACCCTGACTGTCCACGATCACTTGTTCGACCGGGCAGATGCTGGCGCATTGCTTGTCGGCGTAGTCGCCGTCGCATTCGGTGCATTTCTTGGCGTCGATCAGGAAATGCGGGAGCGCGGCGTAAATGGCTTTGCTGGGGCAGAGCGGTTCGCACGCCCAGCAGTTCACGCAGCCGTCAACGATTTGTAATGCCATGATGCAGCTCCTTACGCGGTGGCGCGTTGTTGGGTTTCCGGTTTCTTGTCGAGCAAGCCTTTTTCGCCCATTTCCTTGTAGACGGCGGCAACCGCGTCTTCGATGGCTTCCAGCGCGTGTTCGCCGTTGGGGATGATTCCGGCTTCTTCCAGCATTCCCCACGGCTCGTAGCCGATTTTGGAACACAGCACCACCTCGCAACCTTTCAGCGCGTTGATGGTTTTTTGCAGCACACTTTCGCCGTCGCCGCAGGTGTCATCGCCGCTGCAATACAGGTCGGTTTTGCGGTGGCTGATGAAGCGCACGTCGTGGGCGTTGGCTTCGTAAATCAGGAATTCACGCGCATGACCGAAGTGCTGGTTGATGATACCGCCGCCGGAAGTGGCAATCGCCATCAGGACTGGGCGGGATTCCTTTTTCGGAATGCTCAAGCTGGACAGCGAGATGAAGGTTTCATTTTTCTTCTGCTGTTTGGCGGCGAGGGTGGCTTCGATGGCGGCGTGGACTTCGGCGCGTTTGACCATCGCGGCGGCGTAGTCGACATCCACGGCTTCGATTTTGTCGAGGGTGAATTCGTCACCACGGTCTTCGCCCAGCATCCCGACCGCATCGGCACGGCATTGGCGGCAGTGGCGCATCATGTTCATGTCGCCGGAACAGGCATCTTGCAGTTCCTGCAATTCGTCGTGGGTCGGGCCGCGTTGCCCCATCACGCCGTAGAACGTGCCGTGTTCGGCTTCGGCAATCAGCGGCATGACGTTGTGCAGGAATGCGCCTTTGGCTTTGACCGCCTTGCTGACTTCTTCCAGATGTTTGTCGTTGACACCGGGGATCATCACCGAGTTGACCTTGACCAAAATGCCGCGATCAACCAGCATTTGCAGCCCTTTTTGCTGCTGCTTGATGAGGATTTCTGCACCTTTACGCCCGTAGACGCGGCGGTTTTTCCAGAAAATCCACGGGTAAATTTGTGCGCCGATGTCGGGGTCAACGCAGTTGATGGTCATGGTTACGTGGTCGATATTGTGTTTGCACAGTTCGTCAACCAGTTCCGGCAATGCCAGACCGTTGGTGGATACGCACAGCTTGATGTCCGGCGCTTTTTCGGTCAGTTGGCGGAAGGTGTCGAAGGTGCGTTCCGGGTTGGCGAGCGGGTCGCCGGGGCCTGCGATGCCCAGCACGGTCATTTGCGGGATGTTCGCCGCCACGGTCATGACCTTTTTCACCGCCTGATCGGGGGTGAGCAGTTCGGACACTACGCCGGGGCGCGATTCGTTGGAACAGTCGTATTTGCGGTTGCAATAGTGGCACTGGATGTTGCAGGCCGGGGCGACCGCAACGTGCATCCGGGCGTAATGGTGGTGTGCCTCTTCGGAGTAGCACGGGTGGTTATGCACCTTGGCGCGGATGTGTTCCGGCAGGTGGTTCAATTGGTCGTCGTTGCTCCCGCAACCGCTGGAGGCGCAACCTCCGGCATCGGGGGCTGTGGTTTGGCTTTGCCCTAAAACAGTCAGTTCCATGCGTATTCTCCGTGACGAAATGGGTTTCGTGAGGGTGTTTGCATGGGTAGTTCAATTTGCGTGCCAAGTGACGGTTGCTGGTAATTTTTCTTTTATTTACAGTTATTTAGGGGTTTGTTGTTGGGTGTGCGACAAAGGGGTTTGCGGGGGAATGTCGGGAATGTGATGTAGGGAAGATGACAGTAACTTATATGATACTTATAATCCGTGGAATTATTGTCATCATGACTATTTAATAGCTGCATGTCAAAGCATCAACATATCTTCCTTAAACAGTTTGGTGATCGACTTCGAGATATTCGGCGTCAGAAAAATCTATCCCAAGAAGAACTCGCAGGACTTGCCGATATAGATCGTACTTACATCGGCGGTGTTGAACGTGGTGAGAGAAACCTCAGCTTATTAAATATCAAAAAAATAGCCGATGCATTGGAAATTAATATAAGGGCTTTTTTTGATGACAACATCTAACTCTGATTATCTTTTTCGTCTCCTTCAACGTTTGAGTAGCTTCCGTCTGGCTTGCAATCTTAGTTCTGCACAGGTTGAAGAGCGATTAATTCTTGGCTCAGGTTGGGTGTCTGCTGTTGAAGCAGGCAACATTCATCCGAGTCTTGATGTGATTGCTTCGATGCTTTCAGTCTATGGCAAGACATTGACCGATCTAGCTGAAGAGATGGACGGGAGTGTTCCGCATATTCATCGTTCAATTGCTGCAAAAACGGTAAGCAATGCTTTAGATATTCAATTTACCTACGCCAAGTATGATGCCACCTACCAACTTGCCAATGCTACCCTTGAACAATTTACGGATTTCTTGCTGACACTCCGTAACGGACTTGCCCAACTTAGCAGTCAAAATGTTAGCGTTGCTCAAGGAAAGTCAATAAAAACAGAGAGTGTGGCGGGTACTTTCCTCAAAGCTGTACAGCTTTGGTCTACTGCAAACCCGTCTGATTTATGGTGGTTTCTGACCTACCGTGCTTATTGTGATCCCTACAACCATCCCTCTGAACATTCTCGTTTGGATTTTGCCCAAAGTTGGAAGCGTACTGGTGGTTGGGCGTTGGAACGTATCCTTGAGCGGCATTATGGCTCTACATTGGCAGCATATGGGATCAATTTGGTTATCGCAGACACAGAACGTAAAGTTCATCTTTTAGCTAATATTGATATTGGGCATCGGCTTGAAGCTGACAAAATGGATGTTTTGTTGACTGTCGGCAGTGGGAACACCGAAAAGCTGCTTGGTGTTGTCCATGTCAAGGCAAGCTTTGCAGAACGTAGGACAGACGATGTACCAATGAGTAAAGCATTGGTTGATGCTGGCTACATCTCACCTTTGTGGACGATGGACTGTAAAAGCACGCCTTCTTCTCGACCAGTTAATCGTGGAGAATTGGGTAATACTTTTAGTGGTCAGGGTATTGACGGTAGAAGTGCTAAACGCAAAGACATTGAGGATGACGGATTCTTTTCTGCATGTTTCTCGTACAACAAGAACACAGAGCCAACGCCGACCTCTTACCCAGCTAAGGCAAAAATTTTTGTCTGTGACTTCTCCAATCCGAATGATGCCTTTACAAACTTTATTGTCTCAGAATGTCAGCGCGTTAGAACAAGGCTTGGGATTTAAGTCTGCTGACATTCGCTAACCGGGCATTGGATGCTTCGACTTGCTCGGGTTCAATCTCAAAACCTATGTACGAACATCCCAAACGCAGTGCAGCCATTCCCGTCGTGCCAGAACCAGAAAAAGGATCAAGAACTATCACATCCTTTCCAGCTATTCCGTAAGCATCAATGCAACGGAATGGTAACTCTTCTGGAAAACGCGAAAAATGCTTGAGCCCATCGATTTTTTCATTGGCAATGTCCCAAACACTTTTAACAGGAGGAATTACTTGAAAATTGTGGCGTTCGTTTTTTGCCAGTAAGTAAATAGGCTCATGGTAGCGATGGGGGCGACGGCATCGGCCTTCTGGCATGGGGTTTTTCTTGCGCCAGATAACTTCTCCACGGAAAAGATAACCGTTGTCACAGAGGCTTACAATAAGACGGTAAGGAAGAGCTAGTAGGTTGCCATATTGAAGCCATGCGGTTTCTTCCTCAACAAAGGCTTTACGTTTTGCTCTTGGTTTGGTGTAGGCAGAATTATTGGCGGACAAACCGTTTTTTCTGCGCCTAACGTACTGAAATGTCTATCATCTTCCTTCCAGTTCACGGGGGTGTTGTAAGCGTCTCCAATATTGATCCACAGCAATCCTCCCTCTTTTAGCTTAGGGAGAAGATCCGTGAAAACCTGTGTAAGAAATGCAAGGTAATCTCTTGGATCATTTTCTACGCCAGTCCCATTTGAGTGCCGTTGTCCCCAGTAAGGGGGCTGTCACAACAATATCTAATGATTTATCGGGTAGTTGGGAAATCAGCTCAAGGCAGTCGCCTTGGTACACTTGGTTAGTTCAAAGGAACCGATCATTTGTAGTCCATTTTATTAGATACTGATAGTCATCATATTTTGTTTGCAGCCAAGATGCAATCGCCTAATTCGGTCATATCCATAACCGTTCAAATTTTGACTGGAATAGTAATGTGTATAAAGGAAAAAACCACCATCCGGCTTGATCCTGACGTGAATAACCATCGGCAAACTGGGTACAGGCAATAACGTTTATTATACAATCAGCAACAACCGAACATCGCCGACTGAATAATCAAGGAATCCTTCATGCATGTTGCGCTCTTCACCGCTGCCGTGGTTGCCATTCTCTCTTTCCTCATCATTAGGATGCAGCGTCGCCCGAAACCAACCGCCATGCCCGACAACCGTAGCACGTTTGAGGCGTTCGTCACGGTCGAGGAATTCGATGACATGGTGTTGGAAACTTCACACAAAACCCCCGTCATGGTCGATTTCTATGCCGAATGGTGCGGCCCCTGCCGGAATCTAACCCCGTTGCTGGCTGAATTTGCAGAGGATTATCAAGGCGCTTTCCTGCTGGCCAAAGTGGATGTGGATAAAAATGCGCAATTGAGCCAACGTTTCGGCATCCGCGCCATGCCGACCGTGCTGCTGTTTCGGGAGGGGGAATGCGTGGAACGTTTCACAGGGGCAAAATTACCGCACAGCATCCGGTATATTCTGACGAAACACGGGATTCACCAACCGGGCACGGCGCAATAACATCACGCCGCGCCGTGCACTCAGGAATAACTCGGTTTACACGCGCCGGGAATGCGCCCAAAGCCAACCAGTCGCTTCGCCCAATACCCCTTCAACTCATCGGTCGCAATTGCTCTGCCGGTGCGCGGCGCGTGGACAAATTTGCCATTGCCCAAATAAATCCCCACGTGACTCACGCGCCTGCCACTGGTGTTGAAAAACACCAAATCACCCTTTTGACTGTGCGCTTGAGCTACCTTAACCGCCGCCGCGTATTGTTCCGCAGCGGTGCGCGGAATCGCCACGCGCGCGCCATTTTTAAAAGCATATTGTGTCAAACCGCTGCAATCAAACCCCGTCACCGGGCTAGTTCCGCCCCAACGGTACATTTTGCCTTGCTGCTTTTGCGCATTCCACACCACCTTATCCAGCAAACTCACTGCCGGTTGCGCCTTGACCACCGGAATCTGTGTCACTCGCGCCATTTTAGGCACTTCAGGCGCTTCAGGCACTGCGCTACAACCGATTAAAGAACAAATCATCAGAACCGCGAATCCCTGCATTATCATACCAGACATCTGGCTACCCTCCATTCAACACCGAAAACACACTCACTGCATAAAGCCTAGATCAGAACC
Organism: Candidatus Thiothrix sulfatifontis; assembly: GCA_022828425.1. Classification (NCBI taxonomy): domain Bacteria; kingdom Pseudomonadati; phylum Pseudomonadota; class Gammaproteobacteria; order Thiotrichales; family Thiotrichaceae; genus Thiothrix; species Candidatus Thiothrix sulfatifontis. The sequence goes on from CP094685.1 coordinate 3,520,616, forward strand.
TGAATCTTTGCTGAACAAATACAGTCAAATCAGTAACAAACTTTTAACTTGACCCGCCTGAGTTTGCCGATGGATGCTTAAATTGAAACGGCTGAAGTCGATGACAGCATCGAACTCCTGTTCCAAATAAATCACACCTTCTGGCTTTAGCAGGGATTTATGCCGCAACATATCCAGCACGGGTTCCAACAAGTTTTTGCGAAACGGCGGGTCAAGGAAAATCACCTCAAACCCTTCCGTTTCCCGTTGCAGAAACCGCAAGGCATCATCGTGCACCAACTGCGCGTGTTGCGCCCCCAACAACGCAATATTGTCACGCAAGGCTTTGGCAGCAGCCGGGTGTTTTTCCACCATTACCACCTCGCTCGCCCCGCGTGACAACGCTTCCAAACCCAATGCGCCACTGCCTGCAAACAAATCGAGGCAACGCGCCCCCGGTATTTGCAGTTGCAGCCAATTGAACAACGTTTCACGCACCCGATCCGGGGTTGGGCGTAAACCGGGAACATCGGCAAAGCGCAACTGGCGACTGCGCCATTCGCCCCCAATTATGCGCAACAGATTATTTTTCATCACCGCCCACAATCACTGTCACCATTTTATCGGGCTGGACACGACGCGAAAACGCCTCGGTGATTTGTTCGCGCGTCAATGCATTCACCTTAGTGGTAAACGTATCCAAATAATCCAACGGCAATTGGTAAAAGCCGATCATGCCAATGTATTCCACAATCTGGCTATTATTGGCGGTACGCAACGGGAAACCGCCACTCACGTCTTTTTTGGACGCTTCCAACTCTTCAGCCGTCGGGCCGTCTTGCTGGAATTTGCCCAACACATCGCGCACCACTTTCAATGCCTCGTCGGTTTGCTCCAATTTGGTTTGCAAGCCCACTTGGAACACCCCAAGTTGTGCTGAAGGCGCAAAATAGCTGTAAACGCTGTAACTCAAGCCCCGATCATTGCGGATTTCCTTCATCAAACGCGAGGTGAAACCACTGCCCCCCAACACCTGATTGCCCATGTACAGGGTGAAAAAGTCCTCATCACCACGCTTATTACCCACCTGCCCCACCAAAATGTGCGCCTGTGCGGAAGGGTAAGGAATCTTCACCGTTTTCGCCGCAGTCAGCGGTTTAACCTCAGGCAACGCGGCAGCGGCTTCACCCACCGGCAACGCCCCCGACACCTTTTCCGCTAACGCTTCGGCTTGCGCACGGTCTACCGCGCCGACAATCGCCAGCAGACCGTTTTTCGCCACGTAATGCTGTTGGTAAAACGCCTTCAAATCGTCGACTTTTAAGGCTTGCACGCTGGCTTCCGTACCGTTTTCAGGCTGCCCATACGGGTGATCGCCGTAGAGCGCTTGGTAAAACGCTTTGCCACCAAGACTAGCAGGATCTTGTTTTTCGCCTTGCAAATCCACCAACGCCAACTTTTGCACCCGCTCGAAATCCTTCTGTGGAAAATCGGGTTTCGACACTACTTTCAACCACAGCTCCAGCGCCGCTTGCTGCTCTTTTTCCAAGGTAATGGTGCGCAAACCTGCCCAGCCCATGTCGTTGGAGGTACTGGAGGAAAACACCGCACCAATGGCTTCAAACTGCTCGGCGAGTTGATCTTCACTCAAACCCGCCGCGCCCTTATCCAACATGGCATTGGTCAACATTGCCAAACCGGGTTTTGCAGCATCACGGGCGCTACCGGCGGCAAAAATCAGGCGCATGTCCAACATCGGCAATTCCGGCGCGGGGACGTAATACACCCGCAAGCCATTCGCGGTTGTCCAGTGCTCAATTTTCGGGGCGGCGGATACCTGCGTGGTAAACAGGGCAAATAACAGCACCAACGGCGCTACAATAATGGTTTTTAACATCAGTTATCTCACAAAGCTGCGCGTGTTTTTCGGCTTATTCGGGTCAATGGGCTGCGGGTCGAGTTCCGCAATCGTCAACGAATCTTCGATCAGGTATTTTTTCGCCACCGTTTGAATTTGCTCAGGGGTAATTGCCAGAATGTTGTCCACGTATTCATCCGCCAACTTGTAGCCCAAGCCCACGGTTTCCAAGGTACCCAGCACATTCGCCTGATTTTGTTGGGAATCGCGCTCGTAGATTTCGCTGGCAATCACTTGCGCCTTGACCCGCGCCAATTCATCGGCAGTCACCGGCTCGTTGCGAAGTTTTTCCACCTGTTCCAACAAGGCGGCTTTCACCGTTTCGAGTTTTTCACCCTTGGTCGGCATTCCGCTTAAGCTGAACAAATCCGGCAAGCGCCCAAATCCGCTGTACCAAGCGCTGGCGCTGGAGGCAATTTCTTTGCCGCGAATCAGCTCTTTGGATAAACGCGAACTGTTACCGCCATCCAAAATACTGGCTAACATTTCCAGCGCATACGGCTCCCATTTTTCCTTGGCATTGATCATGCCGGGGACTTTATAACCCATCATAATGTACGGCAGTTCAGCAGGCGCTTTGACTTTGATCGTGCGCACGCCTTTTTGCTCAACTTCGGTTTGTGGCTTGGGCAGGGGAATGTTTTCAGTCGGTTTCAGCGGGCCATAATATTTTTTCGCGAGTTCCAGCACTTTTTCCGGCTCAACATCACCGACGACGACCAGCGTGGCATTGTTAGGCGCGTACCAGCGTTCATACCATGCCCGCAGGTCTTCGACTTGCATGGCATCCAAATCCGCCATCCAGCCGATGACCGGATTTTTGTACGGGCTGTTGAGGAAAGCCACCGCCTCGAATTGTTCGCGGGTCAAGGACGTAGGCTTGTCTTCGGTGCGCCAGCGGCGCTCTTCTTTCACCACTTCGATTTCTTTTTTGAATTCGGCGGGCGGTAAAGTGAGGTTGCGCACCCGATCCGATTCCAATTCAAACGCGACTTCCAACCGATCGGCGGCAATCACTTGATAGTAAGCGGTGTAATCTTGCCCGGTGAACGCATTATCTTCCGCGCCATTTTCCGCAATGATGCGGTTGAATTCGCCGGTGGGATGCTTGGTCGTCCCTTTGAACATCATGTGCTCGACCACGTGCGATAAGCCGGTCGAACCGTTGTGTTCGTAGCTCGACCCGACTTTGTACCACAATTGCACCACGGCAATCGGCGCACGTTTATCCTGTTTTACCAACACCTTCAAGCCGTTATCCAACTTGTATTCGTGAACGGGTACTTCGACTTTCACGCGCTCGATGGCGTGTGCAGGGGCTATAAAAAAACCGGCAAATATAATGGGAACCGCTAGAATTGTTTTGATATTACGGTTTTGTCTGGCAAATGGTAGTATTCTTCGCATTCTCGCACCTGACGATAATAAAGCTGGACGGTCATTGTACGATGTTTGGATTCGGAAAGAAAAAAAAGCCGGAATTACCTGATGCCACTACGGTAGTTCCGCAAGCCCCTGCCCCGGCGGAAGGTTTATTTGCACGGTTAAAACGCGGTTTGTCCAAAACCAGCCATGCCCTTACCGAGGGAATGGAAACGTTGGTGGTGGGCAAAAAGCAAATCGACGACGATGTGCTGGAGGAACTGGAAACGCGCTTACTCACCGCCGACGTCGGCATCGAAGCGACCCGCGAAATCATGAGCGACCTCACCAGCCGCGTGAAACGGGCGGAACTCGCGGATATGGATGCGCTCATGCAAGCGCTCTACAACAAAATGCACCGCATTCTGCGCCCTGCCGCCCAACCCTTGGAAATCGACGGCTCACACCAACCGTTTGTGCTGCTCATGGTTGGCATCAATGGCGCGGGTAAAACCACCACCATTGGCAAACTGGCGAAAAAATTCCAGCAAGACGGCAAATCGGTGATGTTAGCGGCGGGTGATACTTTCCGTGCTGCCGCCGTGGAACAGCTCACCGTCTGGGGCGAACGCAATAATATTCCGGTGATTGCGCAAGGCAGTGGCGCGGATTCCGCCTCGGTGATTTTCGATGCGTTCCAAGCCGCCAAAGCGCGTAAAATCGACGTATTGCTGGCAGATACTGCCGGACGCTTGCACACCCAAACCAATTTGATGGATGAGCTGAAAAAGGTCAAACGAGTCATTCAGAAATTCGACGGCACGGCACCGCATGAAATCATGCTGATTGTGGATGCCAGCATTGGTCAAAATGCTTTGGTACAAGCCAAACAATTCAACGAAGCATTGGGGCTGACGGGAATTACCGTCACTAAACTGGACGGGACTGCCAAAGGCGGGATTCTGTTCGCGATTGCCCAACAACTTAACATTCCGGTACGCTTTATTGGCGTGGGTGAAAGCATCGACGACTTGCAAGAATTTGATGCGTATGAATTCACCAGCGCCCTGCTCGCCGGAAACGACTGAGCCACATGATTGAATTCAAACAGGTTAGTAAGAAATACCCTACGGGGCAGCTTGCCCTTTACAATATCAACCTGACGCTGGAAGCCGGTGAAATGGTGTTCATCACCGGGCATTCCGGTGCGGGCAAAAGCACCTTATTGAAACTGGTTGCGATGCTCGAACGCCCCAGCAAAGGCGAGGTGCTGATTGGTGGGCGTTCCTTGAGCAAATTAGGGCGTAGCCAAATCCCCAACTACCGCCGCCGCATTGGGTTCATTTTCCAAGACCCACACTTATTGTACGACCGCAGCGTGTTCGACAATATCGCCCTGCCCTTGCGCATTGCTGGCATGGGGCAAAGCGAAACTCGCCGCCGCGTGCAAGCCGCGTTGGATAAAGTCGGGCTAACCGGGCGCGACACCACCTTTCCACTGATGCTTTCCGCCGGGGAAAAACAGCGGGTGGGCATTGCTCGCGCCATGGTCAATAAACCCACCATTATTTTGGCGGATGAACCCACCGGCAACCTCGACCCGGAACTCGCGCAAGACATTATGTTTACCTTTGCGCAATTCAACGAACTCGGTGCCACGGTGATGATTGCCAGCCACGACCATGCACTGGTGGAACGCATGAAAAAACGCACCATCGTCTTACAAAAGGTGGACTAATGGCGAACCCCAGCAATAAGAAAACGCCCCCGAAACGCAATGCCGCCTCCAGCGCTAACCCGTTGAGCGCTTGGTGGAATCAGCAATCCAGCGCCATTCATTTCAGCATGGAGCGCTTGTGGTTCAACCCGGTATCGACGTGGATCACGCTGGCAGCGATTGCGATTGCGCTATCCTTGCCCACCAGTTTGCATTTACTGCTGAAAAATATGCAAACTTTGACAGCGGACAAGCGCGAAGTCCCCACGATTACACTCTTCCTCAAACCCGCCGTCGTCGAGCAGCAGGCCAAAGACCGCGCGGAATTGCTGTCTGAATTGCCAGAAATCGACAATGTGCGCGTGGTGACACGCGAAGAAGCGCTGGCCGATTTCCGCAAAATCACTGGCTTTGCGCAAACCTTGGAAACGCTGGACGAAAACCCCCTGCCCCATGTGCTGATTCTGACGCCGCGCCTCAGTCTGCTCGGCGATTTGGAAATGGATGTCGCGGGTTTGTCTAAAAAGCTCAAAGCTTACCCCGAAGTCGACGATGTGCAAATTGACGTGGAATGGGTGCAACGCCTGCGCGGAATTTTGCGCATTGCGGAACGCATCGTGCTGGTGGTGTCTGTATTGCTGGGGCTAACCGTGTTGCTGGTGGTAGGCAACACCATCCGTCTCGACATTGAAAACCGCAAGGAAGAAATCCGTGTTACGCAATTAATCGGCGCAACCAATGCCTATATCCGCCGCCCTTTCATTTATAACGGGGTTTGGCTGGGGTTGTTTGGCGGCGTCCTGAGCTTGGTGATTGTCCATGTCGCGCTGTTATTTTTGGTCGAGCCGGTCACTAAACTTGCCAGTTTGTATGGCAGTACGTTTATCCTCAGTGGCATTGATGTTGTGATGACCCTGAAAATTCTGCTTGCCAGCAGCGTGTTAGGCGTTATTGGCTCATGGTTAGCGGTCGGACGCTATTTGTGGCAAAGCGACGATGCGATTAAGTAATGCGGATACCTAAAACTTATCCAAAATCAAAATAATTGATTTCATCTATGGCTAAACTTACCTTACCTTAACACTGTATGAATATTATTCTGAGTGTTAAAGGGCTTGTGTTATGTTAAGTACATCCAAAGCGTTGGTGGTTACATCCCCACCGCGTCCGTTTTCGCAAAAGCACCATTTTGATTGGTTGAAACACAGCCGCATCGGTTGCCCCAGTTGCAAAAGTTCCTACGTAATGGCCGTGCGGCGCACTTGGTATGAAAAGCTGCTGACTCGCCAGCACAAATTCTGGTGTCAGGATTGTGGCGAGAAGTTCTGGAAAAAGGATTGATCCCCATCAAGTAATCAAGCGTGGCACAGCCTGCAACAGCTTCTGTGTGTACGCTTCTTGAGGATTACCGCATACCGCAGCGGTAGTCCCCCGCTCCACAATTTTGCCTTTGTACATCACCACGGTTTGATCGCTTAGGTATTCCACCACGCCGATATTGTGCGTAATGAATAGCAGTGTCAGATTGTGTTCGGCGCGGATTTTTAGCAGCAATTGCAAGATTTCCGCTTGCACCGATACATCCAATGCGCTGGTAATTTCATCACAGACGATGAATTCGGGGTTCAATACCAAAGCACGCGCCAAACCAATCCGCTGGCGTTGCCCGCCGGAAAATTCGTGCGGGTAACGCCACAGCGTGTCACGCGGAAGCTGCATATCTGCCAGAATTTGCGCGGCTCGTTCGATGCGTTCCTCGTGGTTTGCGCCGATGCCGTGGGCTTTGAGCGGTTCGGTTAAGGTGGTTTCAATCAGCAAACGCGGATTCAGCGACGATTGCGGATCTTGGAACGCAATCTGCATTTTCGGGCGCAAAGGACGTAATTCCCGCGCCGATAAGCCGATTAACTCTTGTCCGTGAAGCTGGATACTGCCGGAAGTGGGCTTTTCTAGCTGTAATACTGCCCGCCCTAAGGTGGTTTTGCCGCAACCGGATTCCCCCACCAGTGCCACGATTTGCCCTTGCGGAATGTCGAGAGACACGTCATCGACGGCGCGTACATGATCAACCGTGCGGCGCAGAATGCCTTTTTTGATGGGAAACCAGACTTTGAGGTTACGGATGGAGAGGAGAGAAGAACCCCTCACCCCCAGCCCCTCTCCCTCAAGGGGCGAGGGGAGCAAGATACCTGCCGCTTCTTCATTCTTAGCCCCTCTACCTCTGGGAGAGGGGTTGGGGTGAGGGTCTTTCCGTGCCAAATTCTCCGGTACTGCCGCCAGCAATTGCCGCGTGTAAGCGTGTTGCGGCTGGCGTAACACTTGCGCCGTACTACCAACTTCCACCAAGCGCCCTTGCTGCATCACCCCGACTTGTTGCGCCATTTGTGCCACCACGCCGAAATCGTGGGTGATGAACAGCGTGCTCATCCCGGTATCGTCTTGCAGTTGGCGCAGCAGGCGCAAAATTTCAGCCTGTACGGTCACATCCAGCGCAGTGGTCGGTTCGTCGGCAATCAGCAATTCCGGTTCGCACGCCAGCGCCATCGCAATCATCACCCGTTGGCGTTGCCCGCCGGATAATTGGTGCGGAAAATCGCGAAAACGTTCGCGTGCCTTGGGGATTTGCACCTGTTCCAGCGCTAACATCGCCCGTTCCACCGCATCCGCATCGCTCATCGACGGGTGGTGCAATTGCAAGGCTTCGGTAATCTGTTCGCCCACCGAAAATACCGGGTTAAGCGAAGTCATCGGCTCTTGGAAAATCATCGCAATTTGCGAACCGCGAATGTGCTGCAATGCGGTTTCGGGCTGGGTGAGAATATCCTGCCCGTTAAACAGGATTTCGCCGCCGGGGTGCGAGGCAATATCCTGCGGCAATAAGCGCATCACTGACAACGCGGTAATCGACTTGCCGCTGCCCGATTCGCCAACCAAGCAAAAGGTTTCGCCCTTGGGGATGCTAAAACTCACGTCATCAACCGCTTTCACGGTACGCCCGTCACTCTTCAGGTAGGTGCGTAAGTGGCGGATTTCGAGCAAGGTTTGACTCATGACCCTACCCCCGCATTGCGCGACAATTTCGGATCAATCGCATCGCGGAAAGCTTCCCCAATCAGGTTGTACGCAAACACCGTGAAGAAGATCGCGCCACCGGGGAACGCCGCCATCCACCAATTGAAGGTGGACGATTTCACCGCCTGATCCAACATTTGCCCCCAAGACGGCTCACCGACTAAACCTAACCCCAGAAAGCTCAAGGTAGCTTCCGCCAAAATCGCCGACGCCACCCCAAAACTCACTGCCACCAGCAAGGGCGCTACCCCGTTCGGCAACATGTGGCGGAACAAAATCGAGGTCAATGGTAAACCACTGGCAACCGCCGCTTGCACATACTCTTGCTGACGCAATTTGAGGAATTCGGCACGCACATAACGCGCATACCCCGACCAACTGGTCACGCCGATAATGATCATCATCATGTACAAACTGCGCCCAAAAAACGCCACAAACGTCAGCAGCAAAAACAGCGTGGGAATCGCCTCGAAAATTTCCACCAGACGCATTCCAAGCATATCCACCACGCCGGAAAAATAACCCATCAGCCCGCCCAGAATCACCCCGATCACCAGCGCAATGCCGGTCGCAATCAGCCCAATGCTCAACGCAATCCGCGAGGCATGAATCATGCGGCTGAACACATCCGCACCATTTTCCTCGGTCCCCATCAAATGCAAGCGCTCGGTGGAGGCTAACGGCGCTTCCAAACCGTGTTCGGGGTAATCACGCAAGTAATCGGTGGGCGCGTAAGGCACAAGCGGCATAATCCGCCAATCGACGTCGGTGTACGCGGGGGTGCGGAATTCGTCGTAAATTTTCACCGCTGGCGGTTTTACCAGCCAGTTGGCTAACAACGCTGCCAGCAAAGTTCCCGCGATGAACAACACTATTCGCCTACCGCCGCTCAAGGGCAACCACGCCAACAGCAGTGCCAGCGCAAACATCGCCAGCACCAAGGCATCTTCCGCCGTCAAATACGCCAATACCGGCGCAGACAACGCCCCGTCTTTGCTCATTAGCAAGGGCATGGAATTGGCCAAAAATGGCGCGAACACGCCCATGAAAATCAATACCCCCACCCACGCAAAGCCGAGCTTCACCCCGACACCCTGCCAAGTCTTGCGCCAAATACGTCGGGAAAACGATTCGCGGCTGACCGCTTGTGCGCTTATCTCAGTCATACGACACCCTCGGATCGACCAACGTGTAACAAAAATCCGCAATCAAATAACCAATCAGGGTCAAAAAGCCGCTAATCCACGTAATCGACAGCACCAATTCGCGGTCACGCCCTTTCACCGCCTCGATCGCCAATTGTCCCATGCCATTAATACTGAAAATGTTTTCCACGATCAACGACCCCGCCAATAAACTCGGCAATAATCCGGCAGAGACGGTAATTAACGGCAACAGGCTATTGCGGAAGACGTGTTTCCACAGTACATCCTCTTCTGCCAAACCTTTAGCACGCGCAGTGCGGGCATAATCGGCTTGCAGATTTTCCAATACCGAGGTGCGCGTGAGTTTTGCCAACCCCGCAAACCCGGCGTAAGACAAACAAATGACCGGCAATACCAAATGCCAGAGGCGATCCAGCAAGTAACCGGGGACAAATTCGCCACTTAACATATGCGGCAAAAACGGCATGTCTTGCGCGGCACGACTGGAAATCCCCGCCGTCGGAAACCACTGAAAATATTGGGTATTGGCAAAAAACCCCAGCAATAACACCCCGGCTAACATGGTCGGAATCGACCACAACGCCAGCATCGACACGCCGGAGACAATATCAAAGCGCCCTCCTCTATCCGTTGCCGCTTTCACCCCAACCACAATCGCAATCACGTAAATCAACGGCAAGGTCACCAGATTAAGCAACAGCGTGATGGGAATGCGTTCAGCCAGGATGTCGCTCACCGGACGCCCGTACATAAAGCTATTGCCCAAATCCATGCCCTTGGTGAAGGAAAAGCCGGTGAATGCGCCTTCCGCATCTTGGGTAAAACCGATGGGGGAAACATTGTTGAGCCAGCGTACATACTGGAGCGGCGCGGGTTGATCGAGACCATAGCGCTGGTTGTAATAAGCGGTCAGCGCGGCTTTTTCCTGCGGGTTCATATTCGCACCGCCAACCAGCGATTGCACGGTAATGCCACCGGGGGACAGTGCCATGACGGTAAATACGACAATGGTGATCCCCAGCAGCGTGGGGATCATCAAGAGTAAACGGCGCAGGAGGTATGTTAGCAAGTTATTCTAGCCTGACTGGTGGTGGAAGGGTTCAGAGTACACAACCCTTTCGCGATCGTCTAGTAAGACGCATCCCAAACGCCTGCAATTGCTGATATATATTGCGGATAAACAGGACACTGATTATTAAACAAACTGCGTTGATTACTACTATTGCTACCGATAAGACTGATATTACTTGGCCAACCAAATAAATCTGAATTACTGAGACAATTTCCTTGCAGATGCAAAGTCATAGCCTGAGGAAATACTTTCAAGTTATTGGCTGTCATTAAGCGATTATAACGAACCGTTAGCACATTCAAGTTTGTCAGATTTTCCAAACCATTAGCACTAGTCAATCCATTACTGTCAATCTCAAAATAAATTAATGCTTGCAATTTTGACAAAACAGCCAAATTAAGCGCTTGATTTTTACTTAATCCATTATTATTCAAACTTAAAGTACGAATACTCGTTAATGATGCCAACGGCGTCAAATTATCAATAAAATTATTATCCAATGTCAAGACATCCAAACGTTTTAATTGACTTAACGGATTAATATTAGTAATTTTATTACCACCCAAATACAATTGAGTTAGATTGGTCAACCCAGCCAAAAAATTAATATCTAAGTCATTCAACTGACTTTTCTCTAAACTGAGAATACTAAGTTTTGATAACTGAGCGATAATTTGTAATGCTGTAGCATCTAACACATTACCTTTTAAAGACAAACCTATCAATTCAGGAAAATCTAACAACGTTGAATAGTCACTAATAGCATTGCCGCCTAACGATAGATGCGTCAAGTTAGGCAAAAACATAGGCAATGCACTAATGTCAGTAACATTGTTACCTTTATTCTCACAGCTCAAAGATTGTAATTTTAACAAATCCTCATCACTAGGAATATTTTTACCAAAACAAGTCTCCAGAATCGGAGGAATTACACGCAATTGCACGGTAACTTTTTGTGACTTTACACCATCACTATTCGTAACTGAGAAGGTGAAATTACCCGCACTCTTCAAGTGATCGGGATTAGGGAAAAATGTTATCTGATTGCTTGCTAATTTTCCAACAGAAGCACTTAGCACTCCACCATTAACCGCAACACTATCCAATTGAAAAATCATGGTTTTATCATTAGGATCATAAGCATCCAAGGTAATTATTGTTGCAGTGTTAGGATAAACCTCTACTGTTTTGCCAATAGCCACAGGCGCAATGCCCCCACACTTTGAGCCTGGAAACTGCCAAGACTTACCATAAACCTGAACAGTTTCAGGCAATGAAATATTCACCAAACAGTTATCTTCTAAACGTAGGCTATAACTATTCCACATGGACGCAAGTAGCACAATATCTTCATCTAACAACAGGTTATGACTTAATCGCAATAAGCCATTCACTGCACTTAGATTTTGCAAACCACTAATGGTATTTAACGCATTATTTTCCAAATCAATATGTTGCAAACTCATCAAATTTGTCAAACCAGTAACTTCAGTAAGATTGTTAAAATCTAGCGTCAAGTTAATCAGGCTGACCATATTTTGCAAAAAAATAACACTGGCGATTTGGTTAAAGCTCAACTCCAACGTCTTCATGTTTACAAGATAAGTTAATGGGCTAATATCCGTTAGCAAGTTTCCACTTAAATAAAGTGATTGTAAATTCACGAATTCTGCTAATGCGGCAATATTTGACAAGTCATTAGCCTCCAATGCTAATGACTGAAGTTGTTTCAAGTTAGATAAAGCACTAATAGAATTAATTTGGTTATAGCTCAAACCTAAGTGTGTCAAATTTGTCAAGGCTGATAATTCAGCAATAGAATTAACTTGATTATCATCCAAATAAAGCTTTAGTAGTGATTTTTTATTTGATAGTGCACTCAAATTACTTAACTTATTAGCATCCAAGTAAAGCTCTTGTAGACTGTTTATATTTGACAAAGGAGTAATGTCACTAATTTCATTGAAACCCAAATTCAAAATTTGCAATTGCTGCATATCTGATAATGCACTAATATTTGTAATGTAATTAGAACCCAAGTTCAATTTAGTTAGTTGCTTTAACTCAGCAAGCCCATTAATGTTTGCCAATTTAGTATTTGACAAATCAAGGCTACGCAAATTAGGAAGATATGTTAGCTGTGTTAAATCAGCATTAGAAAGATCTAAACCATTGCAGCTAAATGTTACCAATGTTTGTTGATCGGCTGCGGTTGGTGCAATATTTTTCAAACATTGTAATAAGCTAGGATCTGTAACAGCAGTCAATGCCGATTGTATGTTTATCGTTACCAGCGCGGGCGGCGATGCAACTGTTCCATCGTGTGCAATAAATCCAAAACTGTCCACACTAACACCGGCTTTAGGCGTGTAGATAACTTGGCTGCCATTCACAGTTCCCAAACTGCCTTTTGGATTGGGTGAATTTGCTAATTGATAACTTAACTTATCATTATCTGGATCTGTTGCCTGCAAAGTAATAATGCTAGGTTGACCAGCCGGAAGCGTTACGGTTTGTGGTTGTGCCATTGGTGCATCATTCACGGGGATTACGGTCACGTTAATGTGTCCCGGTGCAGAATAATTTTTGCCATCAAAAGCCGTGTAAGTAAAACTGTCTGTACCGAAAAAATTGGGTTCTGGCGTGTAAGTAACTTTCCCCCCCTGAATAATAGCTTGCCCATGCGCGGCTTTAGTGTGAATAACATAACTTAAGGTATCACGCTCAATATCTGTTCCGGTGAACGTCATTGACTTAGAGACATCTTCTTCCGTACTCAATGTGGTCACACTAGGTACCACAGGAGCATCGTTCACAGGGTTCACAGTGATAGATACTTTTGCTGTCTTAGAAATCAATCTGCCATCACTGACTTGAAAGTAAAAACTATCGGTTCCTGAAAAATTTGCGGATGGCGTATAAATTAATTGTTTACTACCTGATTTTAGTTGTGACACGACACCCGTGCTAGGCTGAAGCGTGATCTTATACGTTAATAGTTTTTCATCCGTATCTGTATCAGAGGCTATCAAGCTAATGGGGATTGCTGTATCTTCATCCACTGCAACGGCTTGTGGTGTCGCTATTGGTGTAACATTTGCTTGTGCTGGAAATGACAACAAAATCATGCAGAATACTGCATACACTGTCAACTTGGGGCTCACTGGACATCCTCACCATAATATCTTAATGTTTATGGTATAATTTCCTCTTATCTAAAAAGTGTGACTCTCATCACGCACAAGTTGATTAATTAAGATATTATAGATGTTACTTGAATGTTATGTGGCGTAATACTATTACACAAGTTGTTCTGATTTTCACTTTCTGCGGATTATCTGCACAAAGCTTTGCAAACACTCCGCCTGTCGCTATACCGCAATCCGTTAGCGTCACGTCGGGCATCAACACCAAGATCACACTTCAAGCGCAAGATGCTGATGGTAACGCCCTGACCTATGGCATTCAGCAAGCCCCTCAACATGGCTCAGTGACAGCGCCAATAGGCAACAGTGTCACTTACACGTCGACGCAAGGCTATACCGGGACGGATAATTTCAGCTTTTGGGTAACGGATGGAACAGCATTCTCTACACCAGCAACCATCGGTATTACCGTAAAACCCGATGATTTCCTGTTAACTTTCGTCGCGGGTACATTAATACCCGCCATTAAACAACGGCAACTACAAGAATTCCAGGAATACATCGACAACCTTCGGATCAGCGACCCCTTTATCCAATCATGCTTCAGCGGGGCAATTCCACAAGGTCAGGCGCTCTACGACCTCACCAGTTTCACCTGCGAAGGGCAAGACTTAAGCCAAGCCGACTTATCCAATCTAGGGCAGTTAGTCAACTTGCAAACCCTTGAACTGCCTCACAGCAAACTCGACGATATTAGCGCTCTATCCACACTGAAAAATTTGACTCGGTTAAACCTAGCGTCTAATGAACTGACGGACATCAGCGCCTTAGCAGGCATGACCAAGCTAACAGAGCTGGACTTGAGCTTCAACAGTATTACTCGCATCAGCAACCTATCGAATTTAACCCAATTACAGGAACTGCACCTAGAAGCCAATTCCATCACTGACATTAGCCCCCTTGCCAACAAAACGGTCTTACACCAGCTATGGCTGGATGATAACAATATCACCACTGTAAATACCCTGACCAACCTAACCAACTTGACGCACTTGGGACTCGGCTATAACCAAATAAGCGACATTAGCCCCATTTCCAACTTGAATGCATTGCAAATTCTCGTGCTAGACGCTAATAGCATCGACTCAAACACTTCGACAGGAACGTCGGGTTCTGGATTAGAAGCCCTATCGAACTTGCATGGATTGCAAGAACTTTACATCGGGGGTAATTTGCTCACCGACATCAACGCATTATCCAACCCCGGTCTGACCAACCTGCAAACACTGGAGTTGGGTTTTAACCAAATTGACATTGCCACTATTACGTCACTTTCTGCCCTCGGAAATCTCACCCAGCTTGGGCTTGAAAACAATGCGGTTAGCGCGGTTGACAAGCTATCTGTACTTAGCAACCTGCAATACCTTGCGCTGGCGCACAATCAGATCCGAAACATCTCCCCGTTGAGCAGCTTGAGTAGCCTGAATAAACAGTTGGACTTACGTGGCAACTTCTTGCCCGACATTGCACCTGTAGCAACCATGACTAACACGTTCACACTGTTAGCGGATGATAACTGCCTCGGCGATCTTGTCATGCCTGCCACTATCAGCGCGTTTGGCAAGCACTGGCAGTTTCCGCTTTCCCGATGTGACACATCAAATACCAATGACCAGCCGGTGGCTTATGCACAAAATATTACGCTCTATAAAAATACCGCAAAAACCTTCACGCTATTAGGAGGCGACCCAGAGGGTGACAACCTCACCTATGCACTGACGACCATAGCGGCACATGGTAGCGCGGGTAATCTAGGAGTGCTTGCCAATTCCACGCTCACTTACACACCGAACACTGATTATGTAGGCACAGACAGTTTCACATTTACTGTCACCGATTCCGCTGGTTTAGTGTCTAGCCCCGCTACGGTTCAGATCACTGTGCGCGAAACACCGTTGATCACAGATCCAGCCCTACAAAGTTGCTTCCCTGGCGAATTACCCAGCAACAGCACGCTGCAAAGCCTAACGGCATTCACCTGTAATGGTATTGACTTGTCGGGCGTCAATCTGGCGCAATTGGACAATTTACCAAATTTAACCCACGTCACCCTGATAAATGCGAATTTATCAGACATATCAGGGCTTAGTAACATAGGCGAGAATTGGACATTCCTGGATCTCAGATTCAACAATATTGTGCTAATCACAGCACTTAGCAATAAAGCCAATTTGATGACCATCGGGTTGGATGGCAATCAAGTAAACAGCTTGGCTGTGCTTTCCACCTTAACAAACCTCCAGATGATCTACGCAGACAACAATGCCATTAGCGGGGCATCAGGGCTGCCACAACTCTCTAACCTGAATAACCTCTATACTTTGACACTTAGAAACAACCGCTTACTAAGCGCTGATGTCGAAACCGCATGGGGAAATACCGCCATTCAGGCCACACCCATTGTGTATGTCGAGCAAAATTGCCTGATTGGATTGCCGACGGGGCTACCGGCAAATATCACCATCGACATGGGAGGCAACCCTCAACGTCCTCCGAATCCTGATGGCTCATGCCCTGCCACCTGAATGTGCGAGGCATGTACCTCACGTAATTGACTAGAATGTGACCGCCATCACAGGCATAATCCCCTTATTCCATTAAGCTATGGTACATTAAACTTAACAGCGATTACTGATGCCGACCATGACAAGGTAGGGCGGTAGCGTGTCTGGCGCTGGCATATTCGTCTTTTATTATCTGTAATTTGAAATAACCACCATGAAAATTGCTATTGCCGGAACGGGCTATGTTGGGCTATCCAATGCGCTGTTGTTAGCGCAACACAATGAGGTTGTTGCCTTGGATATTGTGCCGGAGAAAGTGGCGCAACTGAATGCGCGGCAGTCACCGATTGCCGATACGGAAATTGAACAGTTTCTTGCGCGTGACGATTTGCAGTTCCGTGCTACGTTGGATAAAGCGGATGCTTATCGTGATGCTGCCTTTGTGGTGATTGCGACACCGACCGATTACGACACCCAGACCAATACCTTTAATACGCGCTCGGTAGAGGCCGTAATCCGTGATGTGATGGCACTCAACCCGGATGCGGTGATGGTGATTAAGTCGACCGTGCCGGTGGGGTATACGGCGCGTATCCGGGCGGAAATGGGTAGCGACAATATTATTTTCTCGCCGGAGTTTTTGCGCGAAGGCAAAGCGTTGTATGACAACCTCTACCCGTCGCGAATTGTGGTGGGGGAGCGTTCGCAACGGGCAGCGACGTTTGCCGAGTTGTTGCAACAAGGGGCGCTTAAGGGTGACATCCCTACCCTGTTCACTGATTCGACCGAGGCGGAGGCGATCAAGCTGTTTGCGAATACCTATCTGGCGATGCGGGTAGCGTATTTTAATGAGCTGGATACTTACGCGGCGACCCACGGGCTGGATACGCGCCAGATTATTGACGGGGTTTGCCTTGACCCGCGCATTGGCAACCATTACAACAACCCGTCGTTTGGGTATGGCGGGTATTGCTTGCCGAAAGATACCAAGCAGTTGTTGGCGAATTACAACCAAGTGCCGCAAAACCTGATTAATGCGATTGTGGATGCGAACCGTACCCGTAAGGATTTCATTGCTGATGACATTATTCGCCGTAACCCACGGGTGGTGGGGATTTATCGGCTGATTATGAAGGCGGGGTCGGATAATTTCCGTGCCTCCAGCATTCAAGGGATTATGAAGCGCATCAAAGCCAAGGGGATTGATGTGGTGGTGTATGAGCCGGTGTTGCAGGAAGAAACGTTTTTCCGCTCGGCAGTGATTCGCAACGTGGAAGCGTTTAAGCAGATGAGTGATGTGATTGTGGCGAACCGGATGGTGGATGAGTTGGGTGATGTCGCGGCGAAAGTGTATACGCGGGATTTGTTTGGGAGTGACTAATCGCATCGGTCATCTCCTCTGAGCTAAATCCAAATAAAAACGCCAAAAATAGCTTTTGCTGATAAAATTTCAGGTTCACTGAAGATTTTTCGGATTTGAGCATGAGTTTAGTCGGTTACGCATACTTAGTAGAGCAGTTAACGTTAGCTGTCAAACCCGTCTCACTAATGGGCGCTTACACCGTTTTATGTTTCATCAGGTACTGGAACAGCGTTTTCATTTGCCGAAGAAAGACATAGCAGCATTGGTGCGGATGGCTTGGGGCAATGGCGGACATCTCTCGAAACATCGGCGCAAGCAGTATGCACATTTGCCCGATAGTGTGCTGGATGAAGTGGAGACAGTGGTTCGACAAGCTTTCAAGTTTGGAAATGACTAAGCCGAAACGCTATTTGCAGCCCTTCCCCTGCCCTGCTAACCTCACAGCATCGTGGATAACAGGATAGCAATGATGAGCGCATTACCTAAAGTTACTTACATTTCCCCGGAAGAATACTTGTTAGGGGAAAATGACCGCTCTGATGGCATACGGTATGAATACGTCAACGGGCAGACTTATGCGATGGCAGGGGCAAGCAGGAATCATAACCGTGTTGCTGGAAGTTTCTTTGCACGTTTATTCAATCACCTAGATGGCGGGCACTGTGAAGTATTTCAGACTGACATGAAAGTTGGCATCCGCTCGCTACGAGAAGATCACTTTTACTACCCAGATGTGCAAGTGACCTGTGAGGATGAAACGGATAAATATTACAACAGTTCGCCTTGTTTGATTGTTGAAGTCTTGTCTGAGAGCACGGCACGGACAGATCGCACCGAGAAATTGACCGCGTATACATTACTACCTTCTCTGCAAGAATATGTGCTGTGTTCGCAAGACTTTCCAGCCATTGAAATGTACCGCAAACGCACAGAGTGGCAGGTGGAGCGTTATGTGGGTGGGCAAAACCTCATGCTCGAATCGGTTGGGCTGGAGATAGCAGTGAATGATTTGTATGGTTTTTTGCTGAGTGAGAAGCAGACTTAGCTCAGGGCGCGGGTAAGTGGTGGACTCGCGAACTACCGCGAGGCATCCGTGGGCTGAGCGTAGTCGAAGCCCCACTTCACCACCAACAGATAAACACTCATGCAAATCCTAATCACCGGCTCTGCCGGATTCACCGGCTTTTTCCTTGCAAATGCGGTGGTGAATTTGGGGGTGCAGGCGGGGGGGCGGTATTCGATTGATAACCCGAATGCTTATGTCGATTCCAATGTGGTGGCTTTGTGAGCTGACAAGGTATCATTTCCTGAAATTCACACACAATTCAATAAAAAATGGTATCATTTTCACATTATCCTTAGTGTGAAAAAATATCATGGCTTTTACGTTAAGACTGAGTGAAGAAGATGAGCAATGCTTGCAGCAAATTATGGCGCGGGAAGGTTGCAAAACCGCTAGTGAGGCAGTGAGACGCTGTGTAGTTGAATATCTACCGCTGACCTCTTACAAGGATGAATACCAACGCATCAAAGGGTTATATGTTAGCCTGTTGCAAGTACTAGAGCAGAAAAATCAAGCGGAACAAGCATTAGAGGCAGAAATTGCGATGCGACTGGCGCAATTGGACGGTGGTGCAGCGGTGTTGATGGATGGCGAGATGGCGCTTCAACAACTGAAGCAACGCTCACTTGCCAGAGTTGGCTGATGCGGTATTTCCTTCACCCAGCAGCATTTGATGACCTTCAAGATGCGGTTGATTATTACGATGAGAAGAGTCAAGGCTTGGGGCATCAGTTTGTTACGCAGGTAGAAACAGACTTGTTACGGATAGTAGATACACCTGACTTGCTCTTTTGCCCCGGTTTGAACACCAGTGAATTGGTGCGTTTGAGTGACAAGGCACAACGAACTGTTGAGCGATGGCTCAAACAGCTCAAAGCCGAGCAGAAGATTGAATTTCGGGGTGCATCCAAGACTGGCGGGTATTACGCGATGAAACAACAATGAATCATTATTTGCCGTGGTTAAGAACCCTTCGACTGCGCTCAGGGCGCGGGTAAGTGGTGGACTCGCGAACTACCGCGAGGCATCCGTGGGCTGAGCGTAGTCGAAGCCCCACTTCACCACCAACAGATAAACACCCATGGATGTGGATGAATTGATTGCGGATGTAGGGTTCAAGCTTGCTACAGAGGTGGAGGATGGGTTGGAGCGATTTGTGCGGTGGTATCGGGATTACTATTGATATAGCACTTGGGAGTGACTGAGCCAATCAGCTACACTTGCTAGCATGAATTCATGAATAGACACAACACCATGCAAGCACTTGAAATCCTTGATCGCATTCATAACGGTGAAGACAGCACCACGCAATTCAAACAAGATGTCACCGACGCGAACCGATTGGCGGAAGAGTTGGGCGCTTTCTCTAATGCCGAAGGTGGTTTATTGCTGATTGGGATTGCTGATGATGGCTCTGTGACAGGTCTGGATGAGGCACAAATCAGCCGCATTAACCAATTACTCAGCAATACCGCCAATGAAAATGTCAAACCGCCGATTTATCCACTGACGGAAGTACTTGGTATTCAGGGCAAACGCATCATAGCCGTGAGTGTACGCAAAGGTGAGAATCGCCCTTACCAAACCAGCAAAGGGGTTTATTTCACCAAATCGGGGAGTGATAAGCGCAAAATGTCGCCGGAAGAGTTGCGGCGTTTGTTTGCCGAGTCTGCGCGGTTATTCGCTGATGAGGAAGCACTCCCCCGCAGTGACATCACTGACTTGAACACCGAAGCGTTTTATGACTTCTTAAACACGGATAACCGCAGCGTTTATGAGGCGCTAAAACAAGGTAAGTTGACGCTGGCAACCGTCCTGCAAAATCTTGACCTGTTGCGGGACGACCATCTGACACTGGCTGGCAACCTGATTTTCGGTAAAACACCGCAACGTTTCAGCCCATCATTTTACGTGGATTGTGTGCATTTTGATGGCGATGATATGGGTGTTGACGGCTTTATTACCAAAGCAACGATCAAAGGCAGTTTGCGCCAACAATACGAAAGCACTATGCAGTTCTTACAAATTAACCTGCACCGCATCCCAACAGAATCAGGGTTCAATGCCCAAACAAAGCTGGAAATTGATGAGACGGTGTTGGGTGAATTATTGGTAAATGCTTTGATACATCGGGATTACTACATACAATCCTCCGTCAAAGTGTTTGTGTTCAAAA
This sequence comes from Candidatus Thiothrix sulfatifontis, assembly GCA_022828425.1. NCBI lineage: Bacteria > Pseudomonadati > Pseudomonadota > Gammaproteobacteria > Thiotrichales > Thiotrichaceae > Thiothrix > Candidatus Thiothrix sulfatifontis. The sequence continues at coordinate 3,541,214 of CP094685.1, forward strand.
CGAGATTGGAAATCGTCAGTCCTGGCAAGCTGCCTAATTCACTCACGGTGGAAAAAATTAAACAGGGTTTGTCAGTCCACCGCAACCCTATTCTGAATTCGATTTGTAGGCGGGTGTTGCCTTATAGCGGTTATGGCAGTGGGATCAAGCGAGCGTTAGCTTTACAACCGAACTTGATATTGGTCGATGATCGCGATAAGGAAGAGTTCCGGTGCGTGATACCGCGTTGAAGAGATTACAGGTAATGACATTCCTCTAAAAGAACCTCACCCCAACCCCTCTCCTTGACAGGAGAGGGGCTAAGAAATGCGACTCTTTCTCCCCCTCGCCTGTCAAGGAGAGGGGGCGGGGGGTGAGGTTCTTCATGAATATTCAAATCTCGGCGAGGTCGGGTATATGCGAATGCCCTTCGACTCCGCTCAGGGCGCGGGTAAGTGGTGGACTCGCGAACTACCGCGAGGCATCCGTGGGCTGAGCGTAGTCGAAGCCCTGTTCCCCGTGAGTTTTACTCTCCACAATTGACTAGAATGTGACCGCCATCACAGGCATAATCCCCACATTGCATTAAGCTATGGTACATCTACGTTAACAACGTTTACTGATGCCGACCATGACAAGGTAGGGCGGTAGCGTTCTTGATGCGGGCTTACATCTTCTGTTTTTTGATTTGATGCTGATAATGACGAGGTAGGGCGGTAGCGTGTCTGGCGCTGGCATATTCCTCACGTATTTGAAATAACCACCCTGAAGTTAGGCTGGATGCTGTGCAGTAAGCAAGAATACGGCATATACCATCGGCACATGAGAATTAGGTTTCCTTGGCAGGGTTCCCCGTGAATTTTAGCCCCCACAATTGACTAGAATGTGACCGCTATCACAGGCATAATTCCCGCATTACATTAAGCTATGGTACATCTCACACGAACACTTACTGATGCCGACCATGACAAGGTAGGGCGGTAGCGTTCTTGATGCGGGCTTACATCTTCTGTTTTTTGATTTGATGCTGATAATGACGAGGTAGGGCGGTAGCGTGTCTGGCTACTGTATTCTTAAAAACTCATGAATAAAAATGCAAAAATCTTCGTCACCGGGCATCGTGGCATGGTCGGCAGTGCGTTGGTGCGCCGCCTGCAAGCGGGTGGTTATACCAATATCATTACCCGTTCACAGCAGGAGCTGGATTTACTCAGGGAGCTTGTGGTGTGGGGAACGGGAACGCCACGGCGCGAGTTTTTGTATGTGGATGATGTGGCGGATGCCTGTGTGTTTTTGATGGAACAACGGTTTGCGGGGTCGTTGCTGAATATTGGCACGGGGCAGGATGTGACGATTCGGGAACTGGCAGAAACCATTATGGACGTGGTGGGGTTTGAGGGGCGGATTGTGTTTGATGCGAGTAAGCCGGATGGGACGATGCGGAAGGTGTTGGATGTGTCACTGTTGAACGCCCAACATTGGCAAGCCAGTAAGTCTCTACCTGCGGGAATTGCGGATACTTACAAGGCTTATAGGTCTGCGTTATGAAAATCCTCACCAGGGTGGTGAAATGAAACAGGAAATACTGAATCAACAAGGTTACGCAGAATTTCTGGGTGCGCTTAAGGCTAGTATCCGGCAACGCCAGTACCAAGCGTTGCGGGCGGTCAACCATGAATTGCTCGCGCTTTACTGGGATATGGGTCAGGCTATTCACCAAAAACAACAGGAGCTGGGCTGGGGTAAAGCGATTGTCGAGACACTGGCGCATGATCTGCAAGCGGAGTTTCCGGGACGCAATGGCTTTTCCGCCCAAAACCTATGGTTTATGCGGCAATTCTACCGGGAATACAGTGAACTACCAAAACTCCAACCATTGGTTAGAGAAATCAGTTGGGCTAAAAATCTTGTTATCCTGAGCCGTTGCAAAGATCCGCTTGAGCGTGAATTTTACCTGCGGAGTACGGCGCGTTTTGGCTGGACGAAGGCGGTGTTACAGCACCAGATAGATAATAAGACTTACGAAAAATACTTGCTCAATCAGACTAATTTTGACCAGACGCTAACGGCGGAACTTCAGGCACAGGCTGCTTTGGCGGTCAAAGATCATTATACCTTTGATTTTCTGGAACTTGCGGAAGCACACAGCGAACGTCAGCTTGAACAGGCATTGGTCGCGAATTTACGCCATTTTCTTATTGAACTGGGTGGCTTTTTCACCTTTATCGGCAACCAGCACCGCCTTGAGGTCGGTGGGCAGGAATACTTCATTGATCTGCTGCTGTTTCATCGGCGCTTGCGTTGCTTGGTCGCCATTGAACTCAAGATTGGTGACTTCAAGCCGGAACACAAAGGTAAGATGGAGTTTTATCTGGAGGCTCTGGAAGCCAGCGAATGTCTTCCAGAGGAAAACCCACCCATCGGTATCATTATCTGCCGTGGGAAGAACAAAACGGTGGTGGAGTATGCCTTACGTAATGCCACCCGCCCATTGGGAATTGCCACCTATTCTGTCGTGCCACGTCTGCCAGAGAATATCCAAACTGAACTACCCAGCCCTGAACAAATTGCTGAACGGCTGGGTGCTTGGTTGACTGCGGATGAGTAACCGCTAGAAGCAAGCACACCGCTACATAAAGGTTTAAGAATTACCTATGAACAATTTAAAGCGTAAAGGCATTATCCTCGCTGGTGGCAGTGGTACGCGCTTGTATCCGCTTACCAAAGCAGTCAGCAAGCAGTTGATGCCGATCTATGACAAACCGATGATCTACTACCCGCTCACAGTGCTAATGTTGTCTGGCATTCGGGATATTTTAATCATTACCACGCTAGAAGACTCCTCTCAATTTCAACAATTGTTAGCCGATGGCTCACAATGGGGTTTGAATATTGAGTATACGATGCAACCAAAACCGGAAGGATTAGCACAGGCTTTCTTGATCGGGGCTGACTTTGTAGGTAACTCACCTGCCACTTTGATTTTGGGTGACAATATTTATTACGGCGAAGGGCTGTCACAACGCCTGCAAAGCGTGGCACAGCAACAAAACGGTGCAACCGTGTTTGCCTATTATGTTAAAGACCCTGAACGCTACGGTGTCGTCGATTTCGATGCTCACGGCAAAGCCCTCAGTATTGAAGAAAAGCCGGTTAAACCACGTTCAAACTATGCGGTGACTGGGCTGTATTTCTATGATAACCAAGTGGTGGATATGGCGCGTGAAGTACGCCCTTCCTCGCGTGGTGAGTTAGAGATCACCACCCTGAATCAGATGTATTTGGAAGCGGGTCAATTGCAGGTGGAAATGCTCAAACGTGGCACAGCGTGGTTGGATACGGGTACACATGCGTCATTGCTGGATGCATCCAACTACATTCGGGTGATTGAAGAGCGGCAAGGGTTGAAGATTGCTTGCCCGGAGGAAATCGCGTGGCGGATGGGCTTTATTGACCAAGAACAATTGCTTAAATTAGCCGAACCGCTGCAAAAAAGTGGTTACGGTCATTATCTGACAGGATTACTCCGCGCATGACAACAACACACAATCCTCAACGCTTACTCGTCACGGGTGGAGCTGGCTTCATTGGCACTAACTTTGTGCATTATTGGCTTGAACAATACCCTGATGCGCATATCGTGGTGTTGGATGTGCTGACGTATGCGGGGCGGCGTGAAAACCTGCAAGCGCATGAGGGGAAAAGCAATTTTCGCTTTGTGCAGGGTGATATTTTGGATCAGGCATTGGTGACAACGCTGTTGCGTGAGGAAACCATTGACACCATCGTGCATTTTGCGGCGGAATCGCACGTTGACCGTTCGATTTACGGGCCGGATGCTTTCCTGAAAACCAATATTGATGGTACGCACAGTTTGCTGAAAGCAGCTAAAACGGTGTGGTTGGATGAAAAGCCGGGGTTTGCACACCGTTTTCATCATGTGTCGACGGATGAGGTGTATGGGACGCTTTCCCCTACTGACCCTGCATTTACGGAAACCACACCGTATGCACCGAATTCACCGTATGCAGCGAGTAAAGCAGCTTCGGATCATATTGTGCGGGCGTATCAGCACACTTATGGGTTACAAACGACCACTAGCAACTGCTCTAATAATTACGGCCCTTATCAATACCCTGAAAAATTGATACCACTGGCGATTTCACGTTTGCTGCAAGGTCAAGCTGTATCGATTTATGGCGATGGCTTGCAAGTGCGTGACTGGTTGTATGTGGATGACCATAATCGCGGGATTGATCTGATTATTCGTAAAGGGCGGGTTGGCGAAACTTATAATATCGGTGGGAATAATGAACAGGCGAATATCAACCTGATTCACACACTGTGTGACTTGTTGAATGCGCGTTTCCCCGAATCGCCGAATGTGCCGCATCAGCAGCATATTACTTATGTGACGGATAGACTGGGGCATGATCGGCGTTATGCGATTGATAACAGCAAAATTTGCTACGAGCTTGGTTATCAGCCACAAGAAACCTTCACGTCAGGCTTGAGTAAGACCGTAGACTGGTATCTGAATGGTGCAGCTTTTTGGCGTGGTGGTGTAGAACTGTTTGGATTTCACTAAATAATAAACGGAATTTAATTATGGATAATGATAAGCCCATCTACGTTACACAGCCCTATTTACCCCCGCTAGAAGAGCTAATTCCTTATCTTGAAAAGATTTGGGATAACAAAGTGCTTACTAATGGTGGGCCTTTTCATCAACAATTAGAAAAAGCGTTGTGTGAGTATTTAAGTGTTGAACACATTGCCTTATTTGCCAATGGTACAATTGCATTGGTCACGGCTTTGCAAGCCCTGCGTATTACCGGTGAGGTGATTACTACGCCGTATTCGTTTGTGGCAACAGCGCACTCACTGCTGTGGAACGGTATTAAGCCTGTATTTGTTGATATTGACCCTAACACGCTGAATCTTGAGCCGAGCAAAATTGAAGCAGCTATTACACCACAAACCACTGCGATTATGCCGGTGCATGTCTATGGACACCCTTGTGATGTTGATGCTATTCAGAAAATTGCAGATAACTATAATTTGCGCGTGATTTATGATGCCGCCCATGCGTTTGGGGTTAAATGTCATTGTGGCAGTGTTTTGAATCACGGTGATTTGTCGGTTTTGAGTTTTCATGCCACTAAGGTTTTTAACACCTTTGAAGGTGGTGCAATTATTTGCCCTGATGCAAAAACAAAACAGCGTATTGACCATTTGAAAAATTTCGGCTTTGTTGATGAGATCACCGTTGTTGCTCCTGGCATTAATGGGAAAATGAGTGAACTCAATGCGGCTGTAGGCTTATTGCAGTTACAACATATTGATGAGGCTTTGAAATACCGCCAAGAAATTGATGCGCATTATCGTGAAGCTTTAGCTAATGTTAAGGGAATCCGTTGCGTTAATGATGCTGGCGAACAAGCGGCTAATTATGCCTATTTCCCTATCATGGTCGAAGATGATTATCCATTAAACCGTGATGAGCTATATTTCAAATTGCGGGAACATAACATTTTTGCACGTCGCTATTTTTATCCATTAATTTCAGAATTCCCTATGTATCGCGGCTTGCGCTCTGCGACACCTGACAATTTACCCGTTGCCTCAAAAGCAGCGCAACAAGTGATTTGCTTGCCTATCTATCCAAATCTTTCGCATCATGAGCAACAACGAATTATTCAGGTTATTGCCGGAGAAAAATAATGGCAGCTATTAGTCATGAAACTCTAGAACAGATGGGCTTTGCTGAAATTGGTAGTAATGTCCTAATCTCAGAAAAAGCCACTTTTTATAATTGCAATAAAATTAAATTATTGGATAACTGCCGTATAGATGATTTCTGTGTAGTTGCAGCAGGAGAAGGAGGAGTTAATGTTGGGCGATATGTCCATATTGCTGTAGGCTCAACATTGATCGGGGCTGGAAATATAACATTATCTGACTTTAGTGGTTTATCATCAAGAGTTGCTATTTACTCAAGTAGTGATGATTACTCTGGGGCTTTCATGACTAATCCTACTGTTCCTAAACAGCTCACTAATGTCAAACATGCTGATGTTTATTTAGGTAAGCATGTCATTGTGGGTAGTGGGAGTGTGATATTGCCGGGGGTTAGATTGGAGGAAGGTGTGGCTATCGGAGCTTTATCTTTGGTCACGAAAAGCTGTAAGACTTTTGGGATTTATGCAGGGAATCCAGCTAAACTTATCAAAGAAAGAAAAAAAGACTTATTAACATTAGAACAACAATTATTAAACCACAAGAAAAATGAATCTTAAAAGAAACATAGTTGCCAGCTATGCCAGCCAAATCTATATTACTTCCGTTGGGATTCTTACACTTCCATTATACATAAAATATATGGGGGCAGAAGCCTATGGTTTAGTAGGCTTCTTTGCTATGTTGCAGGCATGGTTTGCCCTTTTAGATTTAGGCTTAACACCCACTATTGCGAGAGAAACTGCAAAATTCAGGGCGGGGGGCTATGACGGACTTTATTACCGTCAACTCTTTAGGGCATTAAATTTACTTTTTTTCGGTATCGCAATAATTGGTGGAATACTATTATTCTTTAACGCTGAAGCGATTGGTAATCACTGGTTAAAAATAGAAAAATTATCCATCACAGAAGTTAGCTTTGCTTTGCAAGTGATGGCCATTAGCGTCGCTCTGCGCTGGATGACAGGTCTATATCGGGGAGTGGTTTCTGGCTCAGAATTGTTAGTTTGGTTAAGTGGATTTAATGCGTTTATTGCAACATTACGCTTTTTGGTGATTTTTCCTGTATTGTGGCATTTCGGCGCAACACCAACGGTTTTCTTTAGCTTTCAACTCTTTGTTGCGATTATTGAATACTGTGGTCTGTTCTTGAAATCTCGATCACTATTACCAAAGCTTGGTAAGGCTCAACAAATAGGCTTTTCAATCAAACCGATTAAGAATGTTCTTCAGTTTTCACTAGGAATTGCTCTGACCTCAGGGTTGTGGGTTCTTGTAACCCAAACTGATAAGCTCATCATGTCAAAACTTTTGACATTAGAAGAATATGGGTATTTTACCCTAGCTGTATTGGTAGCCAGTGGCATTATGATGATTTCCGCACCTATTAGTTCATCCATCATGCCGCGTATGACAAAACTTTACGAAGAAGGTAAGCAAGATGAACTTATCGCGTTGTACCGAAAGTCAACGCAGTTAGTTACTGTCATTGCAGGGTCTATAGCTATTATTTTAGCTGGGTTTTCAGAAACCATATTGTACTTGTGGACAGGTAACAAACATATTGTAGAGACGGCAGCACCAATATTGACATTATATGCCATTGGTTATGGTATCTTAGCTGTTTCAGCATTTCCGTATTATCTTCAGTATGCAATGGGTAAACTGCGTTTACATGTTATTGGAAGCATTCTGTATGTGGCAGTTTTGTTGCCTATTTTATTTTGGGCTACTGAACAGTATGGGATGGTTGGGGCTGGGTATGCGTGGGTAATAGCAAATATTACCTATTTATTCGGATATACACAGATTGTCCATAATAAATATGCACCTAATATTCATTTGTCTTGGTTGGTTAAAGATGTTTTTTTGATGCTTACCCCATCTGCAATCATATATTTACTAATAATCACCATAAGTGGTTAGAAAGTTTTAGTTTGGATAAATTTTTATGAAATCAGTAAAAAAATATGCTCCTGTTTTGATAGGAACACTTAACCGCTATGATCACTTTAAGCGCTGTGTTGAATCACTAAAGAACTGCATTTATAGCAATGAAACTCACCTTTTTATAGCACTCGACTATCCCCCATCAGAAAAACACTGTTCAGGTTATAATAAAATACAAGAATACATTGATAGTGGAATCAATGGATTTAAAGAAGTTACCATTATAAAACGCAAAGAAAACTTAGGTGCACACGAAAATTTCTACAATGCTCAGGCTTTAATATTTGAAAAATATGACAGAATCATAATTTCTGAGGATGACAACGAATTCTCACTAGATTTCCTAAACTTCATAAATGGTGGACTAGATACTTATGAAAAGAGATCAGATATTCTAGCTATATGTGGTTATATATACCCATTAAACTTTAGAAAAAAACCTGACCATATTTTTTTGTATCAAGGCTTTTCTGCATGGGGCTATGGCACATGGAGAGATAAATTTAGAGCAATTAATTGGAATATAGATGAGGTGAAAGAATATTTGCTTAACAAAGATAATGTAAAGAAGATAACAAGCAAACATGTTTTATCCCACCTTAAACGCAGCATCAGAATAAACAAACTTGGCGGTGACACCTATATTTGTTACCATTTATTCCGCAACAACATGAGTTGCATTTTCTCCAATACAAGTCGAGTACGAAATCACGGTTATGACGGCTCAGGACTACATTGCGACTCAAATAATGTCGAACATCTTTTATATCAGAGTCAAATACTGTTTGACTCAAAAGAGTTCTATTCATTCCCAAACAATCCCTTGCTGGATTCTGTGACTCAGCAAGAAATTGATAATTATTTGCGCAAGGAAATATGGTACTACCGATATTTAAAATATCCCCATAGAATATTGCCAAAACTTTCATCCAAAATCATGAGTTATTTGAGAAAAAAATGGACAGCAATCAAGTATTGATCATTAGCGGCACACCCATTATAAGTGGTGCTGAAATTGTTTTAGGTGATTACTTGAGAGAAACACAACACACAAATAAAATCACCATTATTTATTCGGATATTGAAACTGTAAATAATTTTTACAAACAGTTCAATTTTAATAAAAGTATTACCAGTAAATTTTTAATTCCAGCTCATGCAACTAGTGGATTACTTGGATTAGTACATAAAGCTTACCGTCTTGCAATGTCATTCTTTGTGTTAGCGAAAGTATTATCAAACAAAAAAATAACAGTCGTCCTTGGCAATAATACAGGTGATATTTTTTACTCTTTTTACTCTTTTTTATTTAAGAAGACTCATATTAACTATATTCACGATATGATTGAGCAAGGCACTCTCTTAGCAAAATGGATTTTATTTTTTGATCGCTTCGTAAGTAAATATATTGCTGTCTCAGATGCTGTAAAAAAAGCACTTGTCACTATAGGAATACCTGAGCATAAAATTGTTATCGTTTACAATGGACTAACTCCTAACTCAACCTATCTAAAAAAAGAAATAAATAATGAAATGATTTTTGGGTTCATTGGAAATATTGATGAATTGAAGAATCCACTTGATTTTACACATTTTATTAAGCAAGCAAGTATAACAAAAAATATCAAAATATCAGGACGAATGGTGTACGGATCAATCTTAGATCAGCAACTCTTTAAAAAAGTACAGCAGGTCATAAAGGCAGAACAGCTAAGTATTGAGCTTATAGGTAGACTTGATAGACCATCCATCAGTAAATTTTACGAATCCATTCATTTCCTTATAATAACAAGCAAAAAAGACTCTTTACCTACAGTTATATTAGAAGCTTTTAATCACGGCGTACCTGTTATTGCTCACAGCATTGATGGCATTCCAGAAATGGTTGAGCATGAAAAAAATGGCTTTCTCTATAAAAAAATAGAGAACATTGATTCAATAATTAAATCACTTAACTTAATTAATTACACTGATTTACAAAGTAATGCAAAAGCCACTATAAATGAGAAATTTCTGAACTCCTCAAAAATAAAATCCATCAATGCTTTACTGAGATTTCCAGAACAACATGATGAATAACAAAATCCCTCTAAGTAATCAAACAAAATTTATAATTTTATTATTTTTTTTATACTTTATCCTTCCCATATCAGGAGAGTACGTCTTAGGAAGTAACTTTTATATTTTCTCATATAGCGAGAGCCTCTCTAAATACTTTGCTATGTTTGCTTTCTGTGTATCATTTTTTTTCTTAGGTCTTACTTATATAATTTCTAAAAAATCAATCAATAGTAGCAAATCAATTAGCTCTCTTTCAAGGAAAATTTTAAGAATTCATTTTTATTTATTTTTATTATTTATTTTTGTTCTATTAACAAATGGGATATACCAGCGATTAACTGTTGGTTCAGACAGAATTTTTTTACTTTCAAATCTACATGAATTTCTTGTTTCTGGCGTATCTTTTTTATTTATTGGCGCTTTAGTTTATATTGCAAGATATATTTCAAAAAAATATTTTTATATAATAGTTTTTCTATTTGTGTTGCTTGATTTTATATATTTAGGAAAAAAGTTTTCTTATTATGCCATCGCATTACTTTTATTTAACTCTGACACAAGTGAAAACTCAAATAAGCATTTAATTTACATTGGGATTTTCTCAATTATTATAATAATAGTCATCTCAATATTAAGAGCAGTTGCAGCTGATGATCAAGCAGATGTTTATCATCAATTATTTTCATTTTATTCCTACACATCTGAGTTTTTAGGTGTCTATGCAAGTATAGGTCATGCTCTAGATAATAGCCATCTCTTGTATGGAACATACTTTAATCTTGATTATTTATTAGCTGATTTTTACAAGGATGAAGTAGGGCATGGTCTAGCATTACATCCGATTGCTTATTTTCTTATATTGTCAAAATCTTATTGGTGGTTTCTTTATATATTTTATTTTTCTTTCCTCACTCTTTTAATACGACTATTTTCATCAACGTTAGGAAACTTAATAATTCTCTTATTAACTATAAACTCTGTTCACTTTTTTAGACACGGCCCAGACATATTTTTATATCAAGTTATACAGCAATCTATTTATATAACTTTAATCATATACTTTCCAAAGATAATAAACCGCTAAATAGTAAATTATATATTTATGAAAATTATCCTAGATGGCAGATTAATTTCCGATAAAAAAACAGGGATTTCCAGATACAGTGAGGAAATACTAAAAATATATATGGACTTATTTGGCTCGGAAAATATCTTACTTATAACAACCCCACACTTAAAGAAGCATTTCACAGAAATAAAAACCTATAAAACCGATCTAAAACCATTTAATCTGCTTCATTTTTTTATTTTTCATCGCTTCTTAAAAAAAATAGATGCGGATATTTATCATTCGCCATTTTACTCAAATTCTTTTTTCAAAGATCGTCAAAAAATTTACATAACCACAGTTCATGATCTAATGTATCGAATTGTTAATGGTTTTTTTGGAGGGTTTTACGTTATAAATAGATTAGCCGTCATTTATTATAACTTAATCGTTAAAACCAGCTTAAAAAACTCAAACCATATATTTAGCATATCAGAAGCTACCAATCAAGATGTTAAAAACATATTTGGATTAAATTCAACAACTATCGTTGAGGGAGTTAATCTTCTTGAAACAAATAATCTAAATAATGTTGATTTTTACAATTTAAACCTAAGAAAAAAAGATTTTTTTCTTTATACTGGAAATAACCGACCTCATAAAAATCTAACATTCCTAATAAATTGTTACATTAAATCCAACTCTACTAAAAAACTAGTTTTAGTCGGTCACAAAGGAGAGAATAAAGCCATAGGCAAGAAAAAAATAATCTATACTGGATACATTAATGATGCAAGCTTAAAAAGCTTATATGAAAATGCTAGCGCATTTGTTTTTCCATCACTTTATGAAGGGTTTGGTTTGCCAGTTTTAGAATCCATTAATTCAAATACGATTGTTTTTTCTTCTGATGCAGGTTCTTTAGCCGAATTTGGAGAGTTTAACATCTACTACTTCAGTCCTTATAAAGAAGAATCCTTAATTAATCTTCTTGACGCTGTTGACTCCTATCAATTCAATGAGGAGAGTAAAAAAATAATTATCACCCGATTTAACTGGAATGAAACTAAAAAACAACTACGTGATTTTTTTATCCACAACCGACTGTTATAACTAATGGAAACCTACCATTCTTTGATTGCCTGAACTCATCGTTATCAAATGATAAAGAGCGAATTCTCAATTGCCGATGACATACAATAAAGTTAATATCATAAAAGATGAAAACTTCTAACTCTTACTACTGTAATGTAGCCGTAATAATGGCCGCTTATAATGATGAAACATATATTAACAGTCAAATCAATTCCATTGAAAGCCAAATCAACGTTACACCAACAATATTTATTAGCCTCGACAAATCTCCAGATAGTATTCAATCTCATATAAAGAAATTAGCTTTACTAAAAGACTCTATCAAATTACTACCTTATGGTGATATTTTTGGTGGTGCAGCCCCAAATTTCTTCCGTCTTATTAGTGATGTCGATTTCTCAGAATTTAACTATATTGCATTCGCTGATCAAGACGACATTTGGTATCCCGATAAACTTTCCAGAGCCATCCAAATGTTGACTAAATATAACTGCGATGGCTATTCCAGCAACTTCACAGCTTTCTGGCCTGATGGACGAAAAAAATTAATAAATAAAGCTCAACCCCAAGTTGAATGGGATTATCTCTTTCAATCACCGGGACCGGGTTGCACGTTTGTTTTGACTAAAAAACTTGCAATTGAATTGCAAGCATTTGTCCGTGACAACAAAGAACCTATGTCGTCTGTTTGGCTACATGATTGGTTTATCTACGCATTCGCACGCTCTCATAACTACAAGTGGTACATAGATAAATACTCGTCAATGCTGTACCGTCAGCATGAAAATAATCAAGTTGGTGTCAACACTGGTTATAAAGCATTCTTGTATCGAATGCGCTTTGTTCTTAGTGGCAAGGCTCTAGAGCAATCCGTGTTACTTGCCCGTTTATGCGGCTTAGCTTCACACCCATTTGTAAATCGTTGGTGCGACCTATCACGTAGCGATTTTCTTTATCTAGCTTTTAACGCTTATAACTGTCGCCGCAAGCCATCCGAAAAAATTCTATTTCTACTTTCCTGTCTTTTATTGTCTGTTATTGGTCATAAAAAGCCATGAAAAATATCTTACTAACTGGCTCGACAGGATTCATCGGCTCATCCCTCACCCAACATCTACACCAAAAAGGCTATTCCATCATTGCTGCGGTACGCCAAATTAGCGATGCTTTTTCTCCCGACATTAAGCAAGTCTCTGTCACTGATCTACTTCCATCTACTAATTGGACATCTGCGATTAACAAAGTAGATACCATTATCCACCTCGCCGCCCGCGCCCACATCCTCAAAGACCAAGCCACTGACCCACTAGCCGCCTTCCGCGAAACCAATACCTACGCCACCCTCAACCTAGCCCAACAAGCCGCTAACGCAGGTGTACGCCGTTTCATCTTCATCAGCTCTATCGGAGTCAATGGCAACCAAACCTACGCCCAACCCTTCACCGCCGATGATGATATTACTCCCCTCGCCCCTTGCGGGAGAGGGGCTGAGGGCGAGGGGTTACACACACCCTACGCCATTTCCAAACACGAAGCCGAAATCGGTCTACGCCAACTTGCCACCGAAACAGGTATGGAAATCGTCATTATCCGCCCCCCCTTAGTTTACGGCGCAAACGCCCCCGGCAACTTCGGGCAACTCATCAAAACCGTAGCGCATGGCATCCCCCTCCCCCTAGGCAACATCCACAACCAACGCAGCCTAGTCGCCCTGCCCAACCTCATCGACCTGATCACCACCTGCATCGACCACCCCGCCGCCGCCAACCAAACCTTCCTCGTCTCTGACGGCGAAGACCTTTCCACCACCGAACTCCTGCAACGCCTCAGCCGCGCCTTAGGCAAACCCGCCCGCTTACTCCCCATCCCCCAAAGCTGGCTAGAAACCGCCCTAACCCTAGTGGGCAAACGCGCCATCGCCCAACGCCTCTGCGGCAACCTGCAAGTCGACATCAGCAAAACCCGCGACCTGCTCGGCTGGATACCCCCCGTCAGTGTCGACGCAGCCCTACGCCAGACCGCCCAAGCCTATCTCACCAATACCCAACGTAATAACCAATCATAAATAAATACAATCCATGTGACACCAATCACAGAAACCACAAAGGGTAAATGCTATAAATATAACTGATTCGTGTAAGTGCTGTCTCAACGCCATCTACTTCTGCGATCACCATTATTTATTGATTAACACGAAGGGGTATAAGTGAAATGCTGCGTAACAAACGTTTCTTAGCCATAGCGCTCGTCGTTAGCACGGTTTGCAGCTACTACCTGTTTGCATCACCTAAACTGTGGGATTCCGCACCAACCGATGTAGCCCTAAATCAATTGCCCGATGCATCCACACCTCTGGAATCACCGCCCTCGCCCACGGCTCAAAGCAACACGGCAATGAGTCCAGAAATTATAAGCTCAACCATTCCCAATAAGAGCGATGCCATAGCACCAACCAATGCAGCGCAAACCTCAATCAATCATGACTTTAATGTAGTATCAGCCGAAGTCTTAGCATTAGAACAACAATACCGCGAAGGCAAACTGCCAATAAGCACATCCGATGCAATTGATTTCTCCCCCGATGCGGCTGTCACACTAGAAGTCGCCGAGCTTGAAAGGCAATATCGAGCCGGGGAAATACCAACACTATCAATTGATGACATCGACACCACGCCTAATGCCCCGGTTACACCAGAAACCGCCGAACTCGAAAGACAATACCGCTCGGGGGAAACGCCACTTTATTCGCCTAATGAAATTGATTTCTCCCCCGACGCTGCCATCACTCCCGAAGTCGCGGAACTCGAAGCGCAATATCGCCAACGAGAAACCGGACAACGCGAGGAATAACCCTCGAATATTTACTTACCAACCACGCAAATTCAGGACATCGACATGAAACATACGCTTTTTACACTATTGCTTACGACCATTTTAGTAATGGCAACCAATCAAGCTAATGCAGCAACATTTGAAAAAACAGGAAAGATCACTCGAGTACTATCAGACTCTTCTCTATGGGGTGGATGCATGATAGAGCTCGATAGTCCTATTGCTAATGGTTGTGGTTATAATGACGGATGGGTATCTTTAGATTGTAAGGCAACTAGTACCCCCACTGGTGAGGGCAATCGCCATTATGCCAGTGCATTATTAGCCGCATCATTGAATAAACAGGTTACTGTTCATATTGACACTAATATAAGAGTTACCTACGGATATTGTGTAGCCACACGTATTGATACCATATTTTAAGCAATCACCCAACAACCACCGGCAAAGGAATCCACAACCAAATGCATACTTGCTGTGGATTCCTTTGCAAACCGCCTCCAGCCCGCAATGACGGAAACGCGCCATCGCCCAACGCCTCTGCGGCAACCTGCAAATCGACATCAGCAAAACCCACGACTTGCGCGGCGGGATTCTCTGTCAGCGTCGAGGCAGCCCTACGCCGAACCGCCCAAACCTACCTGCAAGTCCAGCGTTAATTTGCTATACTTGTTCAAATCTTTCCTAAAACAACACAGTAGAGCGGAAGCAACCCTATGGCAATGCAAGCTTTAACACAAACCTACATCGCCTTCGATGACTATCTGGAAGGCGAACGCGACGTAGACACCCGTAGCGAATACGTTGATGGTGAAATCTACGCAATAGCAGGCGCAAGTGAAACCCATAACACCATCGCCCATACACTCGGCTCTGCTATCGACAATGCCCTGAAAGACACCTGCCGCGTTTGGCAATCTGACATGCAAGTGATTGGGAAAACCCGCGACAACAAACCGTTTTCCTATTACCCCGACATCATGGCGGCTTGTGGTGAAAACACTGACGACCCCTATTACCGCACTAACCCCATACTGATTGTCGAAGTGCTATCTGGCTCAACCAAGCGGGTTGACCTCAAAGAAAAATTCGATAATTACACCCAAATTCCCTCCTTGTTGGAATACGTCGTGGTTTCGCAGGAAACGCCCTATTTACGGGTTTACCGCCGCCGCACCCACTGGCAATTAGAACCCTATTACGCCGAAGATACCTTGGTGCTGGAATCTGTTGGTCTAGAAATAGCCGTACACCACATCTACCGCAGGGTCAGGCGTGAAGTCGGGCTGGATGTTCCATTCCCCATGAAGAAAAACTGTTGACATCCTCCCCATCCCCCAAAGCTGGCTGGAAACCGCGCTAACCCTAGTGGGCAAACGCACCATCGCCCAACGCCTCTTCGGCAACCTACAAGTCGACATCAGCAAAACCCGCGACTTGCGCGGCGGGATTCTCCGTCAGCGTCGATGCAGCCCTTACAAGCTTCTCATCAGCATTCCAAAGAAATAGATGTTGATGTTAGCGCGACGTGTTTCGTGAGATATACTTAAGATCATCTTGGCAAGAAGAGATAGAGCATCATCATGACCACCCTCAACTTAACCGTACCCGACAGCGTATTTTCCGCGCTACGCTTCGCGCCCAGCGAATTTCTCAAAGAAATGCGTATTGAAGCCGCTGCCCAATGGTACGCCCAACAACGTATCTCTCAAGAAAAAGGCGCAGAAATAGCCGGACTCAGCCGCGCAGCCTTTATTGACGAACTCGCCAAACGCCGCATCCCGGTTATCCAAATCGAACTGGATGAACTGCTAGAGGAAGTCAAACGTGCCTAATGCATGGATTATCAACGCCTCACCCCTAATTTTGTTTGCCCGTATCAATCAACTGGAATTATTTGAAAAACTCGCACCACAAATACATATCCCCAGTGCAGTGATGGAAGAAGTCAGAGACGGTCTTCCCAAAGATGCAACAGCCAATCGAGCCTTGGCTTGGGCAAAAGCCTATCAATGCGCTGATATACCCATTCCAACCAGTGTAGAACGTTGGGATTTGGGTGCAGGTGAAACACAAGTGATCAGCCATTGCCTGACAGGAAATTTCTGGGCAGTGCTGGATGACCGCATGGCGCGACGTTGTATTAATGCCCATAACCTTCAGATGATCGGCTCATTGGGTGTCGTCTTACGCGCCAAAGACCGAGGGTTCATTGAAACCGCTAAACCTTGGGTATACCGCCTTCGTGAAGCGGGTATGTATGCATCTGACGACCTTATTCATCAAGCACTATTGGCACTTGGGGAATAGTGTTGACGTTTGAAACGCCTTGCACCCGATAAAACAATCATTGGCAAACTTGAGCGGAGATACCCTAATGAAATCATCAACCTGTTCCACATCTGCCCCCACGCCCTCACTGCCAACGAAGCCCAGTATCTCATTGGTTTCAAGACGGCTGACGAAATCAGAAATCGACGCACTAAGGCAACGGAAGAAATTCATCGCCGACTACGTTCAAAGGGAATTGAGCTTGCTGCTAACAACAATGGATAAGGTAGCCTAACGCCTCTGCGGCAACCTGCAAGTCGATATCAGCAAAACCCGCGACCTACTCGGCTGGACACCGCCCGTCAGCGTCGATGAAGCCCTGCGCCAAACCGCCCAAGCCTACCTGCAAAACCAGCGTTAAAGCGTGCTATACTTTTTCTGAATTCAGCGACTCACGGATAATCACCATGCTCCACCGTCACCTAACACACCAACAGTTCACCTTGGCTGCGATTGACGACATTATCGCCCGTGGGCGACGGGTGGACTGGGCTGAGTTACGCATGGCTTTACACCAAGACCGCACATTGAACGTCAAAGTACAACGTATTTGCGATGCCCGCATTGCTGACCCCTTTGCACAACGCTACCACTTCTGGAAACATTATGCGCAACGCCAAGCTGCCTGACTGGGAACAAGTGCTATCGGCGGCAGCACGCCTGCAACGCATTTTGCCGGAAGCCGTTCTCGTGGGTGGCACAGCATCTGCCATTTACGCCCAACATCGCTTTTCACGGGATGCCGACCATGTACTGACTGACCTAAAAGCACGCTTTGATGACGTGTTGCTTGAAATGGAGTCTGTAGCAGGCTGGAAAACAGCCCGTATTCAACGCCCAGTACAAATACTCGGCAGTTTAGACGGTATTGAAACTGGCATACGGCAACTGATCCGCGAAATACCGCTAGAAACCAACGTGATTGACTACCACGGGGAAAAGCTAACGCTGCCCACACAAGGCGAAATACTGCGTATCAAAGGCGTGCTAATCCTCAAACGCAACGCGACCCGCGACTACTTGGATTTTATTGCACTGGCTGATCATTTGGGTGAGGAGCAAGTCACTCACGCACTGGCACGTTTTGATGAACTTTACCCACAACCCAATGGCGAATCGCCTTTGCAACAACTGCAAACGCAACTGGCGAATCCCTTACCCTTTGACCTAGATGAAGTAGCACCTGAATTGGCAGAATACAAGAACCTTGATCCCAAATGGCATGACTGGCGACAGGTAAAAGCAGCCTGCATCCATATCTCACTGGTATTATTCGATAATTTGCCTTGAAATAACAACCTGCAAGTCGACATCAGCAAGACCCGTGAACTGCTCGGCTGGACACCCCCCGTCAGCGTCGATGAAGCCCTACGCCAAACCGCGCAAGCCTACCTGCAAGCCCGACGTTAATTGCAGCTACTCATAAGCTATGCCACAATCAAAAGCGTCTCCAAGCGGAAAGTCACATCATGCATATGCAGTTAAACGAACAATTTATCGTTGATGAGCGCGGCAGCAAACAGGCAGTGATCATCCCGTTTGCTAATTACCTGAGAATAATCGACATCATCCGGCGATATGATGAACCTATGCCTTTCAGTAATCACCTCACCATCTGGCAAACCCATAAAGGCAGTGCCCAAGGAGTCAAGGCATGGTTAGCCGCCGATACTGACCAACATTATCCGCTCGGAAATCCAAAGCATATTGACCGCACTATTCAAGAGATACGTGATGCTTGGGGTGATGAGTGAGAAACAGTTTACGAACAGGAATTGCAGTTCAGGTCAATTTATCGCTTAAAAACACCTGATGCCTTACATTTGGCAATTGCTCGCCATCATGGCTGTACCGACTTCGTTTCCTTTGTTGATGCGAAAACCGCATTTCATGATGAATACGCCATGCAATTCTACGACCCAGATCACTCCGATGATGAAGACCGTTTTATCCTGCTTGGCACTAACCACCAACTAAAAACCTTGGTTATCTGTCACTGTTTTCGCCAAACTGAAACCGTCATCCGCATTATCTCAGCCCGACATGCTGACGCTTCTGAACAAGCAGCTTATTGGAGCAACCGACCATGAGAGAACATTACGACTTCGCCACTATGCAAGGGAAACGCAACCCCTACATCAAGCACTTAAAACAACCTGTCACCATCCGCTTGGATAACGATGCCGTGGAATACTTCAAAGCCATGACCGAAGAAACCGGCATCCCTTACCAAACCCTGATCAACCTCTATTTGCGGGATTGCGTCACCCAACACCGCAAACTGGATTTATCATGGAAAACCGCCTGAAGCCATCATGACTCACTGCTACATCTACGGTGCAGGTGGACACGGCAAAGTCGTGTTTCACACCTTTACCAGCATGGGCAAAACCATCACTGCTTTCTTGGATGACCAACCCACTCACGAACAGCGTTGCGGCTTGCCCATTCTCACCCCTGCTGACATACAGGATTCAGCCGCCTACACCATCCACTTCGCCATCGGCAATAACCGCATCCGCCACGCCTTGCAAACCGCATGGCAACAGCGCGGCATCAGCGCCGCAACCGCCATTCACCCCCGCGCCACCTGCTACCCAAGCACAACCATTGGCACAGGTAGTTTGCTAACCGCTGGCAGCATCACCGGCCCTGATGCCGTTATCGGTGCAGGCTGCATCCTCAACCACAACAGCGTGGTCGAACACGATAGCGTCATCGGTGACTTTTGCCACATCGCCCAATGTGCCGTCATCAGTGGCGGAGTACGCCTCGGCACACAGTGCTTCGTGGGTGCAGGTGCAGTGATTCTGCCTTATCTCACCATCGGCAATCACGTTACCATCGCAGCGGGTGCAACCGTCACCCATGATTTACCCGATAACAGCACGTTTCCACCTTCCATGTGATACCCATCACAACTATTAATTAACCCAGTTTATATAATAATAGTCAGCTTATTGCTGGGCTTAACAGGGAATCATTATGAACTTACATCCAAGCTTCAAACGCCAATCCGATCTGGCATTAGCACTGCTGGCTACCGCTGTGTTGCTAATACCGGGGCTAATCGTGGCATTGCTAGTCCGCTTAACCTCACCCGGCTCTGTTCTGTACTGGTCTGATCGTGTGGGTGAAAACAACCGTATCTTCAAAATGCCTAAATTCCGCAGTATGCGTACTGATACCCCGGCTGTAGCAACACACTTACTGAAAGACCCCAAAGCTTGCCTGACCCCGATCGGTGGTTTCCTACGTAAAACCAGCCTTGATGAAATCCCACAACTGTGGAGCATCCTCAAAGGCGACATGAGCTTTGTCGGCCCACGCCCTGCCCTGTTCAATCAAGATGACTTGATCGCGTTACGTACCGAACAATCTATTCACCGCATCCCCCCCGGTTTGACGGGTTGGGCGCAAATCAACGGGCGTGATGAATTGCCTATTCCACAAAAAGTCGCCTTGGATGCCGAATACCTGCAACGCCAATCCTTCTGGTTTGACCTGAAAATCATCTGGCTGACCGCGCTCAAAGTCATCCGCAGCGAAGGAGTGACTCACTAACACGGCTCTGTTAATCCCACTGCTCTCGCCTACCCCACCACAGAACCGAAATTTACAGGCTCATCAGGCTCTGCTACGCTATAATCCATTAATCTTGAAAAATCAGGCGGTACGTGATGAATTGGCAAGAAGTCTGCACTAACCCCGCATTGCAAAACCTACCCTATAAAATGGAATTGAACAGACAAGGGCAGATCATTATGAGTCCAGCCAGTGTGCGACACGTTATTTTTCAAGCCCGAATTATTGCCTTACTCAACAAGCAAGCAGGTGACTGGTTAGTTGTGCCAGAGTTTCCAGTCGAAACGGCTGATGGGGTCAAAGTAGCCGATGTTGGTTTATTGACAATGGAACAAGCCATCACCATCAAAAATAATATTACCTCAGCCTTTGCCCCTATTATTTGTGTAGAAGTGTTATCCCCCAGCAATACATTGGCAGAGATGAATCATAAGAAAACACTCTATTTTGAAAAAGGTGCAGAAGAATTTTGGCTATGTGATCAAATGGGCAATATGACGTTCTATGACCAGAATGGCGAATTATTAACATCCAAAAAAGTCAATTATTTTCCTTCAAATATTGATTTTTGATAAGGACACCCACCATGCAAGCCGTTGCCTCCCTCCGCTATGGCGTGATCTTCAAAAAAGCCTTCTCCCAACCGGACGTTTTCACCGCGTTTGTGAAGGCTATTCTCGGCATTGACCTGATCATTGATCATGTCGAAACCGAAAAATCCTTCCCCAATGCCATTGGCAATATCGCCAACCACTTTGATCTGTTCGCCGAAGATAAAGTCAACCGCATTATCGTGGACATCCAACACCGCCGCTATGCTGACCATTACCACCGCTTTTTGCACTACCATTGCGCCGCTTTGCTGGAACAAGCCGTGCAAGCCAAAGACTACCGCCCCGCACTCGCTGTTTACACCATTGTCGTGCTGACCTCCGGCGATAAACACGCGCGGGACATGGCAATGATCGACTTCGATCCCAAAGACCGCCACGGGATCGGCTTGGGCGAGATACCGCACAAAATCCTTTACCTCTGCCCCAAATACCTTAACGATGAAACCCCTGAAGCGTGGCGCGAATGGATGCTGGCAATCAACGACAGCCTCGATGAACAAGTTGATGAATCCGCTTACCACAACCAATGTGTGCAAAAAGTCCTGCGTACCATCCGCCGCGACACCCTCAGCCCCGAAGACCACGCCCGCATGAAAGACGAATACAGCGAAGAAGAATTACGCCGTACCGAATGGGAAAAAGCCGAACAACGTGGCTTGCTGAAGGGCTTGGAACAAGGGCTGGAACAAGGGCTGGAACAAGGTAAACAAGCCGAACGCTTGACCGTTGCCCGCAACCTGCTGGATGTCTTGGATGACACCACTATCGCGCAAAAAACGGGCTTGACCAACGCACAAGTTGCCCAACTGCGTTAGGAAAGTCGTTGACCGCCACCCCGCCCATCAAATTATTGCGGCAAGCCAAGCTAGAGATTGCCAAACGGGTCAATGAATTATTGCAGTTGCACAACACACCGACCTCAACGGCAATTTGAGTCAAACAATCCAAGAAGAACGAAAAAATCGCGTGTGAGCTGACAGAAACCGAACGCCTGCAACACCTCAGCCGCGCCTTAGGCAAACCCGCCCGCTTACAAGCCGGGCCACAACTGCTACTGCAAGCCTTCCTGCAACGCATCATCAACGGCGGCGGGCGCATCAACCGCGAATACGGCTTAGGCAGAAAACGTACCGATCTGTTTATCGAATGGCCTGTCGATGAAGAAAAAGGCTATTATGGCGAAATACAACGCATCGTGCTGGAACTCAAAATCCTCTATAAATCACTGGAAGCCACCATTGCCGAAGGGCTGGAACAAACCGTAGGCTACGCCGACCAGTGTGGCGCAACCGAAGCCCACCTCATCATTTTCGACCGCCGCCCCGAAATAACATGGGATGATAAAATCTGGCAACGGGAACAACACTGGCAAGGTCATACCTTGGGTGTATGGGGAATGTGATGTGCGCCATCGCCCAACGCCTCTGCGGCAACCTGCAAGCCCAGAGCTAAGGTATGCTATACTCCAGACCGATACAGTCATTATCAAGGTACTCACCATGCAAGCCGTTGCTTCTCTCCGCTATGGCGTGATCTTCAAAAAAGCCTTCTCCCAGCCCGATGTATTCACCGCTTTCGTGCGCGACATCCTCGGTATTGAACTGATCATTGATCATGTCGAAACCGAAAAATCCTTCCCCAATGCCATTGGCAATATCGCCAATCACTTTGACCTGTTCGCCGAAGATAAGGTCAATCGCATTATCGTTGACATCCAGCACCGCCGCCATGCGGATCATTACCACCGCTTTTTGCACTACCATTGTGCGGCCTTGCTAGAACAAGCGGTTCAAGCCAAGGACTACCGCCCAGCACTCGCCGTCTACACCATCGTGGTACTTACCTCCGGTGATAAACATGCGCGGGACATGACCATGATCGACTTCGACCCCAAAGACCGCCACGGTGTCGGCTTGGGCGAGATACCTCACAAAATTATTTACCTCTGCCCCAAATACCTCAACGATGAAACCCCCGAAGCCTGGCGGGAATGGATGCTGGCGATCAATGACAGTCTCGACGAGGAAGTCGATGAATCCGCTTACCACAACCAATGTGTGCAAAAAGTTCTGCGCAGCATTCGCAAAGCCACCCTCAGCCCCGAAGACCACGCCCGCATGAAAGACGAATACAGCGAAGACGAATTGCGCAAAGAAGAGCGGGAAAAAGCCCTTCAGGAAGGCATACAGCAGGGAATAGAAAAAGGCAAACACCAACAAGCATTAGGCATTGCAGCCAACTTGCTTGACCTCCTTGATGACCAGACCATCGCGCAAAAAACGGGCTTAAGTTTGGAGCAAGTAGAACAACTCCGCAATCTGAGAAAATCGCGTTAAATCATGTTCTACATCTACGGCGCAGGCGGACACGGCAAAGTCGTGTTTCACACTTTTACCAGCATGGGCAAAACCATCACCGCGTTTTTGGATGACAAACCCACTCACGAACAGCACTGCGGCTTGCCCATCCTCACTCCCGCTGACATACAGGATTCAGCCGCCTACACCATCCACTTCGCCATCGGCAATAACCGCATCCGCCACGCCTTGCAAACCGCATGGCAACAGCGCGGTATCAGCCCCGCAACCGCCATTCACCCCCGCGCTACCTGCTACCCAAGCGCAACCATCAGCAGAGGTAGTTTGCTAACCGCTGGCAGCATCACCGGCCCTGATGCCGTTATCGGTGCAGGTTGCATCCTCAATCACAACAGCGTGGTCGAACACGATACCCTCATTGGTGACTTTTGCCACATCGCCCAATGTGCCGTCATCGGTGGCGGAGTACGCCTCGGCACACGGTGCCTCGTTGGTGCAGGTGCGTTGATTTTGCCCTATATCACCATCGCAGCGGGTGCAACCGTCACCCATGACTTACCCGATAACAGCACGTTTCCACCCACAATGTGATAATCATCACAGCCATTAATTAATCCAGCTTATATAACAATAGTCAGTTTATTGCTGGGCTTAACAGGGGAATCATTATGAACTCACATCCAACCTTCAAACGTCAATCTGATCTGGCATTAGCACTGCTAGCTACCGCCATGCTACTAATACCGGGTTTAGTTGTGGCATTACTAGTATGCCTCACCTCACCTGGTCCTATTTTTTACTGGTCTGATCGTGTGGGTGAAAACAACCGCATCTTCAAAATGCCCAAATTCCGCACGCAGTATGCGTACCGCCCCCCCCCCGCCGTCGCCACACATCCGCTGAAAGACCCCAAAGCTTGCCTGACCCCGATCGGTGGTTTCCTGCGTAAAACCAGCCTTGATGAAATCACACAACTGTGGAGCATCCTCAAAGGCGATATGAGCTTTGTTGGCCCACGCCCTGCCCTGTTCAATCAAGATGACTTGATCGCCTTACGTACTGAGCGGTCTGTGCACCGCATCCCCCCCGGTTTGACAGGTTGGGCGCAAATCAACGGGCGCGATGAATTGCCTATCCCGCAAAAAGTCGCCTTGGATGCCGAATACCTGCAACGCCAATCCTTCTGGTTTGACCTGAAAATGATCTGGCTGACCGCGCTCAAAGTCATCCGCAGCGAAGGGGTGACTCACTAATTTTACCGATAGAGCGCCTAATCATTTACTCGCAGATGATGTTTCGTGGGGTATATAATCGCAACATCGGCAACACTCACAGGTATCACCACCATGAACCAAGCCACCTACGACCAAGACCTCTACACATGGTCATTACAACAATCACAACTCCTGCGCGAACGTAAATTTGACCAAGTGGACTGGGAACACATCATCGAGGAAATCGAAGACATGAGTAAATCCGAAAAGCGTGCCCTACAATCCTTTTTGGAAACCCTGCTCGTGCACCTGCTCAAATGGCAGTACCAACCTGCTTATCAAGGAAATAGTTGGAAATTTACCATTATCGAACAACGCGAACGCATCCTTGAGCATTTACAGGAAAATCCGGGGCTAAAAAGCAAACTACCTGAATTAATAATCAGGGCTTATGGCTATGCTGTAAAAGGTGCAATGCGTGAAACAGGTTTGCCTATCAGTCATTTCCCCAAAAACTGCCCGTGGACATATGAAACCTTTATGGATGAGACATTCTGGCCAGAATCAGGCATTACCCCATAACATCACCATTTTCTTCACCTACGGCGCAAGCAGTCACGGCAAAGGCGCTTTTTACACTTAAGTCCTATACGTTAAGTTGATGAAGTTATTACCAAGATAATCGCTTGGAATCATAACAAAAACTAATGAATACATGATTCTATTACGCAGTCTATGCACCTCAACTTTTTGTGACATTTGTCACAAAAAAAGATGCTTTGAACTTGCTGAATAGCCCTCCATTGCGTTAATTTTACCACTCAAATTTTTATCGGGTGAATAATATATGAATGCGAAAAGCAGAAGGGTCAATGACGACAAGTCAGAGCTGAAGAAGGTTTTGGATAGCTTTCGCGGAAGCTTTTTTTATGTAGGTTTTTTCAGTCTTTTCATCAACCTACTCATGCTTGTTCCGTCGTTTTACATGTTGCAAGTATACGACCGTGTCATGGCGAGCCGCAGCCTAGAAACCTTGCTAATGATTACGTTAATCGTGGTTTGGCTGTTCATTACCATGGGGTTGCTGGAATATGCGCGGTCACGGATGCTGGTCAGAATTGGTTCACAACTGGATGATCGCTTAAATTCTCGCCTGTATAGCGCCATGACTAAAATGGCGCTGCGTCAGCCAGGTCGGGCATCTTCGCAACCCTTGAATGATCTGACAAGTATGCGTCAGTTTATGACAGGAAATGGCCCCTTCGCCTTTTTTGATGCACCTTGGATTCCAATTTACTTTGCTATTCTATTTGTATTTCACCCGATGTTCGGTGTTTTCGCTCTATTTGCGTCGGCTATTTTGATTGGACTCGCCATCATGAATGAGGTTTCTACCCGCGATCTCATGAAAGATGCTAATAACCGAAATATTCAATCCACCAGTGCGATGAGTGCGCAGTTACGCAACGCCGAAGTACTACACGCAATGGGCATGGAATCTGCCATGCGTGAACATTGGTTGCGTCAACATTTAGCTTTTTTACAAGCACAATCCGATGCTTCCGACAAAGCAGGCATTTGGATGAACTTTAGTAAAACCTTGCGCATCATGTTTCAATCATTAATGCTGGGTTTAGGCGGATACCTAGCCATTAATAATGAAATTACTGCCGGTATGATCATTGCTGGCTCTATCCTGATGGGGCGTGCTTTAGGCCCGATTGACCAAATGATTGGCGCATGGAAACAATTTAATTCAGCACGCATGGCGTATGCACGCCTAGAAGAGTTGCTGCAAGGCATCCCTGATAACGATCGCAGAATGTCTTTGCCAGCGCCTAAAGGCGATTTACGGGTTGAATCCGCCACCCTTATTCCTCCCGGTTCACAGCAACCCATTTTGAGAGGTGTTAGCTTTGACATCGCGCCTGGAGATGCTCTATTGGTGTTGGGGCCTAGTGCTTCTGGAAAATCGTCACTGCTACGTGCCTTACTCGGCATCTGGCCATTAGCCGCAGGCAAAGTCCGATTAGATGGTGCTGAAATTGGGCATTGGAATCGTGATGAACTTGGTTCTCATATTGGCTACTTACCCCAAGATGTTGAACTTTTTGAGGGCACGATTGCCCAAAATATTGCGCGATTTAACAAAATAGAATCAGAGAAAGTCATGGATGCCGCTCGTATGGCGGGTGTTGATGAGATGATCCGTCGCTTGCCAGAGGGTTATGACACCCTGATCGGCCCTGGTGGGGCAACCCTCTCTGGCGGGCAGCGGCAACGTGTCGGGTTAGCACGAGCCATTTACGGCAAACCTAGCGTCGTGATTTTAGATGAACCCAATGCAAGCCTGGATGATGCAGGGGAATTAGCCTTAGTCAATGCGTGTAAACAACTCAAGTCACAAGGTACAACGCTAATTCTAGTGACACATCGCCGTAGTATTTTAGAAATAGCTGACAAGGTACTGTTGTTGGTAGAAGGACAAGTACGTTTATTTGGGGAACGCGACAACGTATTGCAGCAATTAGCCGCACAAAACCAACAGGCAGTCGCTGCTGCTCAAGCACGTTCACAACAACAACCTAGAGTAGCTGTTGTGTCATCCATTACAGCCGGAAGTAAGGGTTAAGGTAATTATCATGAGTAGTTCAGTCGCACTAGGAAACGTTATACAAGAAGGTACATTGATTGCTGCGGAAGGCAGCTCAAGCAGTATCACACTAAAAAAAGATGATGGCCCTTACCGTATCTTTGGAATAACAGTATTGGTATTGATGTTCGGCGCTTTCTTTTTATGGTCAACCTTTGCCCCGTTGGATCAAGCAGTGGTCAGCATGGGACGCACGGTCGTGGCTTCGCAAAATAAAGTCGTACAACACATGGACGGCGGCATCGTCAATAAAATTCACGTGCGTGATGGCGACATTGTAACCGCTGGCACGGTTTTATTGGAATTAGATGATGTTCAATTAAAAGCACAATTAGACAGCACCGAAGGGCAGTTATGGGAGGTCGAGGCGAGTTTAGAACGTTTACGAGCAGAACGCGACGGCGTTCCGTTGCAGTGGACGACGGCACACCTGAAGACCATACCGACTGACATTATCAAAACCCAAGAAAAATTGTTTGAAGCACGGCAACAAGCCCAAGTTTCGGGGCAAAATGCACTCAAACAACGTCAACCGCAAGCACAAGAGCAAATCATCGGCTTGCAACAGCAAATCACCGGCTTAGAGGCACGCTTTGACACCCTAGTAAAAAGACGCAATTCTTTGGATCAAGACATAGGACGCTTACAAGGTTTATTTAATCAGCGCTTAATTTCCGACATTGAACTGCGCGAAAAGGAACGTGAGTCCACCCAACTGGAAGGCGATATGGCATCAACCAAAGCCGAAGTTGCACGCTCAAAAGCTGAAATTGCGCGAATTCGTGAAGGTATGACCGAAACAGGGCATCAAGTCGTCTTGAACCGCGAAGAATACCTAAAGGAAGTCAGCACCCAACTCAGTGAATTACAAGCTCGCCGTACACAACTGCATTCACAACAAGTCGCTGTCCTAGATAAATTAGCACGCATCGTGATCAAAGCACCGGTAGATGGAAAAGTCAAAGGTTTTGAAGTTGTTACCGTAGGTGCGGTACTACAAGCTGGCGCACCTATTATGGAAATAGTTCCGAATGGACAGGCTTTCAAGATTATCGCCGAAGTCGAGCCTGCGCACATTGATGTCATTTCTCCGGGGTTGGATGCCGAAATACGCTTATCGGTATTCGATAATGCTCGTTATTTCCCCGTGATCTATGCTAAAGTAGATGATGTTTCAGCCGACACTTTAACCGATCCAAGTACTAAAATGTCTTACTACAAAACCTCTTTATCGCTAAAACCCGAAAGTTTATCCTTGTTGGATAAAGAGCAATTGGAATTGGTTTCTGGAATGCCAGTTGAAGTAATGATCCTTACCGGAGAACGTACCCTATTGGATTATTTACTGAAACCTTTCACCGACATGTTGGCACGCGCCTTTAATGAAGCTTGATATTTCAATAGAACGTAAAGAATATTGGAAACAGCAGGGTATTAAAATCCTGCTGTTTGCTAAGTGGGAACTACGTGATCAATTTCGCAATCGTTTATTGGGTGGTGCATGGCTATTTTTGCAGCCACTAAGTTATATACTTATTTTTACATTGGTTTTTTCACACCTAATGAACGCCCGTCTGCAACAATTCGACTCACCTTACGCTTACAGCATTTACCTGATCAGTGGTATTTTGTTGTGGAATTTAATGGCGGGAATTTTACAACGCCTAACAAATATATACGCTGAAAAAGCAAGTTTAATTAAGAAAATTCCCATAAGCTTAGTATTAATGCCACTCTATATTCCACTTGTTGAATTAGTTATATTCTTAATTGCTGGTATTTTTTTCGGGATATTTTTAATATCTATTCATTACAGTCCTACACTTTATTGGTTGTGGATACCGACCATTGTATTATTAAGTGTATTTTTTACCTATAATTTAGGGTTGATTTTAGGAATTTTATCTGTATTCATGCCTGATTTGAGAAATTTTATTGGGATATTATTACAATTAGCGTTTTGGATGACACCTATTGTTTATGTAGATTCTATTCTTCCCACTTGGGTTGCGGAATGGTTGATGTTTAACCCATTTTATTGGGGCGTCAGCAATATGCATAAAATTATATTACATGGACAAGCTCCCGATTTAGCTTTATTGGCACTACTGTTCGGCACGGGTGTCATTATGGCGTTTTTTGCTCGTTACCTGCAAAAACGCTTGGAAAAGGATGTCCGTGATTTATTGTGAGGAATAAATTTGCAGTTATTAGCCATCAGGGGATTAAAAAAATCTTTTTCACTGTATCACTCGCCATTAGACCGTCTCAAAGAGCGCTTACTAGGTGGGCTTCGACATCGTGATTATTGTGCCATTAACAATATCGACTTGAATTTATCGGCTGGAGAATCGTTAGCTTTAATTGGTCAAAATGGCGCAGGCAAATCAACATTATTAAAACTTATCACCGGCGTATTATTACCTGATGCAGGTGTCATTGAACGCCAAGGTAGAGTCACCGGGCTGCTGGAATTAGGTACAGGTTTCGACCATGAACTCTCCGGTATGGATAATATCAGTGTAAATGCCCGATTACTAGGCATGAGTGCTGCTGAAATTGACATGCACCGAGCCACCATTGTCGAATTTGCCGAACTGGGTGATTACATTCATGAACCTATGCGCACGTATTCCTCAGGAATGTTGATGCGTCTAGGGTTCGCGATTGCTATTCATGCAAACCCATCCTGCTTTGTAGTGGACGAGGCGCTATCCGTGGGAGATGCCCGCTTCCAACAAAAGTGTTTACGCAAAATCCGCGCTTTTCAGGCTCAGGGTGGAAGTTTGCTGTTTGTGTCGCACGATTTGACTTCGGTTAAGTTATTGTGTAACCGTGCCATCGTGTTAGACAAAGGTCAAAAAGTCTTCGAGGGAACACCTGAAGCTGCCGTCAATTACTATTATCAAGTCATTGCTCGCTTAGAAGCCACAGAAAATACCAGCACGCCAACCGATAAAACCGGATACGGTCTTAAAAATGTTCAAATGACTTCGGCATGGTTACACAATGGAATTGTTAAAACAGAATCATTCAGTGCCGGAGAACAAGCGCATTTGTGCATCCAAGTCATCGCGCAACAGGAAATTAAAGATTTGGAATTAGGGATTCTTATTAGAGACCGCTTTGGGCAAGATATTTTTGGTACTAATACCGCGTTACTGGAACATGAATTACCCCTAAGTTTTCCAGCGGGGCAACAAACCCAGTTAGAACTGAGTTTTCCCATGAATTTAGGTATTGGCAAGTACACGGTGACGTTAGCATTACACAAAGACATGGATCACTTGGAACATTGTGAACATTGGTGGGATAATGCGTTAGAATTTGAAGTAGCAGGCTTTCATACCCCCATATTTTCGGGGTTAACATACCTGCCGCTTACCTTGAAACAAACACTACAGTGATTGATGGCACACGCATCTGCATGAGTTTTAGTGAGAAAACCCAGAAAGTATGAACGATCAAGAATTAAATGCAACTTTCAAGTCGATTATTGAGCGCGTGCGCCAAACGGCAGTTGGTGTTGCGAGCGAACTTGCCACCAATAACACTGCATCAGCAGTATTCAGCATAAACCCGAAAAATCGTGTGCCAATAAGTAGACACTTGCGGATGCAACAAGTACACGTTTATGAGCTGTTAGCTGGCGACGATACGGATTTTGTGAATAAAGTTTATCATTACCTATTGCAACGTGAGGTTGATGACAGTGGTAAATATAACTATCTCCACCGTCTCAAGCACAAGGAAAGTCGTTATCTTATTATTCATGAATTGCAACACTCTGCGGAAGGTCAAGCACAACGTGTACAAGTAGTCGGTTTAGGTTGGATTCGTTATTTTCTAAAAATCCACAGTAGGCTTCAGGCATTAAATTTAGGTAAGTTATCATTCTTTCATAAAATACCGTGCAAAATTTTCGCTAAATTCTTGTATTTTTATGAGCAACACTATTTGTTTAAGACCTCGGCTTTTTTGTTAAACGCATTTAACACTCAGCAACTTAATCATTTACTCAATTCCACAAAAAATTCGTTGGAACAAGAATTAGAAAACAATAGAAACATTACCCAACTATTGAATGATAAAGTGACGCCTTATCAACAATGGTTATTGGATCATAATCGTGAAATTGAAGCGCTTACACAACAAGTACAGCAACAAGCTTCTTATCAACAGTGGTTATTGAATCACAATCATGAGATTGAAACACTCACACAACAAGCGCATCAACAAGCAAGCGAGCATCAACAATTACGTGAGCATATTACCCAACAGCTTGGTCGTACTGATCGCTTACAAACAGAAATTATAGCACAACATCAGCGTATCAGCTTGGCGCGGCAAGATGCTTTATATCAACAATACCATTTGCGGCATTTGTTAGCGGATATAAAAGGGGAAATACACAGTTTAACCCCTAGTGATGCTGCACGTCATTTAGATGAATACATGGATGCATATTATCTCGCTTTTGAAGATGCTAATCGGGGTACACTAGCAGAAATTCGTCAAAAACTTGCTATTTATATTCCTTATGTTATTGAATTCAAACAACAATCAAGCACTTTACCCGTGCTTGATCTTGGGTGTGGACGGGGTGAGTGGTTAGCCTTGCTAAGGGATAATGCCATTGCTGCTTATGGCGTGGATATGAATGGCGTCATGGTAACGTTGGGGCAAGAATCGGGATTAGATGTACGACACGCTGACGGTCTCACCCACCTTCAACAGTTGCCGGATGCATCGTTATCTGCCGTCACCAGTTTTCATGTTATTGAACATTTGCCGTTTGCAACGTTGTTCAATATATTAATGGAAATTAATCGCGTCTTGATTCCCGGTGGATTATTGATTTTTGAAACACCCAATCCAGAAAATGTGCTGGTAGGCTCACATACTTTTTATCACGACTTCACGCACCGCAACCCGATTACTCCGACTGCACTGACTTTCTTACTGACTTACCATAATTTTCAGGCTATTCAAACCCTGCGCCTACACCCCTACCCGGAAGCCGCTAAAGTACCGGGTGATGATCCATTAACAGCGCGTGTTAATGGGCATTTATGTGGTCCGCAGGATTTTGCACTTATTGCACATAAAAGTGCCGCCATTGGGGATTTAGAATAATGCGGATATTATTAACCGCGAATATTGCCCCTTTCCTACAAGGTGGTGCTGACTACCATATCAATGGCTTGTACAACGCACTAAAGCAATTTGGATTTGAGACGGAATTGATTCGTTTTCCGTTTAAATTTCATCCTGAAACGGATATACAACATCTCATGGCTTATTGTGCAGGGCTAGAGTTAAATCAAGCCAACGGCATCAGTATTGACCGCGTGATTAGCTTGCAATTTCCGGGATACGGTATTCAGCACCAAGATCATTGGGTATGGCTGATGCATCAACACCGTGCAGTCTACGAGTTGTTTGATCCCCTTACTGCTAACCCGGCACACCAGCAACTCCGTGAAACCATTGTTCCCTATGACAATAACGCTCTGGGAAAAGCTCAAAAAGTATTTGCCAACTCACAACGGGTAGCGGATCGTTTGATGCAATTCAATCAAATCATCAGCCAAGCGTTGTATCACCCACCCAGTTACGTGGAATATTTCCGGTGTGAAGAAGCATTACCTTACGTGTTTTTCCCCAGTCGCCTTGAGTCCCTCAAACGCCAAGATTTATTGATTAAAGCAGCACAATTCTTACAAACTCCGGTGAAAATTGTACTGGCGGGTATCGGTGGTCAATACACGCATTATCAGCAACTGGTTGCAGCCTGTGGTGTGGCTGAACAAGTCGTATTGCTAGGGCATATTACCGAGGCAGAAAAAATTGCCTTTTATGCCCATGCCTTGGCGGTATGTTTTGTGCCTTACGACGAAGACTATGGTTATGTAACCTTAGAGGCCATGTTATCCGCCAAACCAGTGATTACGGTAACGGATGCTGGGGGGCCACTTGAATTTGTTACCCACGGTCTGAATGGCTGGATTTGTGAACCTGAGCCGCAAGCCATTGCTGCCGCCATTGATGAAGCGTTTACGCAACCACACCTCAGTCGCGAAAAAGGACGTGCTGGACACGCCTTGTATACAGAACTGGGTATTTCTTGGTCTAATGTAGTTGAGAAACTAACAGCCGAGGGATAAAGGTGAAAATTGCAGTAGTAGCGCCCAGCAGCGTGCCTTTTGTGCGTGGCGGGGCAGAAAATCTTTGGTGGGGGCTCGTCGACTCTCTCAATAAACGCGCCGACGTCAGTGCTGAACTTATCAAAATACCCTCACCCGAACGCAACTTAGATGAAATCATCCACAGTTACATCGACTTTGCGCGTTTGGATTTGCTGCATTTTGATCAAGTTATTAGCACAAAATACCCCGCATGGATGATTAATCACCCCAACCATGTTATTTACATGCAACATAAATTACGGGGGCTTTATGACACTTATCCGCAGCACTTATCCACTGCGATTCCAGATAAGCGTCAATTTCCGCGTGAATTGCACGCATTGCATGACTTCTTGTTAAAACCGCCCGCCAATCGTGACTATTTACCGGAAATTATTCAGGCTTTACTCACTTTTCTGGCGTGGAAACAACGTTTACCTGCCGATTGGTACGCTTTCCCCGGTGCAATTAGCCGGAGTATTGTGCATTTACTGGATACTGTCGGGCAATCTAGCCCCGGTGTGAAACGGCATTGTGCCATTTCACATACCGTTGCCAATCGTTCGGGCTATTTCCCCGCCAACAGTGTCGTGGAAGTATTTTATCACCCCACTTCCCTAAGCGGCTTGCACACGGGAAGCCAACACTATTTTTTTACCGCTAGCCGCTTGGACAAACCTAAACGTATCGACTTGATTATTCGTGCTTGGTTAGCTGCGGGTATTGCGAACCCTTTATACATTGCCGGTAATGGCCCTTGTGAAGCTGCATGGCGAGATTTAGCACAAAGTAATCCCGGTATTGTATTCCTCGGCTATGTCACAGACGAGCAATTAGCCCGGTATTACGCTGACGCCTTAGCAGTGGTTTTTGTACCGGAACAAGAAGATTACGGGCTAATCACGCTGGAAGCTATGTTAGCAGGTAAGCCGGTTATTACCACCAGCGATGCCGGAGGCGTGACCGAACTGGTCAAACACGCTGAAACTGGCTGGGTCGTTGGATCGGATGTCACCAGTTTGGCACAAGCCTTAACAACCTGTGCTAACACCCCGGCATTAGCTGCCCGCTACGGCGCAGTCGCTAAACAGTGGGCCGATAAAGTATCGTGGAACGAATTGCATCAATTTCTCGTGGTTGGCTTACGTAAAAAACTGGTAGTCATCAATACTTTTTCGGTTTATCCCCCAGTCAGTGGTGGGCAATTGCGTATTTACCACCTGTATCGGTGGCTGGCGCGTGTCTGGAATGTGGTATTAGTGACGTTAGTGCCTGCCAGCCACGCCACCGAGTCAGTAACCATTGCACCGGGAATGCAGGAAATTCGTCTTGCCAAATCCCTTGACTACGAGCAACGTGAACACTTGTTGTCCCAAAAACTGGGAATCTCAGCGGGTGATATTGCTGCACTGCTTTACCCTAATGCCTTACCGGAGTGGGTCAACACAATCAAAATAGAAACGGCTAATGCTGATTGGGTAGTATTATCACACCCTTACGGTTACTCGGCATTACGTTCGGCTTATGCTGGGGCATTTTACTACGATGCCCATAATATGGAATTTGACCTAAAACAAGAGATGCTGGCATCTCAAGGCGACGTACACCGTTATCACGATGCTTTAACCGCCGTGGAGCAAGCAGAACGTGCTTGTATACAAGAATCAAGCTGCGTCATCAGTTGCACCACAGCGGATATGGATAGATTACAACACTATTATGGCGTTGCTAAACAAGGCACTATTGTTGCCAATGGCGTGGATATTGATAGCATTCCGTTCGTGTCGACTCAGCAACGCTTAACTGATAGAAAGGATAATCGCCTTAAGGTACTGTTTATGGGAAGTTTACATCTGCCTAATATTCATGCGCTTAAGGCCATTATCGATATTGCCACGCAATGCAATAACTTGAATTTCATCATCGCTGGCAGTGTCTGCCGTGCCATAGCGACAGAAATACACACTGCAATACCCACCAACCTCACCTTATTAGGGGTAGTCAGCGATGCCGATAAACTGAAGTTGTTGCACACCTGTGATATTTCCCTGAACCCGATGATGGCTGGCTCAGGGTCTAATTTAAAAATTCTCGAAGCTGCCGCCAGCGGGCAGTTGATTATATCCACCCGTTTTGGGGCGCGAGGCGGCATCTTTATGGCAGGACGTGACTACATTGCGCAAGAACTAGATGAAATACCGGCATTTTTAAACACTATCACCCCCCAGCAACTCGCTAGTTACTCGCATGTTGTTAACTCAGCTTACCAGCAAGTCAGGCAATATGCGGATTGGAAACAGTTAGCCGCACATTTCAAAGAGGCGTTACAGCAACACTCTGCTACATGAACAGCACGGCTTGTTAAGTCTGATTACGCGATTAACCAGTCAGACTTAACGTTATCGATGCCAATCACCAAGTCATTGACAAATTGTGTATTGCCATCAAACGTGTACGTTATATCATAAACACCTGTTTGTAACGCAACTTGATACCCTCCCGCCGTCATTGAATACAGTGTTTGAGTCGTATTAGTAGCAGTATTGAGAATAACAATACTGACGTCACCAATGCCTTCCCCAGGCGTATAGAAAGCATTGTTATCTGCGTCAGCATAAATTACACCTAGCAATATTGCTTTCGCATTTGGTTGAGTTGCAAAATTCTGCGTGGACATCACCACGTTGAAATCCGCATTGCCATTGTTAAAACTGCCATCCACAATACCAATACCGATTTCTTTAAAATTTGCATTGAGCATATTGATACGGTGTCCACGCCCAATAATTCCCTCATCTACGAATAAGTCCTCATGGGAGTCTTGCACAAACGTATTGATCAATGCTTGCGAAAGCGGTGCCGTTGTACCAACATAAGCAATATTTTCCCCAAACGTTGTATAGGTATAGCCTGTTGCTTGGATGCGATCTGCCGTAGATTTACCAGCTAAATTCGTATGCGCAAAGAAATCATTGTCCACCATATCTTGACTATGAGAACGTGCTGCGGCTGTCAGTTCGTTATTAAACGCTAAGGGTTGGCGCGGATTCGTGGACAATGTTCCTGCTGCCAATCCTTCATTAAGATCAATTCCGAGTAGACTCGCCTCTTCAACCGGGTTCATCCGCGCACGATTCAATAACTCCAGCATAAATTGTTCTTGCGCGGTCGGCTGATGACTGGGTTGCGACGGTGCATTTTTATGTACACTACCATCATTGTTAATAGTGATATTGATGCTTCCTGACAGAGTAGCGGTGCCAGAGGGTAGCGCAGCCGCACCCAATGTATTTGTGGCAAATGTCGCGAATGACTGAGCAACTCCACTCTTAAGATCAAGCAGCGGATTACCACCTAATTGATAATTAAACCCATCAGCGCCGAATACATTTATTATTGCTCCATTATCCAAGATTAGTTGAACCGCAGTACCAGCAACAATGCTTCTCGCGATGTTTACTCCTCCCAGCAACCAAATACTATTAACGCCTTGATTATCTGTTAAATTAATAACCTGACCTGAACTCATCGTACTAGGCGTGATGATATATACATCATCACCCGCACCGGCACCAACATTTCCCGTATCAGTTGCTTGTAGAATGTTCAAATCATTACTTGAAGTAAATGGCATAGTTCTTACCTTCTATCAAAATTTGATTACCGTTAACGAATAATCATAGGTTGTCAAATCAAGCTAACCAAAAACCGTCATCAATAATCGCAGCCAAATTTATACGATTTTCTGTGCTTTCACTAAATGCCAACAACACCGCAGCCGCTGACATTCCTTTTTGCATTTCCGCTTGCCAATGAGCTAAACCACCCGCATCAGGCGTGCGCCCCAGCACATTGTCGTACAAACCGTATAAGAAAGCAGAAGTGTCACCTACGGGATAAAGTGCCATGAATTCTTGTGAATAGGTAAAGCCTGCTGAAATCGTGGCAAGGTCTTTACCAGCAACATATTGACTAATCCAATAGCTTAAGCCGCCCTTGTCAGGTGTGCGATCAAATGCCGCTTGATAGAGCCGATAAACCTGCTGAGCCTCGGTACTATCAAAAAAGCTTCTGTCAACAAATTCTAGGCTCTCGATGCTATGTAGAACATCTATTGTACCGCTATTGAGAGATGCTAATTCCCATGAATCACCATTCTGCGTCACTCGATAAGCATTGCTAGACGAAGCATAACGCGCAACATCATACCCGGCATCGCCAAACAGGGTATTGCTACCACTCCCGCCTTCCAGCACGTCATTCCCAGCGCCACCGCGCAAGATGTTATTCGCACTGTTACCAATCAATGTGTCATTACCAGCACCACCGATGGCATTTTCAATCGTAACACCGTAAGCAATCGCCAAATTATCCTTACCTGTATACAATGTGCCATCGGCTGCAAAGCGATCCACGCGCTCATCGATCCAACTGCTAGGATATTGCGGAAATTGTGCTGCCAACGCTTGCTTCAACGCATTTGCTGAAACCAAACCCAGTGATGAAAAAGTTCCGGCATTCAAATTAATAATACTGGCTACTTGATTGGATGCATCAATAGTATCAGTTCCACCGGCATCCCATAACGTGGTAAGAAACGCTTCGCCTGCTTCCCAACGATAAGTATCGTTACCCGTTCTTGTCGTATAATCAGCACCGTACAACGCCTGGATAGCCAATACATCCAATAACATGGGCGCTGATGCGTACACAAATGTTGCGCTATACGCTAAGTTGTTTGACTCATTAATATAGAAATTCAACTGGTAACGATCGGATTGCTCACGGTAAGACATAACTGTGTGCCGCATATCATCCAATTCTGTCGGCAGCACGGTACTGCTAAGACCACTCGCTTCATGAGGATGCTTCAAACCTAAAGCATGACCAATTTCATGCAAGAGCAAGAAGTAGGCGTAACTGTTGTCTGCTAGGGTGACATTCTTTAAGTTATCATCCAACCAAATATCACCCGCCTGCTCCGTGATTCCAGGGTAATAAGCATGACCTGCCTCAGAGGTTCCAACATTAGCAAAGGCCACACGTAGTTGCCCCTTGCTGACAATATCATTGACTTCTGTCAACGTTAATGCAGCCACTTCATCCCAAGCATTGAGTGCATCCCGAACACGGCTTGCTTGCGATTCCGATAAAACACCATACATGGCATCATTTGGTTCGCCGACATACCCCCACTGACTGCCAACGACCGGCAAGCTGAAGGTTACACGCCCACTGCTCCATTGATAACCACTGCTTAGTGCATCGGCAATCAATTTTTCATCTTTAATAGCCACAACTTTACCCCTGACGATTATGACCCCTAATCTCATATAACACTTTGCATATCACTCAAACTTATAGACCATGAGGATTTCCAAAGATTCACTGACCTCTCACCATCACTGGTACTAAATTTACTCAGCTCATAAAGCAAGCAACAGTACCTTATTATTGCTGATGCTAATATTACCTGCTTCGTGTTCAGATCACTGTGAACTTGATCACATAAAATTAACTATAGGTTGTCTAATATTAATTATTGCTGAAGGATAGAGAAAATTTAGTATCATTTTTAATCAATGATGTCACAATTAATCTGAGCAATATATGAGCACATATTGGTGATTATTATTGTTACACATCAATAAGTTCGGAATGTATTAAACCATATACACGGATTAGGGAGCGCCGTACCCATGAATACTCAAAAATCTGCTTACAAACAGTTGTTAGCACTACCTCGCTGGCAAAAACGCGTCATTATGCTTGGTGCTGATACTGCATTGCTGGCTTTAGCGGTATGGCTAAGTTTTGCGATGCGATTTAGTACTTGGCAACCTGATTTGCAAGACGGTCAATGGCTGATGATTGCAGCACCCTTGGTAACGATTCCATTGTTTATCACACTGGGGCTTTACCGAGCAATTGTGCGTTTCATGGGTGGGGAGGCACTGCTCGCCGTGATTCAAGGCATTACCGTGTCGGCGGTACTGCTGGGCACAATGGCGTTATTGTTTGACTGGGATGGCATCCCGCGTTCTTTTTATCCCATTTATTGGGGAACAGCGTTGTTTTTGGTGGGAAGCAGTCGTTACTTGATTCGGCATCACCATCAAACCTCGCAACACAAAAATGGTCATATTCACGTCGCTATTTACGGTGCTGGTCAGTCAGGCATTCAATTAGCATCAACGTTAGCGAGTATGCCGGAATACCGAGTGGCAATCTTCGTTGATGACAACCCCGCCTTACATAAAGCCGTTATTCACGGGGTAAGGGTTCACGCTATGGAAGAACTGCCTCATTTGATCGCAACGCGGCATATTCAACAAGTATTACTGGCGATGCCGTCGGTTAGCCATCAACGCCGCCGTGAAATCGTGGAGTCGCTGGAACATCTATCGGTACATGTGCGCACGATTCCAGAGTTAAGTGATCTGGTTTCAGGCGAACGGTCGATTGCCGAATTACGCGAAATTGGCATTGATGAACTGCTAGGGCGCTCCCCGGTTGCCCCAAAAGCCGACTTACTCAGCCAGTGCATTACCAACAAAGCGGTGATGGTAACAGGGGCGGGCGGTTCCATTGGCTCAGAATTGTGTCGCCAAATCGTGCGCTTGCAACCAACTCGTTTGGTTTTATTCGAGTTATCGGAGTTCGCGCTCTATCAAATTGAGCAAGAATTATTAAACCTTTGCCGCCACGAACGCTTATCTGTGCCGATTATCCCTATGTTAGGTTCGGTTCAAGATTATCAACGGGTTGAAGAAGCGTTACGCCAACATCGGATCAACACACTCTACCACGCTGCCGCGTACAAACATGTGCCAATGGTAGAACACAATCCGATCGAAGGCTTGCGTAACAATGTTTTCGGCACACTACAAGCTGCCAAAGCGGCGCGGGCGGAAAACGTTGAACGCTTTATTTTAATTTCGACCGACAAAGCGGTACGCCCCACCAATGTGATGGGAGCCAGTAAGCGCATGGCAGAGCTAGTGCTGCAAGGCTTGGCAAAAATGCCCGGTGATACGATTTTCAGCATGGTACGGTTTGGCAATGTGCTAGGGTCATCAGGCTCGGTGGTACCGCTATTTCGCGAACAAATACGCAAAGGCGGCCCAATCACTGTGACGCATCCCGATATTATTCGGTATTTCATGACCATTCCTGAAGCCGCGCAACTGGTTATTCAAGCGGGAGCGATGGCAACGGGTGGCGAAGTATTTGTATTGGATATGGGCGAGCCGGTTAAAATTGTTGATTTGGCAAAACGCATGGTAAATCTCTCAGGGCTTACGTTACAAACCGAAGCCTACCCACAAGGCGACATTGCTATTAGCTTTTCAGGGTTACGCCCCGGTGAGAAACTGTACGAAGAGTTGCTGATTGGCGAAAGTCCGCAAACAACCTCACACCCACGCATTTTTATGGCGCATGAAGCTTGCATGGAATGGACGGACGTGACGAAAATGCTAGACTCATTGGATACCGATTGCCGTCAACGCAATTTAGCTAAAGTGTATCGCTTGCTCCACAGCCATATTCAAGGG
Source organism: Candidatus Thiothrix sulfatifontis (assembly GCA_022828425.1). Classification (NCBI taxonomy): domain Bacteria; kingdom Pseudomonadati; phylum Pseudomonadota; class Gammaproteobacteria; order Thiotrichales; family Thiotrichaceae; genus Thiothrix; species Candidatus Thiothrix sulfatifontis. The sequence continues at coordinate 3,582,377 of CP094685.1, forward strand.
TTTAAACACCCTGGTGTAACGCCCGATATACGTGCACCGAAAGCAACAAGTTGTGTTATTCCCTTCCCTGTTAAGTTAGAAGGCGTTGCTTAACTCGGCAAAAAGTGTGACCAATTTCACAAATTTTTCCAGATGAATGGTATATAATTTGAGACTTAATGATACAGGTGACGCATTATGATTGATTTACATAGCCATATATTACCGGGGTTGTGTGATGGTTCTAAAAATTTGGAAACATCACTCGCCATGGCGCGTATTGCCGTTGCTGACGGTACAACGCATCTGGCGTGTACACCGCATATTTATCCGGGTATTTATCATAATTCGACCAGCACGATTGTGCCTGCCTTGCACCACTTGCAAGCGGCATTGGATGAAGCCGAAATCCGGCTGACATTGATAGCAGGAGCGGATGTTCACATGGTGCCAGAAGTCATGATGGGCTTGCATAACGGTGATATTCCGACATTACACGGCTCACGTTACTTTTTACTTGAGCCTTCTCATCACGTGCCTGTCCCCGGATTTTTGGAACAGATTGAAAACTTCATTAACGCTGGATACGTTCCGCTGATTACGCATCCAGAGCGGTTGCGTTGGTTAGACGATCACTACCAAGATTTTGTCGCTGCCGCTCAACAAGGTGCATGGATTCAAATCACCGCTGGTGCAATCAGTGGCAAATTTGGCAACAAAGCCAAGCAGTGGTCTGAGCGGATGTTACAGGAAGGCATTGTGCATATTATTGCCTCTGATGCACACGGCACCGAACGCCGCCCGCCGATTCTGTCGGAAGGCATTGCTGCGGCTATCGACATGACCGGCGATGAAGCAGAAATCATGCGCATGGTCATGGAACGCCCGCAAGCGGTTCTCGACAACGCCAACCCTGCGGCGGTCAGTCAACCACCGGGTTTATCGACAGCCGTTGTGCCTTACATGGCTTCTGAGCAGTTGGCGACTAAAAAAGGTTGGTTTAGCCGTTTTTTCGCCTGATCACATTTATTTTTATTATTCTTTATTTAAGACGACTTTCAACGTTTCAAGGGCTTTTGAAATGCACAAATATTTAAACAGGCTGCACTCCCTGTTACCCGCCACCGCCGTATTTGTCGGTGCCGCTTTAATAGCAAGTTGTAGTACACCGCCTGCTCACCCGGAAGATACACAGCAAGTCGGCTTAGGCACTACTGAATCTGGTAGTATTTTTTCTAGCTTGCAAGAACTGGATTATTTAGCACCCACTGAAAATACCGCTATTAGTTCAGGCGATTTGCTAGACATTAAGGTATTCCAAGCCGAGGAGTTATCGGGAAAATACAAGGTTGGTTCAGATGGTAAAATCTCCCTGCCATTGATAGGCGCATTAGCAGTTAGCGGGAAAACACCGTTAGCCGTAGAAAAGCAACTCAGTGGCTTGTTGCAACAAAAATACTTACAAGACCCTCAAGTCAGCATTTTAGTTGAAAGCTTTACCAATCAACGGGTTACGGTAGAAGGTGAAGTAAATAAACCTGGCGTTTATCCTATCGAAGGTTCCATAACGTTTCTGCAAGCCATTGCCTTAGCCGGTGGTCTCGCTAATCTTGCCAGCCCGGATAAAGTAGTGTTATTTCGACGCAATGGTCAGCAAGTTAAAGCCTATCAATTGGATATTCAAGCCATTCGGGATGGGCGTTTACGTGACCCTTATATGCGCGGAAATGATCAGATTGTGGCGCACCGTTCGGACAGTCGTTACTGGTTTAAAGAAGTAAAAGACATGATTTCAGGGTTAATCAACCCTTTTAATTAAAACTAACGGGCTTGGCATACGGATACACTTGGTAAAAATTATGATTACGCAAAAATACCCTTCTTATGACGATGATAATTCCCGCCCTCGGCAGGAAGTGACCTCACTGAGCCAACGTAAATTCATGACGGTTAATGAACCAGAACCCGTACCTGCTATTTTTGAGCAAGACAAGAGTGATGATGACGAAATCGACTTGCGCCAATTATGGTCAGTGATTCGGCGGCGGCGTGCGGTAATCTTCACCCTGTTCATTTTGATTACTCTGATTACCCTAATCTTCACCCTGAGTATTACGCCTATTTATCGAGCAGGCGTTACCATGGAAATCAATCAAGAGGAACAACGTCTCTTGGATTACGATGTGGCAGCGAACGACTCGCAACGCAGCAGCGTGAATAGCAAAGATTTTTATCAAACCCATTATGAATTGCTCAAAAGCCGTAGCCTAGCTGACCGCGTGATTAGCAATATGGGCATTGAAGACAAACTGCGTGGCACTCAAGAACAATTAGCCAAACCCTTCTACGCGGATTGGTTGGAAGCGTTTAGTACTGAAGAAACCGCGCAAGACGCCGCCGAAGTCAAAGGTGAACGCCCCTTAGCGGATAAATTCTTGGCAAATGTCACCATTTCTCCGGTGAAAAACTCTAAAATCGTGAATATTCAATACGATGATGCCAGTCCAGAATTTGCTGCAAATGCTGCCAATGCCATTGCTCAAAACTACATCAATATGAATTTGGAGCGTCGCGCCGGTACTACCCGTTACGCGGAGCAATTCCTGCAAGAACAGCTAGTATTAACCAAAAGTAAGTTGGAAGAGTCCGAAGCCAAGCTTGCCGACTATGCTAAACAAGCCGATATTTTGGATATCAACAATGAGAACATGAAAGAACAGCGCTTATCTGGCTTGAGCAATGCATTAGCCACCGCCGAACGTGACCGCATCTCGGCTGAAACCAAGTATAGCCAAGTCAAATCAGCGGATATGGCTTCAGCGGTTTTGGCCAGCACCACGATCCAAACGCTCAAGAAAGCACTGACTGAACTGGAAGTACGGGCACAATCGGTTAGCAGCAGTACCACGATTAATGACCCCACCATTCAACGCCTTGAACAAGAAAAGGCCAAGTTAGAAGCCGACTACCAAGAAAAGTTGGAAATTTACAAACCAGACTACCCATTGATGGTACAGCTTGAGCAGAAAATCAATAAAATCGATACCCAACTGAGTAAAGCCAGTAGCAATATACGCACGGGTATTGATCAGCAAATTGCGGAATTGAAAACACAGATTCAACAAGAAACCCGCAATATCCAAAATGCCTTAAAATCAGATTATTTGGAAGCCCAGCAGAAAGAAGACGAATTGCGTGCAGAGATGCAAACCCAAGTATCAGGCGTGCAAGATTTACGTGACAAACGCATTACTTACAACACCTTAAACCGTGAAGTGGAAACCAATCGCAATGTATACGAAGGTTTATTGCAACGCCTTAAAGAAGTGGGAGTTGCCAGTGGCGCTGTCACCAACAATATTGCGGTGGTTGATGCGGCAATTGTGCCTTACGCTGTCCACACACCTAACAAGAAGCTAAATCTGGCATTAGGTGCCGTACTGGGTTTATTCATTGGCGTGGTCGCTGCATTCTTATTGGAATTTTTGGATGACCGCATCAAAACCAAAGAAGACATTGAACGCTTGTTACCGTTGCCATTACTGGGTATTGCCCCAGCGATTGGCAAACGCAGTAAAGGCAGCGCCGACACCGAGTATCACTTGATGACCGCTGAACAACCCACTTCGGCCGTCGCGGAGGCGTTCCGCTCATTGCGAACCAATTTGATGTTTGCCACCCGCACCGGTGCACCACGCATTATGAACGTGACCAGTGCAGGCCCTGCTGAGGGGAAAAGTAGTGCGATCATTAACTTAGCCACGGCATTTGCGCAGGCAGGTAAAAAAGTATTGATTATTGACGGTGACTTACGCAAACCCACGATACACAAACGCTTTAAACTGGATAATAGTCAGGGTTTTGTACATTTCCTAACCGGTCAAGAAAAATTGGAAGCATTGGTTAAACCGACACTGATTCCAAATGTGTTTGCGATTCCCTCAGGGCCGATTCCGCCTAACCCGGTTGAGTTGCTATCCAGTGAACATTTGCATGAACTGACCATGCGAGCCGAGAATGGGCAATTGCCTTACGATCTGGTCATGATCGACGCGCCACCGGTACTTGGTTTGGCCGATGCGTTGATTATTGGCAATCATACCCGCGCCACTTTGCTCATTACCGCATACAATGAAACCCGTAAGCAGCCCTTGCATTCTGCCTACGAGCGTTTGCGGCAAGCTCGCAGCCACCTGTTAGGCGTGGTGCTTACTAAAGCAAAAAGTGCGGTGGGTGATTCTAACTACTACAGTTATGACTACTACTACAGTTACGGAGCGGGGGAAAGCAGTGAGGGTGACGGGCGTACTCCGAAGAAAAAGGCGTTAACAGGGAAAAAAGCGGCGTAGAGAATGAGATATAGAATACAAATCAAGGATCGCACAACATGTGGTTGCGTTTAGTATTAATCGCCGTTTTAAGCCTGTTAGGTTGGCAGGTTGTGGAACGCGGCATGGGACAAATGTATTCGGAGCGATTGGCGGCTATTTATGCTTATAGGACAACACATTGGGAAGATGCTATTGATAGCATTTCACCTGATGCTCCCTACGCCTTAACATCAGACGCTTGGTTGGCATTAGCAGACCAAGCCTTAGCTCGTGACGATAGTATCACCGCGCAAAGCTATTTATGGCGTGCTCTTCAAACCAATGTAAGTAGTGGCGGTGGAATCGCTAGATTTTTAAATATTAATCAAAACAATGAGATTAATAGTGCTGAATTAGACCAAATGGCGCTACTTGCTTCACAACTTTGGCCTGTTCATGAAGATGCCTTACTACGGGTTGCTGTTCACTGGTTAGCAAGAGGGAACGTTGAACAATTACTAAAGGCACTTGACACACTATTTGCCCAAACATCACGTTATAACAGTACTCTCTTTCCTGCATTGCATACACTCGCGCAAGCCGAGCAAACTGCACCTAACATTATGCAATATGCCCAACAAGCACCGAATTGGTGGGCATCTTTTTTTCAGTACCTAGCGCAAACAGAAGATGATATAGCACTTGTAGATAAATACTATCAGGCACGACTCACTGCCGATAAACCTATGCAAAAAAATGAACATATGCCTTACATCAATAGGCTTGTAAAAGAACAACAATGGCAGCGTGCTAAAACTGTTTGGTTAAAAACATTAACACCTACACACCAACAGCTCGCACAAGATTTGCTATATGACGGTAGTTTTGAAGGCGAAATACATAATGAAGCTTTTGCATGGCATTTGAGTTCTAACACCTTAGTCACTGTTAAAACAGGAATAACTGGCAACAGTATCGGCTCAAAAGCATTACATATCGGATTCAAAGCGCAAAAAAAGCGAATTGACTTTGCCCATGTCTGGCAACGCTTGGTATTACCCACGGGCGATTATACGCTAACGTTACATTACCGACTTGATCATTTTAATACTGCTAAAGGTCTACAATGGCGAATTCGCTGCGAAGGCAATCCGACACACTTAGGTGAAAGCAAAGCGCTCAAGGGGTATACTAGTGAATGGCAAACACTTTCCATGACCTTCAACATACCCGATAGTACTGACGATGATTCAACAACCTGTAAAACGCAAATTCTGCGCTTAGAGAGTGCTAGTCACTACGCCCATGATCAACTTTACGAAGGTGGATTGTGGTTCGATGGTATTCAAATAACCCCTAAATCACCATGAAACCCACAGATCTCCCCACTATTTCACAATGGCTCGTGTTCGGGTTAAGCTGCCTGCTGCTTTTATTTGCTCCTTTATTGCGGGCGGGCAATACCGCGCTGGCTTTAATGATTATGCAAGGGCTTAGTCTCGGAATTTTACTGATCATCGCTGGATGGAGGCTACCTCATCAATATATTTCACGACCTATTTGGTGGTTTTTAGTCATTAGTATCGGTTTGGTTTTAATGTATTTAATCCCTGTTCCTGAAACAATGTGGCGCACATTACCGGGGCGAACAATTTATGTCGCTGTTTACGATTGGCTGAGTGAGCATAATAAAGATACTATTTATCTCGCGCTTTCATTGATTCCTGCTAATACGGTTTATAGCTTATTAGCATTATTGCCGCCGTTAAGTATTTTTCTCGCGATAGGCTATTTGAATAAACGTCAAACATTGTATTTGGTTTATGTTTTTTTAGGCGTTGCGGCGTTCCAGGCAGGTTATGGTTTAACCCAATACGCCGCCGGTTTCAGTGACAATGCAAGTGGTACTTACCCTAATCGTGATCATTTTTCAGCGTTGATGGCAATGGCTTTGCCACTAGGTTTTGGATTAGCTGCTTACCGCGTAGGCAACCATACCAAACACGAACGTGACTCTACGGAACATCTGGAACGACGATTAAATTATTTACTGGTATTTATTAGCCTGACGTTATTGCTATTACTGGCTGGTATTTTCTCACGTTCCCGCGCTGGAGTCGTATTAATAATGCTAGGTATTTTATTGTCAAGTTTGGTCTTTTCCCGACACATTGGCGGTAAACGCTCTACTGGCTTAATGACCACAGCCAGTACTATCGGTATCGGTTTGGCTATTAATATAGGGCTAATACCCGTATTAAACCGTTTTACACAAGCTAACCCAATGGAAGACTTACGCTGGGATTTCTTCGATACCACTATCGCGGGTATCCAACAATTTTTTCCCCTTGGTTCAGGGCCCGGTACATTTTCTGATATTTACCGCGCTCTTCAACCCTTAGGGCAAACCGGTAATTTTGTTAATAATGCGCACAACGACTATCTCGAATTATTATTTGAAACAGGGCTAGTGGGTGCTGTCATTATCTTAGGCTTTTTTATACTGTATTTGTATGGTTGGTGGCAGTTGCGACAAGCAGCATGGCAGCAAGAACATTTTATCCAAACAGGCGCTGGTATTGGGATATTGTTGATGCTATTGCACGCTGTGGTGGAGTTCAATTTCCATATTCCTGCTAATGCCTTATTCTTTGCTTTCTTAGCAGGATTATTTCTGTGTAAAAGCCGCCGCTAAATGCAACTGTTCTAGCGACAGGCCGGTCACTTCCGCTACCAACGCAACTTCCATCCCTTTAGCCAAGAGACGTTGAGCAACGGCTTCTTTGACCTCTTGTATTCCCTGCGCTCTGCCGCGTTGTGCGGCTTTTTCGGCTTCTTCTTGGCGTAGCTCTTCCTCGCTGTATTCGTCTTTCATGCGAGCGCGTTCCTGCGGGGTGAGGCTGTCTTGGCGAATCATTTCCAGAATTTTTTGCACACAGGCTTTGTGGTAGTGGGTTTCATCCACTTGCCCATCGAGGCTGTCGTCAATCGCCAGCAGCCATTCGCGCCACGGTTCCGGGGTTTCTGCATTGACATATTTGGGGCACAGAAACAGGATTTTGTGCGGGATCTCCCCCAATCCCTGACCGTGGCGGTCTTTGGGGTCGAAGTCGATTTGGCTCATGTCACGTTGGTGGCGATCGCCAGAGGTGAGAATAACGATGGTGTAGATTTCCAGCGCGGGTTGATAATTTTTGGCGGTAACGCCCTGCTCCAACAGCGCGGCACAGTGGTAATGCAGAAAACGGGGTAGTGATCGCTATAACGGCGGTGTTGGATGTCAACAATAATCCGCTGGGTTTTGTCTTCGGCGAAGAGATCGAAGCGGCTGTCAATACTCCCCACCGGGCTGGGGAAGGACTTTTCGGTTTCCACCCGATCAATGTCCAGCTCAATACCGAGGATGTCCTTGACAAAAGCGGTAAAGATGTCTGGCTGGGAAAAGGCTTTTTTGAAAATGACCCCGTAGCGTAGGGATGCGACTGCTTGCATGGTAGTGACCTTGTGAATACATCACCTCAAGTTTAGCAGATTAAGGCAGACAGTTCTGCACTCAATTCTCACGCCAACATCCTAGCATAGCGTCAGTACCCGCTCCACATGAATTAAAAAAAGCCACTTGTCAGCATTAAACAAGTGGCTTTCAATCAACTTGATTTTAAGAAAAAATAGACAATTAAACAGGGCTTACATGCGCATCACTTTGCTTGTCTTCAACAGTCTCTAGCACCTTGTCAATGACATCAGAGATAGTAGCAAGTGCGGCCTCAACCTCATCCCTTGCTGCCTCACTGTCCTCTACTTTCTCATCAGTAGCTGCAACTTCCTCTACAGCACTCTGAGCAGCAGTGTTACCAGCGGCCTGATAGGTTGCCTCTTCAGCAGCCTTATCAGCCGTTTCAGCAGCAGCAGGCTTCTCGCGTGGGCCTGCATATGCAGTAGCACTAGTCAGAGCAAACAGAACCAATGTTGCCACTGCTGTCGATAATATCTTTTTCATAAAAACTCCTTAAAAAATTTACTTCACTTATCTCTTTAAACCTTCTGGCTCCAAAGAGCCAGAAGGCAGGTCAGTTATCCGTTTCAAGTTATCGCCTAACTCGAAAAAATAACACGTTTAGATAATACTAAAGTCGACACCATTGAGGGCAGAAACCCCATTCAATTCGGCAGCACTATCCATATTATCCAGCGTTGCGATTTGCTTACGACCAGTCAAGGTCGACCAGTTATCATCATACCACAACTCACCATTACCTGTACTGCTATTGAAAACCGCTACAACTGCATCAACTGCTGCTGCTGTTGCCGTACCAGTAATCTGCGTGGTAGTCCGCTCATTGCTCAAAATGTTCAAACCAGCAGCGATACCGGCAATTCCATTAGAAGTGCCGATAGCAGCCGTCGTCAGATTCAGCACGATAACGTCACCTGTCAGCCCTGGGGTAAAGTCAGTGATGTTAACAATACCATTGTGGAAACCATTCTCAGCGTAGTATGTCAGGTTGAAACGATCAACGCCTGCGCCACCCGTTAAGGTGACGTGACTGTTCGCATCCAGGAAGTCATCCCTCGGAATTCATCCGCACCAGCACCCAAATCAATAGTGTCATGACCGTCAGAGCCATACACTACATCTGCACCTGCGCCGCCGCTGATAGTATCATCACCCTCATCACCCCAGAGTTCATCGCCGTTGGCACCGCCGATAAGAACGTCATCGCCAAGACCACCGTACAATACATACGTACCATCAGTTTCAGCCGAAGCATTAAAAGTAGCATCCCCAGTACCGTAGAACTCTACCTGCAAGGTAGCACCAGCAGCAACTAAACTTTCTGGAGCAATGTACACGCTCGCGCTAGTACCATTATCGATAGCCAGAAACTCAAAGTTAGTCACATTGGCAAGGTCATTCGACGCGCTAGATCGACAGACGATCACCAACACATCACTACCAGCACCACCGTCAACCACGTCTGCACTGGTCAATGCAGCACCACCGAAAACATTATCCATGGTTACGACATCATCACCAGCACCAGCATTGATAGTGTCATTGCCACCACCGACAGTGATGCTGTCAATACCAGCATCAGTCGAGATAACATCGTCGCCATTGCTGACAGCATCGCCAAAGATAACATCTGACGCTGTAGAACCAGTAAAGGTCTTGGCCACCCGTACCCAATATAACCTGAGAAGCAAAACCAAAACCAACGCTAGTAGTTACGCCAGCACCATTAAAGACACTGACAGGGGCTGCACTGCCTTGTTGCAGTGTGAGTGCTTCAACGTTAACAATATCCGCGAGATCCAAAGCAGCCGCAGGCGTATTAGTCACGACCAGTCGGTCACTACCATTCGAGCCATCAACATCAGAACCTACCAGATTAGCAGCAGTCGAGTTGATAACATCATCACCCAAGGTTGTAGTATGGTCAGCATTAAGGCTATCCACCAAGTCAACATCAGCGTTTGGCGCGCTCAGCGTGATAGTATTGCCAAGAACCAAAACCGCATTCAAGGCTGCATCGAATGCAGCACCTGCTGAGCCTGCCGCTGGCGTAACTGTACCTTCTGTTGCGTTAATTTCTACCAAGCCAGAAGCAATCAATGCATTCAGTTCAGCAGTGGAAAGTACCAAGTTAGCGCCTTTAGTCAGGGTGATCCGTGCCAAACCTGTCATTTCAGCGCCAGTTGCTGGATTTTCAGGTAGTAGAGGTGGTAAAACAGGTGTAATCACATTAACCACATCTGAACGGCAAGAGAACCCACAATTGTCAGTTCACTATCCGCGCCATTACCATTGATGGTTTGCAGACTGTTTACTTGACCAACCGTCATGATGGCATGAGACTTCAGTACCGCATGCTCAATGTCGCCTGCTGCGTTGAACTGATTCGCCAGAATAGCCAGATTGGTTGTGCCATAGATAACCAACGTGTCGATACCGTCACCACCAGAAATCACTTCACCCACTTCAACATCATCACTGACCTTGATGCCTCCCGCCAATTCGTCCACGGAAACTACCCCAGACAAATCCAGATCACCGAGACCTGTAGCCGCTAACGCCGCAGCGAAACCAAAAGTTAAAGGTACACCAGTCGACAGATCAAACAAGTCAACACGCCCGTACCATCAATATCAGTAACTGATTGAACCGTGTAGCCGAGGTTATCGACAACATCCAGACTACCAACCACAACGATCACGTCGTTGCCAGCACCAGCCAAAACATTGTCAGTACCCAAACCGCCACGGATAACGTCATCACCAGCACCGGAACTGATGGCGTCATCATCAGTACCACCGTTAATGGTGTCGATACCAGTGCCTGTGTTGATCTGATCATTACCGCCACGACCATCAACCGTATTGTCGCCGTTACCCGCGTTAATCACGTCGCCGCCGCTGCTAGAACCAGTAATCGTGTCATTACCACGACCCGTGGTAACAGTGATGTTATCACCGAAGCTGTTGCCCAAGTTAATGTTATGACCACCAATAATATTAGCCTGAGTGGTAAGGTCAGTATTCAGAATATTACCGTCACTAGTAGCTGTAACCGTCGCATTGTTACCCATAGAGTTCAACACAGCAGAAAAGTTACCGGATACTGCATTGGCATTAACGCTCTGAATGCTGCTATTCAGGGCATTGCCTTGAACCACACCCAAGTTCACACTGGTCGTGTTCACTACACCAGTGGAAGTTGCCGCTGGTGAGCTAACCGTAATGGTTGTTAATGTGCTAGAGGTAATGCCACCAATAGTGACACCAGCCTCGCCAACAACCACATTGCCAACACCCAGCGTATCAACCAAATCAGTCACGGCTACTGTCAACGCTTCCACACCGTTCAGCGTAACCGCGCCAGTGGCATAAGTAACGCCAGCACTGTCTACGCCTTCGTTGCCAAACGCCAATGTGACGCTATCCGCATTGCCGGTATAGGTATTAGTACCAACAGATTCAACAACGGTTACACCATTGAAGTTGATGTCGAAACCATTGTCGAGTGTACCAACCCCATTGAAGGAAACCGTCGGTACACCACCGTCCAGTTCAACTGTCAAAATATCAGAAGTCTCAACAATCACACCATCGATATTGATTGCTTCAGAAGAGCCAATCATTTCTAAGGTTTCAACACCTTCAACCTTATCCAAATCAACGACTAGATTGTCAACGTCTCCTATGACAGGGGGTTGATCAGCAACCGCAAAACGCAGTGTTTCGATGCTAGTCAACTCCAATGGGTCAGTTTGATTAGCCGCAAACGTCGCACGTACCCGGTCAGTGCCGTCGGTACCACCATTAACCGTGTCGTTTTCGTTCAAGAGGTTACGGAAGTCAAACGTGTCATCACCCGTACCACCCGTTACCGTTTGGTCATGACCTTGTGTTGTTGCATCAGCACTCAAAGCGACCCAAACATCAGAGCTTTGCCCAGAAGCATCAACAGTCGCTGCTTCTAAACGGTTGTCAGCAACACCAAAACCAGTACCAACTGGAGTCTCTCCGAAAGCGTTTGCGAAATTATTCGCAATCACGAAGCTCTGCCCCGCAGCACCACCGCTCAGGGTAACGACACCCGTGTGATCAAGGGTTTTCACGACATCGACTTCATTGGTTTCGGAGTCAGTGTCAATAATGGTCAGATTTTCAACTGCGCCTGCATCAATCACGCCTGCGGCGTTTTCACCATCGGCATCCAGTGTAAAGCGGAAAGTTGGGTCAGTGTTGATGCCATCAGCAATGGTAACCACCACTGTTTCCGCAGCAGCGCCAGTACCCGCTGCGTCAGCCAAGTTGATGTCCAGCGTGTTATCGCCAAGACCATTGTCACCCGTCGTGCTGTGCAGGATAGTCACACCACCATTCGCAGCGACTGCATCCGACATTTCATTCAATTGGAATGTAACAGCGCCAGCACCGAGCTGCGACTCGTTACGCACCACAACGTTTTCCAACCCACCGATCACACTGGTGTCAGCAATCAGGGTAGCAGCAACGTCAGTACCTTGATAACGCATATCCAAGGTTTGGACATTGGTCACCGTCGCACCATTGTCTACTACCAAGTTAGCAGTACCACCATTGCCATCAAAGAATACACGCACCGTGTTAGCACCTGCACCACCATCAATGGTGTCATTGTCGGTTGCGCCACCAACGCGATCCAGACCTGTGCCTACGCGGAAGACATCATCACCGGCACCACCGGTCAGCGTGAAGTCGACGTTGTTGCCTGAAGTGCCTTCAACGTTGGCATCCATGTCACCTGACACGTCAACGTCCAGATTACCGGTAAACGCGCTGGCATCTAAGGTATCAAACGTGCCCGCCGTATTTTGGAAACCTGGAGCGCTATACACCGCTTCAGTTTGCGTACCATTTACAACACCGTTGAAAAGGTTAGCTACCCGCAGGTCTTGATCACCGGTAACGGTTAAGGTATCCAAGTCTTGAGCAAACAAACGTCCAACCGTATTCGCAGTCCCAACACTGTTGATGGTCAGGGATTCAATACCTTGATCTGCTGCACCATTCTCTTGAACAGTTAAAGCTTGGATTCTAGCATTGTCCAGCGTCATGGTACTGGCATCGGCAGTGCCACGCACGGCGGCATCAGTAAACGTGAAATCTAAACTACCTGCTTGAGCGCTGGTATTGTGCACACTCATCGCAGTCGGTACGGCAGTCATATTATTGATGGCAGCATTACCACCGAGATCATCGACACGCATCATATTGGCACTGGTGATACCGGTGGAGTCTTGGAGATCCAATGCCATAAAACCAACATCAAAGTTGACATTGACCGTTTCGATCTTAGACAACGTTGGCATAATGTTGAAGTCTAAGGTGTCGGCGTTATCTCCCAAGGTCGCGTTCAACACATCAGCAGTACCATCAGTACCGATCAGCGTGTCATTGTCTTGCAGGGAGTTAATGCGGTCATCACCACCCGGTGTGAACACTTGCGGCGCTTGGAATGTCGTGAACGTATCCGCAGGCGGCGCATCAACGTTCGCTGTCAATACAAACGTATCGCCTAAGCTGTCGTCATTGGTGATAGTGACTTGAGCGGATGCTGCGGTCGCGCTGATCGTGTTGCTACCGGAAGCATTCGCCAAGCTCATGCTGATGGTTTCGTCTGCTTCAATTTCAACATCGCCTTTAACCGATACCGTGATGGTTTTAGTGCTTTCGCCAGCACCAAACGTAACGGTCGCACCGGCTGGTGCTGGGTCAGTTGCTGTGAAGTCAGCCGCGTTGGCTGTGCCACCGAAGTTCACATCAACACTGGCTGCATTAGCGGTATCACCGGTGCGGGTAATGGTTACGGTGACATCCGTAGAAGCGCCATCATTGCCTTCAACGACAGTAGCCGTTGCGGTAGCAATGCTGAAAGCAGAAGTCGCAGGCGCTGTTGCACCGATAGTGCCGTCAGCGTTGACATCAGCATTCGGTGTGCCGAAGACAACCGGGTTAGCCGCTGTTGGTGGCGTAGCTGCACCCAGTTCGTTGATCAGTTGTGGGTAATCGTAAGATACACCGCTGTTGGCATCGAAACCGTTACCAGCCAGCTTGTAGTTAAAGGTGTTTGCACCCAACACGTTGATAGTAGCAGTACCGCCACCAGCCAAAGAAATAACCAATTGCAGTGAGTCAGCCGCCATTGCGCTGCTCACGATAGTGATGCCAGCCGTCAGCATCAGGGTGTTTGCACCTTGAGCATCAGAAATGTTGATGACTTGACCCCAGCAGACATATTAGCAGGGGTCAATACATAAGTGTCGTTACCAGCGCCAGCACCAACGTTCGCGCTGTCAGCTAGCTTGCAAAACGTTAAAATCATTACCTGAAGTAAAAGGCCATGATAAATCTCCTAAATAATCAAATGTTTAATTTAAGTTATTAATCTGTACAGGAGCTAAACCATCTACCTCCCATAGCCCTTGGACACTAGTTATACGATTGCAACATCGACTGCTGCAGGCGTTAGTAATGCCTTGCAGCTCAATAGTGATAACATCACCGTTGAGGTCAGGCCCGAAGTTGATCAGCGTTGAATTGGTGATCGGGTTGGTTTGCACCAAAATACCGTCAACGCCATCCAGTTGTGACAAGCTAGTGATCGCTGCATTAGCAGTTGCCAGATCAATACGCAGGCTATCGTTAGCAGCATCAAAACTGCCTAACACGACTTGAGTATTGTCAGCAGTTGCACGTGCGCCAACCAAGTCAAACGTGAAGATTTCATCCACAGCGTTATTGCCGGTGATGCTGGCATTTGCACCAGCGATACCCAGAACCACCAAGTTTTCAACCTGTGGTGCAACATCGTTATCAGTAATAGTGACGGTAGTAGCAGCCGCACCACCAATCGTACCGATGGATGGGTTAGAAATCGTGACAGTGAAAGTCTCAGCGCCTTCAACAATCGCATCTTCAACAATTTCAACTTGGATATCATGAGTAGTCTGACCAACTGCAAAATTGACAGTCGCAGTACCACCAAAGAAATCTGTACCCGCAGTCGCAGTACCACCAGCAACAGTTACCGTCAGGCTTGCTGCTGCGGATGCATCATCACGAGTAATGGTCGCAACCAATACTGTGCCAGCATCTTCTGCAACAGTTGTTGCGTTGGTAATCGTGAATACAGGATTGCTCGCTGGCGCATCATTATCAGTGATAGTGACCGTCGCAGTGGCCGCAGTGGCAGACACTGTACCGATAGTTGGGTTAGAGATCGCCACGGTGAAGGTTTCATCGCCTTCAACTGCGGTATCATCAGTCGTGCTGATTTCAACAGTCTTGCTCAGTTCACCTGCTGCAAACGTAATGGCAGTACCAACACCCGTGTAATCAGCGGCAGTTGCAGTGCCATCAGCCGTTTGCACAGTGATAGAAGCTGCATCGGTCGCATCATCACGGGTGATAGTAACAACCGCAGTACCACCTTCTGTAACCGTTGCGTTAGCAATGCTGAAAGTTGGGTTGCTCAGTGCTGCACGGAAGACATGATTCGGGTCAATCACGGTGAAGTTAGCAAAATCTGCATCCGATACGTTGAAAATGAACTGACCAGGTGTGGTTACATCAGTCAGATCCAACACCACTTTCTTAGGTGCAGAACCTGCACCCAAAGAAATGTTGATGCTTTCTGGGGTAGCTTGAGAAGCAGTACCGGCAGTGTTGAAACCATCCAGAATTGCGTCGTTCAATACCAGAGTCAGCACTTGCTCTTCTGTTTGGTTGCCAGTGCTGAACTTGATTTCGTTGATGTTCTTGATACCAGCCAAATCAGCAGCAGAGACGTTAGCTGTGTCGAAAATTTCCAGCACGTCAGTCGCAGAATCTTTACCATCAATCACTTGACCGGCATTCAAGCTATCTTCGTCAGCTTTGATCAAATCAACAGCCGCGTCAGACAACGTTAATTTGCCCGTCATGCCACGTACATCGAGGTATTGCAGAGTGCTGTCCATGCCTACCAAGTCACCGATAGTCAGGTTGCTGCTACCAGAGACATACAGTTTTTCCAGGTTTTGAACATTCAGTGCACCCACAACGTTAGGTGACATTGAACCCGCAGAGTCAACACGCAGTTTTTCCAGGAAATTCAAGCCTTTGTCTACTTCACCAATCACTAAGTTATCAACGTCAGCGTTGTTAATAGTGATAGAGCCTACGTCACCATCGCTGAAACCTGCCGCTGCTGGGTCAGTACCGTTGCTCTTTTTGTCCAACGTGTGTGCAGCAAAGTCAAACGTCATCGTGTTAGTGCTGGCAGACGTGTTGTTCAGAGTCATGTTCAGCGGAATGCTTTTCATGTCAGCGATAGTGGCACTGTTGCCTGAACCGCTGATGCGGTTAACGTTTACATACTGAACACCTTGTGAGTCTTGCAGATTCAATTCCATGCTGGAAACACTGCTAGAAAACTCAGCATTGATAGTACGTACATCAACCATTTTAGGGGTAACAACAGAAGTACCGTTGTCATTGGGTGTACCCAACGTTACGTCCAATGTTGCATTGCCGCCGGTACCGATCAGGGTATCTTCGTCTTGCAGGAAGTTAATACGGTCGTTGCCGTTCGGTGTATAACCTACAGGTGCTTTGAAGTAAGTGCCGGTGAGTGAGTCAGTATCAGCAGTCAACGTTACGATACCTGGGGTTGGTGCTGTATTGCCACCGACTAGCTTCACGATCACTGGGTCAATGTTCAGTTGCTTTTCGTTCAGATTGTCTTTACCAACACCACTCATGAAATCACGTACTGCGTCAGCAGCAACGTTACCAGCGTAAGCACTAACTTCTTTAGACTCATTAAGATGAGCAGTGAAAGCCTGTGCAATAGCTTGCTTGTTTTCCAAGATAGCTTTATCTTCGTTTTGCGCACCGTTCAAAACGTCAAGCATGACAGACGCAAGAGTGATCGCACCGCTCGCAATTTTACCTTCGTAAAATTCCAGACCTACCGCGTCTGGTTCACGCCCAAACAACTGCATGTAAATCTTTTCAATACGAGCTTTGATAGTTTCGCTACCGTATAAAGCTTGTGCTTCAGCAGAGTTACCGAATGCATCAATGATTTGAGTAAGATTACCATTCGCTTTGTCAAGGCGATCAGCCCAGTAAGCCAGACCTTCTGGGTCAGCAGGGCGGCCATAATATGCAATGTAAATATTTTGCACTGTGTCGTAGTATTGGTTCGCAGCCATTAGATTGCTCCTAATTGGTTCAAGTTCAAGAGATAAAATTTGCATTATCAAAACATTCAAGTCCGTCTGAGGTTTTGCTTCGCTCATCGACTTGGTATGAACTATACATAGGATTAATCTGCGAATATGTGACACTCATCACGATGCACAACATTTGTTTATGACATCAATACATTTAGCTTATTTTATAAGCAAAAGCATGGTGTGGTAAAAGTTTTATGCATAATGAATGGCAAGAAAAAGCTTAATTAATAACAAGAAATCATCGCTGAAACGATTGGCGGTTTCAGAAAAAACTGATACTAATCAAAGCCGATCAGGCAAGAAGAGAATTATGACTGAATTGTCATTGATCGAGTTGATGCTCAAACGTGATGCCGAGCGTATTGCCGAGGGGGAGATCAAACAAGGGGATTTCACGGTCTTGTGATTTGTCTAGGGTGTACTTGACGGCAATACGGTTACTATTCGTTATTTTTTTACTTAAACCAAGTTCCAAACGCGCTTGGGTTTGATTACGCACCCCCTCGCTGAACAACGCCCTGTTATAGGCATCATCGTCACGCTTATAAGATAGAGTAGCCCCTAGGCTAGGTGACCAACCCGCCATACTTTCACCATTCCAACTCCCGGACAGATCCAAGCCAACCCGACTACCGCCGGGGCGACTCCCTAGCGCGTGATCATAATTAAGCACTATACCAGTCGAAAGTTGCCCGCCTTCGGGCAATAATTGTTGGCGTTTGATTCCAGCATCCACAAAAACAGCATTTTGTTCGGCTTGTTGCGGGTAAACGTCATAACGCGCCCCAATACTTGCACGAGTATTCCGCACAACATCGGTATTTTCTATTGACAATACTTGGTGGTAAACCCCGCCAAGACTCGCTCGCGTATTGCCATCAGGGTCAGAGACTAGCGAAAAATGTGCCTCTTTAGCCGATTCATCCGCTTGCCACTGACGACCGGCAGCTAACCCCGTCATATTGTAATCCGGCTCATCGGGGTAGACTTGTTGCAATGCCGCCGCATAATCAGTGCCACCGTGAGTATTCATCACCTGATAAGTCCCCCTAACATTCACAGAAGAAGACGACAGCGGGCGACTGCGTTCGTCGACTTGCAAATTAACTTTTCCATCACCAAAAGGATTGTTGATACTCAAATTTTCATGGCGTGTACCCAGATTAACATTATCCAAATAGCCTATTGATGTGGATAATGTTATCTGTCCCTCAACTGCTTTATCAGGCGTGGAAGTACGTTGTTGCAACTGCTCAGGCAAGCAAACACCGTGCTGAAATAAGACCAGCCATTGTTGAATATAACGTTGTAATGAAACGTCCAATACGGAGGGTTCATTCATTAAACCCCTTAATTGATCACTCACCGTATCTAACGTTGCTTGATCACCGGCTTGACATGCCTGAGCCGCACTATCTAACCAGTATTCCACATCAATCGTTTGAACTGGCTCGGCCATAACAAATTTTGGCAAACTACACGTTAATAACAGCCCTAAACTTATCGCAACACTATACCGATATTGAAAACGAACCCATTGCATCAAGCTAACTCCCTGCTATTCAGATGGTTTTAACGTGTAAATAGCGACGCGATTTTCTCGACCTTTCAAAGCAATAGCCCCGCGACTCACCAACGGGTATTCCTGACGTAGGCACTCAACCGTCTGTTGACTGACCACCAGTGGCTCTTTGATTTCTCTAGCTAATGTTTGTAAACGTGCCGTAACATTCACCGCATCACCGATAGCGGTATAAGCGTGGCGGAAACGTGTGCCTAAATCACCGACGATAACTTCGCCAGTATGCACACCAATTCTGACCAACATTGGCTCGCCTTTCAATAAATCACGTTGTATTAAATTCTGATTAAACGCGCTGATGGCTGCTAACATATCAATAGCAGCTTGCACGCCTTTGTCTGCATGGTCTTCATTATTAAAGGGAGCATTCCAAAATACCATTGCAGCATCCCCCATGTATTTATCGAGAGTGCCTCCGTGCTTATGCACCACCAGCGTTAAGCATTCCAATATTTGTTGGGTTAAAGATGCAATTTCTTCCGGTGTAGAATATTCCGCCCGCTGCGTAAAATTGGCAATATCAGCGAACAGAATTGTCAAATTGCGACGGCTAGGAATCAATAAATCCGTGCGTCCATCATCCACCAGATGATCCACTAACGCGGCAGGCAAATAATCCTGAAATACATGCCGCAAACGCCCAGCAGCACGTTGTGCGATCCACCATTCAACGGGAATTTGAAAAACCAAGAAAAATAAAAACAACATGACTGGGTGAATAGGCAAAAACCATTGATAATCAAGCCACACCCAAAACCCCAAACCCAACCATCCAACAATCATTAATACGGTAACAGTCACAACTGCACTAGCACTGATCCCACCCATCAACATGGCATACAGTATAACCAGTCCTACAAAGCCTAAAAGCCACGAGCCTTTATCCAGAGAAAAACTTGGCGAATTACTTTTATTAGACAATAACCAATCTAAAAGCTGCACATGTACGCTAACACCAGGAACATTATTGTGTAGCGGAGTCGCTTGCTGATCACCTAACCCTGGTGCTGTACCTGCAAGAAAAACCATGCCATTTTTTAAACGACTGATATACTCTGAATCAACCTCACCGCGTAACACATCAATAGCAGGTATACTAATAATATAATCTTTATGAATTAAATACGGTATTCGCCACTTACCTTCATTATCGACCACAAGCGGCGAAGTAGAGCCTTCACCTAATAAATGACGCAATTCAAGTTGCCAACCGTTAGGATGTTCGGTAAATGAGAAATCATAGGGTTTATCTGCGTCTGAATAACAACGCAGCATCTCCAAAGCCAACATTGGAAAAAGACGATTTTGCCAGCGCACAAAAGGGTTAACTTGTGTAATCATTCCCTCGTTATTTTTAATTGAGGTAATATGTCCTACACAGCGGGCGCTGGATAACGACTCATTGTTACCGATGTAACCATTCGCCACTGGGAATATTGAGCCAAGGGCTGGCTCAGTTATCGCTAAACCAGCACTTAGGTGACCACTGAAAAAAGCATCTTCCGGGAGATTTTCTAAATCAAAGGCTTGGGCAAATACCACGGGTTTCTGCTGAGAAATAGCGAGCAGCGCCTGATTACCCTCGACATCTCGGTCATCAGGCATATACATATCCAATCCAACAACGCCAACTTCATACTTACTAAACAAAATTTTCAGTAATTCCGCGTAGCGCTGACGCGACCAGGGCCAGTCTTCACCATTTTTCTGTTTGCGTAACTCATTAATACTTTCAGCGTCAATCTGAACTACTACAACATAAGGGGAATGCTTATTGACAGCAACTCCCCATTGTTGATAAGCATTCCACAGACGCGTTTGCGTACTACTGTATAAACCACTGGGATTCCAAACAGACACTAGTAGCAGAACCAATATACCAACACCTAACGATGTCAGCCGACTTAAGTGAGGCAACCACCCTCGCACTTAAGAACACTCAGCCATCATCATTATTCGATTTCCCAAGTAATACCACCAAACGTATCTTTGTTTGTGTCAATGGATTTATAGAAACCATACGCTGCACTGTGAAGTGTTGTATTGTCTCCAGCAACTGCACCACGGATAACTGTAAATCTATCCTTACGATCATCGGTTAAAATCCCATCTTTAGACACAGTACCTGTAGCTGAGATGACATCATTGTAAATATCTGATGATAATTTAAACTCGGTTGCAAAC
Source organism: Candidatus Thiothrix sulfatifontis (assembly GCA_022828425.1). Taxonomy (NCBI): domain Bacteria; kingdom Pseudomonadati; phylum Pseudomonadota; class Gammaproteobacteria; order Thiotrichales; family Thiotrichaceae; genus Thiothrix; species Candidatus Thiothrix sulfatifontis. The sequence continues at coordinate 3,603,202 of CP094685.1, forward strand.
ACCGCTGAATCACTGTTCTCTACATTAATCCGCAATTTCGCATCGCTCACGGTTGCGGCAGTGTATTTCGTACCTTCTCGCACAAATGCTTCAGAGCCAACCTGTTTGAAAGCATAACTGGCAGGCTTTACAGGTAATTGATTAGTATAATTTTTCAAACGGGTTACTGCGTAATACGCATTTGAAGTAATCAACGCATATTCCTTATTAACTTGTTCACTTAAAGGAACCGCGCCAACACCAGATGCCGGATTCCAACGACCTATTTTGACCACAGGTGCTGCACTAACTGGCGGCAGCGTGGCGACAGGAAGTAACTTAGGTGCTGCAGGAGATATCTTAGGTGCAATGGTATCGCCACCCACATCAATAACAGACTCTGCCGGACCTGATACTGCTGGCTGCTGTATAGGTGCAACGGTATCACCATCAACGTTAATAACGGACTCTGTTGGGCCTGATACGGGCTGCGGCTGCTCCGCAGGGACAACGAATTGTGCCAATTCTACTGCTTTAGATAGCTGTTCAGCTTTGGCTGCATCAACTAGCGCTTCAACAGTGCCGCCTGAGATTGCAGCATTCACATTTCCTAACACGGTTGGTTTGGCTTCAGTAATTACCTGCGTCACATTCTCAAAATTGCTTACTACTGGAGGTGTTTTGGTAGTAGAGGTGTCGCTTGCCGTTTTAGTGTCGCTTGCCGTTTTGGTGTCGCTTGCCGTTTTGGTGTCGCTTGCCGTTTTGGTGTCGCTTGCCGTTTTGGTGTCGCTTGCCGTTTTGGTGTCGCTTGCCGTTTTGGTGTCGCTTGCCGTTTTGGTGTCGCTTGCCGTTTTGGTGTCGCTTGCCGTTTTGGTGTCGCTTGCCGTTTTGGTGTCGCTTGCCGTTTTGGTGTCGCTTGCCGTTTTGGTGTCGCTTGCCGTTTTGGTGTCGCTTGCCTCATCAGCATTTTCTGCTTCAGACTCAGAAGATTCGAGACGACCCAGTTGCGCAACAGGAACAAATGCTGGTTTAAATTGCCCCACCTTCAGTACTAACGCTAATCCACGTTGTGACTCAGAGAGAGATTCCGCACTATCTCCTCCACAAGGCCCAAACGCCACACGCTGACAATTGGCATTAAAACTAGACATCACAATCTCGCCAGAACTCAAACTAACATGCGTTTGCATATCAGTAGTTTTTACCGTAAATTCAGTTCCACGAATACCAATAGCAGCAATCGGTGTGTTGAGACGATAACGGTGCTTAGCTGCCTGCCCACCTTTACCTGTCTTACTGACTACTTCGCCATCGACTAGCTCAAGACGAATTTCGCTGGCGGATAGGTTCGCGGGATCAAAATAGTACTTTTCAATATCAAACACACTATTTGCACGAATTTGTTCGGTAGCGCCGTCAATCATACTCAAACCGACTTGACTTCTGTCGTGAACTATCAATCGACTGCCTTCGGGAATGTCCATCCCCTTAAAAATAGGCATAATGGAGCCGTCATCCGTCTGTAATTCTGCTTGCCCCACTAAAAACACTACTTTACCGACTGAAGCGCGTGATGAAACATCCATAGACTCGTCGGCACTTACTTGAGCAATAAAGATTGCTCCTATGACTGTGACCGCCCCTACGAGCGCTGATATGTATTTCATAATATTGATCTCCCAATGAAGCCCTAACTATTCCTCTGTTTCCTTGACTAACGATCCTTCGCCATGCATCGCTCGTTCTTCTAGTACTTCAGGTTGCAAAACCACTATTTTTCTTTTATCCCTCTTTATTATACCCTCTTTTACAAGCGTTTGCATCGCTCTTGATACCGTTTCGCGCGTTGTATTCACCATCCCTGCAATCTCCTGTTGTGTCGGCACATTTTCCAATGTCACTGTACTGGTTTCCGCGTGAAGATCAGGGGAACGCACCATCCTCGCCAACATCACATAGACCCTAGCGTGCGCAGAGGGAATGCTAAGCAACATCTGACGACCAGATGCCTGTCGGATAACTTGCGCGAACCTGATCAACAAGCGCTCAATTACAGACGGATAATTGTAGAAAAGGTTCAATGCATGTCGCTTAGATAAAAAAGCAACCACAGATTCTTTGACTGCAACAATAGAAGCAGAACGTGGAGCACCATCAATCACAGACAACTCGCCGAAATAATCACCTGTTTGAATAACGTGCAGAAAGACCTCTTTTCCCTGTAAAGTATAGTCTACCACGTGTAGCTGACCCGCCAACAGAAATAGTAACTCCCCATCTGTTGCCCCTTTTTGCAAAATAACATCGCGCTTTTCATAGCGGCGTACCGTGAGTTGTTTAAGAATAATGCCTAAAGCAACGTCATCCAACCCTTCCAGCAAGGAAACCTTACGTAACGATGCAACTGTTAATTTTGTTGGAGTCATATAAATATCAAATACTCATGCCTTGTAAAATATTGATCATGTCTTCCTTACGCGCCGCCCACGTTACTCGATGTTGAGGCGCAACACTCGCCATTCCCGAATCATCTAGTATATTAGTAAAAGTTATGTATTCTGCAAGTGCTAACCTTATTTCCTCAGTGTTTTCTGGCGTCACCAAACGTGCTAAGCCACCTGCTGCCTCCTGCATCGCTCCACGATTTGAAGTAATCACCGGCGTTCCAACTGACAGAGCCTCCAGAATCGGCATACCGAACCCTTCAAACAATGATACGTACACAAATACATGCGCTAATTTATACAAATAGGGAACGTCTTCTTCTGGTACATACCCTAACCAGCGTACATTTTCGACTGACTCTATTCTTCGTAATATATCGTCTGCTAACCAACCCTGCTCACCCACCAACACCAAAGGATAAGCCCTGCGCGATGCCTCAGGCAAACCTGCATAAGCATCCAATAAACGCATCAAATTTTTTCGTGGCTCAAAGGTTCCTACCGATAAAATGAAACGCTCAGGAAGACTGTATTTTGCGCAAATCAACACTTCTTGTGTGACACTTAAATTGTAAAAATGTTCACCAACAGCGGGACTCACTACAAAAATAGGCGGAAGAACCAAAGATTTCCCTAAAGACTTATTCACGTCTAACGCTGTAGCATTAGACACGACTGTAATGACAGTAGCACGCTGTACAGTAGCGGGTAAATATTTGTTTAAAAATCTAACACGATCGACAGGGTGACAATCAGGGTAATGGATATGCGATAAGTCATGAATCGTCAATATGCTTTTATAGTGCCAAAATTGGGGAATAACATAGTTCCCACCCCAAAAAACATAGTCCTGATAACGCCGCTGCCGATAATACAACCGGACTGACTGCCAATATCCATTAAGCTCCCTAATGTAAGGCACATGTTTCAATACTTTTTTCACACCGCCACTTTTGGGCAACGTCAACGCTTCCTGCACACTAGACTTTTCTGGAAATAAAAACACCAATAATTGTTGACGATTTAATATCCGCATCCCACAGATGCCCACCACATCATCGACTCTCTTATCACAAATCAACTCACGCAATAAGTAAAAAATATAGTTACCGACTCCCGTTCGACGGCGCAACAATGGACAAATATCAACCAGAAGTTTAATACTCATTAATTTATTGACGCCCTACTGCGTGTACTTCTGCATCGCCGCAGGCACGTAATTTTCCAACGGCAAACTCCCTCGATTCAGCCCCAGCTTGGTCATTTGCAGGTTCTGAATGCGCTTATCCACAAACGATAACGACTGCCGCCGCATTAAAAACGTGTACGGCTGATCGTCCACCATAATCCGCTCCGCTTGCTGCCACAACGGCATCCGCTCCGCCTCATTGACAGTTGCCCGCGCTTGGTCAATCAGCTTATCCAGCTCAGGGTTTTTATAGCTAATGCTGTTATCGCCATCGGTTTTCGCTTGGGTACTGTGGAACATCTGGAAAATGTCGGTTTCAATTCCACTCGTCCAGCCCAAGGTGATCGCATCGAAGTCTTTTTTATTCAACGACTCCAGCATCACCGGCCATTCTTGCGGGAACGGCTCTAATTTCACCCCGGCTCGCGCATACAAATCTTTCAGCAACAACACCATGCGCTTGGTATCTTCATTCGCCTCAAAGTAAGTCAGCTTGAATTCAAACGGCTTACCCGCCTGATCTTCCAGCAAACCATCGCCGTTGCGGTCTTCGTAACCCACTTCCTTCAACAGCGCCTGCGCCTTTTCCAGATTGAACTCCCACGGTTGCAAGTTGGAATTATGTTGCTTGCTGGTATTGCTGAACGGGCTAACCGCTGGCTCGGCATAACCGAGAAAAATATCCTGAATCACCCGCGACACATCGGTCAAATGCGACATGGCTTGGCGCACGCGCTTATCTGCAAAGCGCGTGGGTTTGCCATCACGCTCCTGATTCCAGCCGATGTAGCTGTACCCTGCCACGGGCGGCATGTATTCAAAATTATGGCTCTTATCCATAATTTGCACGTCATTTTTCAAACTGGCGTATTCATTCGGGCGAGCGCCATACGCATCAATCTGCCCATTGCGGTAGGTGGTCAAACGCGCACTGTCATTCTGAATAATTTTCCACAACACGCGGTTAAAGGGCGGCTGCACATCACCCCAATAACGCTCATTGCGCACCAACTCCACACTCCCCGCATCCGGTCGCCAGCCCTTCGGATCGGCTAAACGGTAAGGACCACTGCCCAGTAGTAAACCTTTGGATTCATTGAACTCTTGCGGCTTTTGCAAATACGGCTCATAAAAGTGCTTCGGCAAAATGCTCAAGCCGCCCGCCAAATCAAACGCCTCGAAGTATGGCTCTTTGTACACAAACACCACTTCGTATTTGCCATTCGCTTTGACTTCTTTGATTTTGTCGAGGTAAGCACGTTGACGCGGCGCTTTAATCGCCTCGGTCATAATAAATTGGAAGCTGAACACAATGTCATCCGCCGTCAGCGGCACACCATCGGAAAACGCCACGTCATCACGCATCTGAAAGGTAATCGTTAAACCGTCAGGGCCAACTTGCCAGCTTTTTGCGATCAGCCCTTCCCATGCCAGCGTCTCAGGGTTACGTGTCACCAAACTTTCCAGCACATAACCTTGCACTTCCGACGCATACGCATCGCCGGAAACCAGTGGTGTCAACGTTTTAAGGTTAGTGCCGAAGGCATCCACCGACCAATCGCCTTGTGCATAATCCGGCTGTTGTGTCATGACGTGAGCACGTTGGAAAGCGGGGGAAATGTCGGATGCTGCACCCGCGTCCGCGCTCTGCTGACGCACCACACCACTGGCTAAAGCTGCCCGCAATTCGCGAATGTCTTTCGCTTGTTCCGTCATGGTGGCTTGCACTTCGCTCAATTTTAGCCATTGCCGATCAATTTGGTACATGGTCAATAGCATCAACACAATGACCAAGGTGATCAACACATACAGCAAGCCGTTGGTGGCACTCGATCGTTTTTGCATACGCTTGTTCATTTACTGCATAATTCAGGGGATTACAGCATAACATTAACGCAACAGGAGTTCACATGGGTTTTCTGACCGGCAAACGCGCATTGATTACCGGGGTCGCCAGCGACCGTTCCATCGCCTACGGCATTGCACAAGCCATGCACCGCGAAGGCGCGGAACTGGCGTTCACTTACCAAAACGATAAATTGAAAGGGCGCGTGGAAAAATTCGCGGCACAATTCGGTTCGAGCATCGTGATTCCCTGCGAAGTGGCGGAAGATGCCAGCATTGACGCCGCCTTCCAAACCTTAGCTCAGCATTGGGATGGCTTGGATATTGTGGTGCATTCCATCGCGTTCGCTCCTAAAGAGCAGTTATCGGGCAGTATTGTGGATAACACCACCCGCGACGGCTCAAGCATTGCACACGATATTAGCGCTTATAGCTTTTTAGCACTGGCACGTTGCGCCAAACCCATGATGGCGGGGCGCAATGGCTCGATGTTGGCACTGAGCTATCTGGGTGCGGTGGCAGCGATTCCGAACTACAACGTCATGGGCATGGCGAAAGCGAGTTTGGAAGCGGGCGTGCGTTTCATGGCAGCCGATTTGGGGCCACAGGGTATTCGCGTCAATGCGATTTCCGCAGGGCCTATCCGCACCTTGGCGGCGTCGGGTATCGCCGGTTTCCGCAAAATGTTGGATCATTTCGAGAAATACGCCCCACTGCGCCGCAATGTGACCATTGAGGAAGTGGGTAATGCGGCGGCATTCCTGTGTTCTGATCTGGCATCGGGGATTACGGGCGAAATCACTTATGTGGATGGCGGTTGGAATATCCTCGGCATGTCAGGGTTGGGCGAGGAATAATGACAGCGGGGAATACTTGAACTAAACTCTTTACTTATGCGGGCGATAAGCTATATTTTGCCTAATATTGATAGTTCTGGAGTATTCCCCAATGTTTTTTACAACCTATCGTGGCTTACTGAAGCACATTTCCTTGCTGTTAGCCAGCAGCTTACTAATTAGTGCATGTGGCGGAGGGGATAATTCCACGACTACCGGACAAACCACTACCGGACAAACCACTACCGGACAAACCACTACCGGACAAACTGACGCATCCAACAGCATTGATAATGAAACCCAAGTAATTTCTCCTGCTCCCACTCCTGCCCCCACTCCTGCCCCCACTCCTGCCCCCACTCCTGCCCCCACTCCCATTCCCCCGCGCATACTCAATACGCGCGGAGCATTGCTTGACGGGCAACTGGTTAAAATCAACACCGTGCTCGACAGCACCGCCGCCATCAGCGATCCTTCCGCCAAAGCGCCCGCCGTTATCCCCGTGTATGACGTAAAACAATACCGCGTGACCTATCAGACTGTGGACGGCGGCGGCAAACTTACCACCGCCTCTGGCATCATCGCCGTTCCACAAAAATCAGCAGGCGCAAAAAGCCCGTTGCTGAGCTTCCAACACGGCACGGTTTTCCTCGACAAAGAAGCCCCCAGCAATGACACCGCCGCCACTTCCCCCGTTAATATCATTGCCTCATTAGGCTTTGTGGTCGTCGCGGCGGATTATGTTGGTTATGGCGCATCACGCGGTCAAGATCATCCCTATTTGCAAAAAACCCCATCCGCTGCATCGGTAACTGATTTCCTGACTGCCGCGCGACAATGGCTTGCTGAACAACGTCAGCCGCTCAATGATCAACTATTTTTGACAGGCTACTCCGAAGGCGGCTACGTCACCCTTGCCGCACAACAAGCACTTGAAACGGCGGGCGTACCCATTACTGCCAGCGTAGCAGGTGCGGGGCCATACGACTTGCAATATACGCTTGATGAACTGCTAAACACTAAAGCATTACTGGCAGCCGCTGGTGGTGCATTGGGTTTAAGCCGCCCTGCGATTGCTGCCAAATACCCCGGCAAAATCGACGAAGCCACCGTCGACCTGATCATGTACATCCTAGTTCCCAAAGAAAGCGATGTAAAATTCAGCAAAACTTTCTTAATGGATTGGATGGCAAACGACTACGCCACCATGAAAGCTAACAGCGTCTACGAATGGCAAGCCAAAACACCGACGCGCTTTACCCATGGACGCGACGACACAACGGTACCGTTTGGCAATGCCACCCGCGCCTTGGAAGGAATGCGGGCAAAAGGCACGCCCGACCTTGATCTAACGGAATGCATCGCAGCCCCGTCTGACCACACCAATTGCATCAAGCCTTACGCGCAAACCATGTTGCAATACTTCGGTGGCTTTGCACGGGATTTGTAGAAAGGCGTTTATCTTAGGAGGAAACTAGCGCATAATATCTGGTTTCCTCCTCACTCTGAAGCCCCATGTCCCCAGAAACAAACACACCTCCCACGTTCGCCGAATTCGGTCTTGCCGCCCCCGTGCTGCAAGCCGTCCTAGACCTCGGCTATGAAACCCCGTCAGCCATTCAAGCTGAAACCATCCCTTACCTGCTGGCAGGTCGCGACGTCCTCGGACAAGCGCAAACCGGCACAGGTAAAACTGCTGCATTCGCCCTACCCCTGCTCTCACGATTGGACATGAGCAAGACCGGGCCACAAATTCTCGTCCTCGCGCCGACCCGCGAACTGGCGATTCAAGTTGCCGAAGCGTTTCAGAAATACGCGGGCAAACTCCCCGGTTTCCACGTCATGCCGATTTACGGCGGACAAGATTACCGCACGCAATTCCGCCAACTCGAACGCGGCGTACAAGTCGTGGTCGGCACACCGGGTCGCGTCATGGATCACCTGCGCCGGGGTTCACTCAAACTCGACGGCTTGCAAGCACTGGTGCTGGATGAAGCTGACGAAATGCTGCGCATGGGCTTCGTCGATGACATCGAATGGATCATGGAGCAAACCCCGCCGCAACGCCAAATTGCGCTGTTCTCCGCGACCATGCCACCCGCGATTCACCGCATTGCGCAAAGCTATTTGACTGACCCTGCCGAAGTCAAAATCAAGGTTAAAACCACCACCGCCGACACCATCCGCCAGCGTTACTGGTTGGTCAGCGGCTTGCACAAGCTCGACGCGCTGACCCGCATCCTCGAAGCTGAACCGTTTGATGCCGTCATTCTGTTCGTGCGTACCAAAAATGAAACCGTGGAACTGGCGGACAAACTGCAAGCACGCGGTTACAACGCGGTCGCCCTCAACGGTGACATTGCGCAAAACGTGCGCGAACGCACCATCGACCAGTTGAAGAAAGGCAAAATCGACATCCTCGTCGCCACCGACGTAGCCGCACGCGGCTTGGATGTGGAACGCATCAGCCACGTTATCAACTACGACATTCCGACCGACACCGAATCCTACGTTCACCGCATCGGTCGTACCGGGCGTGCGGGACGTAGCGGCGAAGCGATTTTGTTCGTATCCCCGCGTGAACGTCACTTACTGCGCAACATCGAACGCGCTACCCGCAAACCGATTGATCTGATGGAATTACCCTCCACTGATGTCATCAACAATATGCGGATTGCGCAGTTCAGCCAACGCATCACCGACACGCTGGCAGAAGAAGGCTTGGATTTCTTCTCGCAATTGCTGGAAGTGTACGAGCGCGAACACAATGTTCCGGCACTCGAAATTGCGGCGGCACTTGCCAAAATGCTGCAAGGCGATTCGCCCTTGTTGCTGGAAGAGCGTAAAAATCACCCGGCTTTCAACCCAAATGCGGCGCGTGAACGTGAGCAAGAACAACGCCCCGGCAAGCGCAAATCCAACGCTGCCAACTCCGCGTTCAGCAGCGACGACGACACCATTCCAATGGAACGTTTCCGCATTGCGGTTGGGCGTTCGCACGGCGTCAAACCGGGTAATATCGTCGGTGCGATTGCCAATGAAGCAGGCTTAGACAGCCGCTACATCGGTTATATCGAAATTCAAGACGATTGCAGCTTGGTCGATTTGCCTGCCGGAATGCCGAAAGACATTCTGCACGAATTGCGCACCGCTCGCGTCGCTGGGCAATTGCTGAATATCGAACCAGCGGGTGAAGCGGCAGCGGATTATTCCCCCAACAAACCCAGTAGTGGCGGTCAACGCCGTGACCGTGGTGGCGATGACCGTCGCCCGCCACAACGTCGCGATGGCCCACCGCCGCGCCGTGACGGTGGTGGTGCAGCGCGTGGCGGTGATCGCCCCGATCGTCGCCCACGCACTGAAAAGGAACGTGCCCCGTTTGCAGGCGGTGACAAGCCGCGCTTTGCCGACGAAAAACCCAAGTTCAGTGCTGACAAGCCGCGCTTTGCCGACGAAAAGCCCAAGTTTGGCGGTGACAAACCACCGGCACGCAAGCCTGTCATCAAAAAAACAGGCACACCGAATAAGGGAAAAGGAAAACCAGAAAATCTTTAATCCCTTCTAAACATGAAAAATTTAGAGCAAATCGCCCATTCGACGATTTGCTCATTTTAGGGGTAGTAAAGCCTTACGCTGTGGCTCGGCACATACGTAACGTATACCTGAGACAATATTAGCCAAAACAAGTTCACCCTCATCTGACAATAAATCCAATGTCGGCACATTGCCATCGTCCAACGTCAATTTAACCTTACCTTTACTAGCCTCGCCCGCATACGCCTCAACCCGCAACGCATCGGCGGATTGCCATTTTTGCAGCAAGCCCGCTGCACTGGCATTGAAACCGGCGGGTAATGACACCGCTTTCACCGTGCGTCCTTCCGGCACGAGTTTATTTGCCACCAGGCTTGTCGCCTCCCCCGTCAGCAAACCAAATACCGCTTCCGATACCAATTTGATCTTGCCATCATGCAACAGGTAACGCTTGCGGGAAATGGGATTTTCCGCCCCAAATACCAAGGTTTCAGCATTGAAAGCGAGGCTAACACTGCCCGGTTCAAGCCCGTATTGCTTGAGGTCTTTGCCTGTCGCGTCATAACTGGCGGTCACGGTTTCATCCAAGAGCGTAAACAATTGGCTGATGCGGGTAGCGTTAGCATCAACCTGTTTCGGCGCAAGCATTCGCCAACGCTCCCCGGCGCGTTCCAGCCGAATCACTTCCGGCGTGGCACTCCCCAATGCGCGGGTAATCGTCACGCGGGTAATATCCCCCCGCGTCAGGCGCAATAAAGTGTCGGGCTGGGCAGCCGGTTGCTGCATTTGCCACCACGCTAACGCCCCCAAGCCTCCCACCAGCACTAACAGCGCAAGGTTCAGCACCCAACGCCGCGTTTGTGTCACATTACTCATCTCAACGTCTCCGTCTGCGCCACCAAATCCACAAACCTGCCGCCAATAAGCCCAGCGGCAAGACAAACAGGAAGAACGTACCCAACACCGCACCGCTGGTTTCGCTCAACGCCAATTGCGTATCAGGGGCGCGAATCACCGGGACTTTCAGCAAACTGTCATCAGCACTCAACCAGTTGAAAATATTGCTGGCAAGATCCAAGTTCGCCCCCTGCCCAATGAAACTGTTCAGCATGAAATCGCTATCACCCATCACGACAACCCGCTGTTCGCTTCGACTGCGCTCAGCGACCGTTTCCAACTGCCGTACCAAACTCACGCCGAGCGGCACTGGCCCCGGCTGATCATCGCTGCCCTCGTCGAATTTCACCGCGCCTTCCAATACCCCGCTGCTTTCCAACCAACTCGCAGGCAAGGTGTACAGAAACTCCTCTGCTTGCCAGATAAGAGCGCCATCTTTTGTTTCGGCTTGCGGGTCACGCGCCACCATCGTTGCAAACGGAAACACGGTTTGCTTGCCTGCCAGTTTGCTCACCAGCTCCGCTTTGCCGTAATCGACCACAGGCACGACCGCAGGGTGATTAATTCCCAACATCGCCTGCAAATCTTCATTGGCATCAATCACCGTGCCGGTGTGGATTTGCACACCCAGCAATTCCTCCAGCACTTGCAGTCCGTGCAAACCACCGGGGTCTTGCAACCACAACAAATTACCGCCTTGTTCCACATAGGTTTTCAATACCGCGACTTCACCGGGCAAGAAATCCTGTTGGGGCGCGGCAATCACCGCAAAACTGGCATTCTGTGGAATCGACTGCGTGCGCACCAGATTATGCGGTTGCACCAAAAATCCGCTGCGTTGCAACTGCGCCACCAATTGCGACATGCCGGTGGATTCTGATGACAAGGGTTGGCGTTCTCCATGCCCTTCCAAAAACACCACCAAACGCTCACCGCCCCGACTCATGCGCTGAATCGCATTGCCGATGGTTTGCTCACTGGCAGAATCCATTACCTCGCTGCGTTCCCCCAAATGAATCGCCAACTGCCCGGAATGCTCAATCCCATCTTGCTGCGCCCGTGCGGGATCAAGATCAGGGTTCACAAATTCCAGCGTGGTATCCGGCTTCACGCGCTGGTATTTCGCCACCAAATCCTTCACTTGCGTCTGCAAGGTCGGGTTATCGGGAATGTAGGCAATAAACGCCAACGGCTGATCCAGATTTTTCAGCAACGTCTGCGTCGGCGCAGACAGGCTATTGCGACCACTTTGCGTCCAGTCCGCCACAAACGTAAATTCGCGACTCAAAAAACCCAACAGCCCAATAATCAGCACCAATAACAGATAGAAAATAGCATTGTGCAGCCCAATCCAACGGTGGGAAGTTTTATTCATTTTCATTGTTGCTTACCCCTGTAACCGATCATTATCGAGTTTGCGGATGGTCAAAATCAGAAACCCCGCAATAAACAGCCCGTAATACACCAGATCAGTGCTATTAAACATACCGCTGGCGAACGACAAAAAATGCCCAAATGCCGACAAATACACAAACAATTCACTCGCCGACCCTTGCGCATTCCCCGACTGATACAACACATCCAACAGCAGCAAAAAACCAAACGTCGTGACAGCAGCAATCACCGGCTGCCGCGCCAACGAGGATAAAAACAAACCCGCTGCCGCAAACGCTGCCAATAACAACAGCAACCCCAAGGATGCGGCGGCTAATTGCCCCCAATCCAACGGGGTCGCCAGCGCCAACGACAGCGGCATCAATGCCACTAACGCCACGAACAGCACTACAAAACCCAGTACGCTCAAATACTTACCCAACACAATCTGCGTATTCGAAACCGGCGAAGACGTCAATAAAATCAAGGTTTGATTCATGCGCTCTTCCGCAAATAAGCGCATCGTAATCAACGGCGTGACCACCAACATAATCGACGCGGCGGTCGAAAACAAAAACGGAATCAGCGCCTCACTAATCCCCGCCATATCCTCCGCCCCCACTGCCGTCGCTTGCGTTTGCAAGGTGTATTCATTCACCCCCAGCAAAAACATCCACGCCAAAATAAACTGCACCACCGCCAAAATGCTCCACGCTAATGGCGACACAAACATGCGGCGAAATTCGGTACTCGCAATTACCCAAATAGCCCTCATGCTGCCACCTCCTGCTGCGCATCGCTCAGTGCTTCTTCGCGGAAAATCAGGTCGAAAAACACTTTTTCCAAGGATTCCACCCCATCCAACGTACCGTTAAACACCGTTTTACCCCGATTAAGAATTTGCACCCGATCACACACCGCCTGCACTTCCGGCAAAATGTGGGTCGACAAAATAATGCCGTGATCCTTACCCAATTCGCGGATCAGGCTGCGAATTTCGCGAATTTGAATCGGGTCCAAACCGACCGTCGGCTCATCCAAAATCACCACCGCTGGATTATGCAAAATGGCCTGTGCAATCCCCACCCGCTGCCGAAATCCCTTGGAAAGGTTGCCAATCAGCCGCTTATTAACCGCTTGCAAACCACAACGCTCACTGGCGTAATCCACTGCCTTGCGACACTGCGCGGCGGGAACGTTACGCAAACGGGCGCAATAATGCAGGTATTCGCTCACCGTCAAATCGCGGTACACCGGCGGCTGTTCCGGCAAATAGCCGAGTTGCTGCTTGGCCTTACGTGGTTCATCCAATAAATCAATGCCATTGATCTTAATTTCACCCGTGCTAGGGGCAAGATTGCCGGTCAACATTTGCATGGTGGTTGATTTCCCCGCACCATTCGGCCCCAGTAAGCCCAAGACCTCGCCTTTGTCCAAGACAACTTCCAAATTATTTACGGCGCAGTGCTCGCTGTAGTAGCGTGATAATCCTACTGCACTAATCAACCTATCTTGATGATTTATCATGTGACTTGCCCTTGTTGATTCAGCCTTCATTAATGAAAACACATAATTGATAAAAATTTTCTATGATTTTGGGGGTTGAACTTAACAGCATATCGAATAGACTGAAGCCATTGTAACGCGAAAAACACTTCTCAGGTTTGGGGATTTGACCAGTGCAGCGTTGACGAAAGGTTTAGTTGGGCTTACTAAAGGTATCAAACATGAGTGTCGAAATGGCTAGAAACTGGTTCTTGCTGACCAGCAAACCGCACAAGGATGAAGTGGCAGAATTTCAACTGCGCAATCAAGGCTATGAAGTTTATCGACCACTGGCTAAACGCTTGCGTACCCAACGCGGCAAAGTGATCACCAAAATTGAATCCCTGTTTCCACGTTACCTGTTCATTCATTTGGATGACGGCGTGAATGATAACTGGGCACCCATTCGTTCCACCACCGGCATTAGCAGTTTTGTGCGCTTCGGCACCGAAGCAGCACGCGTACCTGACACACTGATAGCCACCCTCAAAGATCAAGAAACGTTATTTGGTGAGCGTGCGATTGATCTCGATCGCTACCACAGCGGCGATAAAGTCGTGATCACCGAAGGCCCTTTCCGAGGTTTGGAAGCGATTTTCCAAAAATACGATGGCGAAGAGCGGGTTATTGTGTTGCTGGAAATTCTCCACAAGCCCACCAAATTGAAATTGAATCCGGGGCATTTGTACGCCGCCTGAGTACCGTGCTAGTGGTTAAGCAAGCGTCCCCCATCAACGGGGATGACTTGTCCGGTGATGTAATCCGCATCGCGCACCAAAAATAGTACGGTTTTGGCAATATCGGCGGGGCTGCCTTCACGTTTCAAGGCCGTTTTCGCCAGAATTTCGGCGTGCATCGCGTGATTAGCGGGCATTTCCGGCCACAAGATCGCGCCGGGCGCAATGCCATTCACCCGCACATCCGGCCCTAATTCGCGTGCCAGCACTTGGGTCAACATCAACAAACCGGCTTTGGCAGTGCAATAGGCCGCGTAACCTTGCAAGGGGCGCATTCCGTGAATATCGACCATATTGATTATGCAGCCGTGATTGGCTTGTAAATGCGGCGCGGCGGCTTGCGCCATGAAGAGCGGCGCTTTCAGGTTGGTGCCGATCAGGTCATCAAACTGTTGTTCGGTCACGGTGGCTAAGGGCGTGGGGTAAAACGATGAGGCATTGTTTACCAAAATATCTAATCTGCCCGCTTGTTCAAGGGTTTGCGTGATTAAGTTGGGGATGCTGGCGATGTCGCGTAAATCACCGCGCACTAAAAAGCAGGCGTTTTCACGTTGCGCGTTTAATTCGGCTTGCAGTTGTTCGGCATCCGTTGCGGAATTGCGGTAGTGGATGACGACGGTTGCACCTGAGCTGTGGAGCGTGCGGGCGATTTCGGCGCCGATGCGACGGGCTGCGCCTGTGAGGAGTGCTACTTTACCTTGTAATGTCGCCATGCCATACCTTCTGTTAAGCTTTGTATTTTCCACCATCATAACCTGACATGCGCGTTACCGACACATTACCCACACCTTCCGCCGAGGCATTAGCCCACAGCGAACAACTCGCCCAACGCATCCGTGCGGCAATTGAACGCAACGGTGGTAGCATTTCCTTCCACCATTTCATGCAAATGGCGCTCTACGAACCGGGCTTGGGCTATTACGTCGCCGGTTTACGCAAAATCGGGCAGGCAGGCGATTTCATCACCGCACCGGAAATTTCCCCGCTCTTCTCGCAATGCCTTGCCAACCAATGTGCGCAAGTACTGACCGAACTTGGCGGCGGCGACATACTGGAATTGGGTGCGGGCAGCGGCATCATGGCAGCGGATATGCTGGCACATTTGGAAAACATCGGCTGCTTACCTGACCATTACCTGATATTGGATCTCAGCCCCGAATTACGCGACCGCCAACGCCAAACCTTGCAAAAACACGTGCCACATTTGCTGGAGCGGGTGGAATGGTTAGACCGCTTGCCTGCAACCCCACTACGCGGCGTGATTGTGGGCAACGAGGTGCTGGATGCGATGCCAGTGGAATTGTTTACGCTGGTCGATGGCGAAAAAGTCATTCGTCACGTCACTACACAAGCTCAAGATTTTGCATTAGTCGCCGTAGAGGGCAACTACACCTCTGAATTCAACCCTGCCCTGCCCGCCTGGATGCGCAGCATGGCAGACACCCTCGCCGCAGGCGTCTTGCTGCTAATCGACTACGGTTACGAACACGCCGATTATTACCGACCGGAACGCACCGCAGGCACATTGCTATGCCATTACCAACACCGTGTACACGCCAACCCACTGATTTACCCCGGTTTGCAAGACATTACCGCCAGCGTCGACTTCACTGCGGTGGCAAATGCGGGGCTGGATGCGGGTTTGGAATTGGCAGGCTACACCACCCAAGCGATGTTCCTCGCCAACAGCGGCTTGGAAACCGTATTCATGCAAGCACTGGAAGCCAATCCGAATAAGCAATACCCACTCGCCCAACAAGTACGCACCTTAAGCCTGCCCGCCGAAATGGGCGAACGTTTCAAGGTCATGGCATTTAGTCGGGGGTTTATGCCAGAACTGCAAGGTTTTCGATTGGGCAGCCAGCAACATCGCTTATAATCTCGCGACTAAATACACACCAAAGGACATTTATGGATTTTCTTTTACTGCTGAAAGCCGCTGTCATGGGGCTAGTGGAAGGCGCAACCGAATTTTTGCCGGTTTCCAGTACCGGACACCTGATTCTCGCCGGTGACTTGATGAACTTTATGGATCACGACAAACGCGGCGTGTTTGAAATTGCCATTCAATTAGGCGCTATTCTCGCGGTAATTTGGGAATACCGCACCCGTTTCATCAGCACCTTCGCGGGCATTGGGCGTGACCCCGTTGCCAACCGCCTACTGATTAACTTAGCGATTGCGTTTTTGCCGTTAGCGGTATTGGGCTTGATGTTTGGTGACATGATCAAAGCCGTTTTGTTTAACCCGGTGCCCGTGGCGATTGCATTCATCGTCGGGGGGTTTATCATTTTGTGGGCGGAAAAACGCCAGCATAACGTTACCATTGCAACCGTGGATGATATTCGCCCCCAAGATGCGTTGAAGCTCGGTTTAGCGCAAGCAGTTGCCCTGATTCCGGGGATGTCGCGTTCAGGCTCAACCATTATCGGTGGGCTGTTTTTTGGGCTGTCACGTAAAGCAGCGGCGGAATTTTCATTCTTTCTTGCCGTACCAACCTTGGGGATAGCCTCGGTCTATTCCATGTACAAAGAACGCGCGTTGTTGAGCATGGATGACATGGGCGCATGGGCAGTCGGTTTTGTGTTTGCCTTCATCAGCGCCATGATTGCGGTACGGGCGTTGATTCGTTACGTTAGCAACAACGATTTCACGGTATTCGCGTGGTACCGAATTGCCTTTGGCATCATTGTTATTATTACCGCTTACACCGGATTGGTGGAGTGGACAGTCCACTAAACGGGCGGCGGCGCGGGCTTGGCTACCAACGCCTCCAACCCGCGCCGCATTTTTTTACCCAACGGAATTTCCAAATAACGGTAAGTAAAGTGCGAATACACCAACACTGTCACCAACGTTAAGCCCAAAATCATCGGCTTATCCCAACCGTATTGCGGAGCTAGGTGGCGGAAAATCATGATAACGACCAAATGATTCAGGTAAACCGAATAGGAAATCTCCCCCAAATACGCCAATTTACGCAAACCACGCGACAACCAGCCTTGTTCAAAGGCGAAAATTGCCACCATCAACAGCGCCAAATATGGCACGAAAACATCCATCCCCACTGAATCCCCGGTGCGACTCCAGAGAATGCCGACGACCGCCAATACACAAGCCCCTTCCAACCAAACCGCATACCGCGCCACCCGCCAATCATCCCGGTAAAACAGGTACACACGATAAGCCAAAATACCCAATAAAAACGATGCCATTCCCCGCAACATCCCCGCATTAATAATACTGAGGTACGTCTCCGCCTGCGCATTCAAATTACCGTGCAACTTCAGCAAACTTACCAAGCCAAACGTGCTCAATAAAAATAACCAGCCACTGGAGGTTTTGCGGGAAATCAGAAAAATAAACAGAATATTGACCCAAAACTCCACCGATACCGACCAACTGGGGTAATTCCACGTCAGCCCGTGTGGACTCAGACCAATGTTATGCGTCAGGGTCAGATGCTGCACAAACGTAAACAATGCACCATCAGGAAAGCTCGGCATCGTCCAATACATCAACCAATGCACCAACACAAACACCAGCAGCGTGTAAAGATGCAACGGATACAAACGCGCAAGCCGATGGCTAATAAACACCGCCGCGCTAGTGGGCTTATCACTGTATAAATAACGGTGCGCGAGGATAAAACCACTCAACACCAAAAAGAAATCCACCGCCAGATAACCCAAGCCACCGTAGACATGAAAATACACCACCGACAATGCTGCCAAACCGCGCAGCGCATCGAGGGCAAGAAACCGCTGCCCACTCACTAAAACTTTTTCCACGCTCATAACCCTTTGAACAATAACGCTGCCGCCGCACTCAAGGCTTTCACTTGCACCACCGAACGGCTACCGCTGGCAGTATCTTTGCGAAACCCGACCCGTGCCAATACAAACCCCGCACGTTCCCAAAAGCGCAGCAATGGCGGAGTCATGGCGTAACTAACCCCCATGTAATCTGCCCCGCTGTGGGTGGCGAATCCTAACAGATGTTGCAACAAGTGCGCACCCAGACCGTGATTTTGCCAGTCAGGATGCACCGCAATCCGCATCACCCGCTCGCAAATCAAGGTTGCCGCACCGGGGATTTTCGCGTGAAAGGTGAGGGTTTGCGGGATGGGGTGTCCGTGGGGGCGGCGCATTCCGGCGTGAATCGCAGCAGTCAGTTCCGCATCCAAACCGCCTTCACGGGACAGTAAGGCGACTGCCAGGATCACGCCGTGCTGTTCAAGGATGTGAATGGAAATGTCGGGTGCATCCAACATCTGGCGCAGATCGGAAGGGCGCGTTTGGTAGTGAGCGGTGATCAGCAAGCCGAAGAGTTGGCGAAGTAAAGGTTCGTTGTGGGCAAGTTCGTCTCGGTTTAATTGACGGTACAAAAAATGTAGGGGCGTATTGCATACGCCCTCTTCCACATCCGCATCCAACAATAACGCCTGATTGATGAAGCCCTCCAGTGGGTCGTTTTCCGCCCAACGGATCGGCGTGTGTAACCGCACTGCCTGCCAACCCGCAACACGCGCATCCAGTTCTTTCTGAAAACGTAATGCAAACCCACGTCCGCTCCCCTCATACCCGTGCAAGGTAGTGGAAAACACGCAACGCGGGTAATGTTCCAGCATTTTCAACAATATCGGCACAGGAATCGCCGCTGCCTCATCCACCAACAACACATCGCCTTGTGGCAAGGTTTGCAGCAAATCATCGGGAGCAAAAAATGAAGGGGGATTTTCGGCATGTTTGAAAACAGTTGCCACCGTCGCCCGTGACGGTGCAGTTAACAACACTCGCTTTCCCGCCGCCTGCAACTGACTCGCCGCCATGCCCAACGCTGCCGATTTCCCGCGCCCGCGATCAGCCGTCAGTACCACCGGCGCATTGGCTTGGATAATGGTTTGTATGGCTATTGATTGTTTGCTTTGAAGAGGGCGTATGCAATACGCCCCTACAAGGGAGGGTCTTCGTAGGGGCGTATTGCATACGCCCTCTTCCCGCAACAACCGCACCAAGCGCTGCAAAAACCGCCCCCGCACGTCTTCCGGCTGATAAGGATAAGGAATAAACCGCCGATAATCGGGGTCAGGAAAATCCGCCCACGCATCCAACGGTGGTATCAGCAAAAACAACGTCCCGCCACCGCGCAACGTGCCGCTGACCGCCGCAAACGCATTCACATCAAAGCCACTATGCGCATCAAATACCAACGCATCACACTCTTGCCCCAACAGCGTATGCGCTTTTTTAATCGCACTCCCCGTCAGCCAAAACACCTCGTTTTCCGCAGGCAGCAGGCATTGCACCCGCTGCAAGCATTGCGTCTGCGAACCCTCGATCAGTTCCAGACGACGCGGCAGGTTATTTATACCGCATCCCGCCCACTTTCGCCGGTACGGATACGGATAGATTGCTCAACAGCAAGCACGAAAATCTTACCATCGCCAATCTTGCCGGTATGCGCCGCTTTCTGAATCGCTTCAATCGCCAAGTCCACGTCTTCTTCCTTGACCACGATTTCCAGCTTCACTTTGGGCAGAAAATCCACCACGTATTCCGCGCCACGGTATAACTCGGTATGGCCTTTTTGCCGCCCGAAACCCTTCACCTCAGTGGCCGTCATCCCGGTCACACCGATTTCGGTTAAGGCTTCGCGCACATCGTCCAGTTTGAACGGTTTAATAATCGCCTGAATCAGTTTCATATTCACTCCTGTGGGAGGTTGAAAGGTAAATTTTTACGCCAAGCAGAAGTAATCGGGTAACGCCAATCCTTGCCAAAGCCACGCCCGCTAATGCGCACGCCCGGTGCTGCCTGCCGCCGTTTGTATTCGCTCAATAGTACCAGATTCACCACGCGGCGCACGGTTGCCGCATCGAATCCACTGGCGATAATATCCTCAAGCACCTCATCACCCTCGATGAAACGCCGCAAAATCGCATCCAACACCGCATACGGTGGCAACGAATCCTGATCCACTTGCCCCGGCGCCAGTTCAGCGGAAGGCGGGCGCTCAATCACCCGCTGCGGAATCGCCTGCCCCAAGGTATTGCGGTATTCCGCCAATGCATACACCTGCATTTTGTACACATCTTTCAGCGGTGAAAACGCCCCCGCCATATCGCCATACAGCGTGGCATAACCCACCGCGCTCTCGCTCTTATTGCTGGTAGACAGCAACAAACTGCCCAACTTATTGGACAACGACATGAGCAACACCCCGCGAATCCGCGCCTGCAAATTCTGCTCGGTCACATCCACCGGGCGCTCCCCAAACTCCGGCGCTAACGAAGCCGTGAAACTGTCGTAAATGGATGCAATCGGTATATTGCGGTAACGCACCCCCAGCCAAGCCGCTTGCTGTTGCGCATCCTCCAGACTCATGCCAGACGTGTAATGAAACGGCATCATCACTGCCTCGACATTTTCCGCCCCCAGCGCATCGACGGCTAACGCCAACACCAAGGCGGAATCAATCCCACCCGACAAGCCCAGCAATACGCTGGAAAAACCGTTTTTGTGGACATAATCGCGGATACCCGTGGTCAGGGCTTGGTAGATAAGAGGGGTAAGATCGGAGGGCGTATGCAATACGCCCCTACAACTGCGCCCTATCTCCCACTCTTGAACAAACACCCCTGCCGCAAACGCCTCTGCCCGAAACACGATATTTCCCGCCGCATCCACCAGCATCGAATCGCCATCGAACACCAGTTCATCTTGCCCGCCAACCAGATTCACATACGCCAGCGGGCAGTGGTTGCTCGCGGCCTGCCGTTGCAACAAAGCCGCCCGTTGCGCTTGCTTGTCGTAACTAAACGGCGACGCATTCAACACACACAGTACGTCCGCCCCCGCTGCCACCGCCGCTTGAGCAGGCGCATCCTCCCAAATATCCTCGCAAATCAGGATACCAACTTTAACGCCCGCTAACTCCACCACCAGCGATTGCGCACCCGGCGTAAAATAGCGTTTTTCATCAAAGACGCGGTAATTGGGCAAACATTGCTTGCTGTATTCCGCCAGAATCTGCCCATCGCGCAGCACGCACGCCATGTTTTGCAACGCCGCACCGCGACGCAACGGCGCTCCCACGATTACCGTCATCCCATCGGCTTCTGCTGCCAGCGTTTCCACGCCTGCCTGCATTTGCGTCAAAAAGTCGGGGCGAAACAATAAATCTTCGGGTGGATACCCCGCCAAGACCAGTTCCGGGAATACAATCAAGTCAGCCTGCTGTTCCCGCGCTTGACCGATAGCAGCGCGTACCTGACTAAGATTATTTTGCACATCGCCCACACACACATTTAATTGGGCTAACGCGATGCGTAATGTCTGATTTTTCTTTTGCACGGTGTCATAAAACGTTAAGGTAGTTAAGTCAAAGACTATACCTGAAAAGGCTGTAACACATCATGTCCCGCATTATTTTTATCCTTGTTTTGCTGGTAGTCGGTTTCCTTCTGTTAAAATCGTGGCAACGTAGGCAAAGCCTGAAACAAAAACACCAACAATCGTCCGGGAAAATTACAACAAACACCCGCATGGTACGCTGCGAACACTGCGGCCTGCATGTCCCGGAGCCTGAAGCGATTTCCCAAGGAGGGAAACACTTTTGCAGCCTGGAACACGCGCAACAACACTTGACGAAAAGCTAATCCCGGTCTTTTTACACGAAGACCCTTGGAATTTACTACGCCTCTACCATGTCTACCGCTTCACATTGGCGGGCGCATTATTAGTCTCGTTGGTGCTGGACTACGGCAATGTCAAACTGGGGCAACACGACCCCGGCCTCTTTGTGTGGCTCACTGGCACCTACCTGTTAGTGGCCGTTTTCAGCAATCTCGCCTCGTATTTTCAATGGCCGGATTTGCCGGTGCAAACCGTGCTGTTTGTCATCCTCGACATTGCCATCTTGCTAGGTTTGTTGTATTCCAGCGGTGGCATTGGCGCGGGTTTTGGCATTTTATTGCTGATTCCCGTCCTGATTCCTCACCTTGGCAACCCCGGTCATGTCTCATTGCTATTGGCAACAATAACCGGGGTGTCATTAGTAGCCATGCAAATATGGCTGCAAAGCAAAGGGGAATCCGACAGCGGCGGCGTGATGCACAGCGGCTTGATTGCCTTGTTCATCCTGTTGATCAGCCTCGCCAGCAATCGCTGGATTCGCAAGGCCAGCGCGGTTGCCTCCTTAGCCCAACGGCGCGGCGTTGATCTTGCCAATCTCTCGCAACTCAACCAGTCGATTCTCGACAAACTCGAATCCGGCATTGTGGTGGTAGAAGGTTCCGGCGCCATCCGCCACATGAACGAATCCGCGTGGGACATGCTAGGGCAACCCGGCAACTGGCGCAGCAAACCTTTGCAGCAATTCGCCCCCGAACTCGATCACCACTTGCAACACTGGCTGCACACGATTTGCCCACGCATTGCCAGCTTTGACGTGCGCCACCAAAACACCACCGAAATGCGGGCGCGATTTTCCCAACTGGGGAATCAATCGCGCCGCGCTACCATGATCAATCTGGAAGATACCACCGAACAACGCGAAAAATTGCAAAGTGCCAAACTCGCCTCCCTCGGTCAGCTCACTGCCAGCATTGCGCATGAAATCCGCAACCCCTTAGGCGCAATCAGCCACGCCGCGCAACTCATGAGCGAATCCCAGAATCTGGATAAAGCCGATGTACGCTTGCTGCAAATCATCCAATCCAATGCCCGCCGCATGAATCTGACCATCGAAAGCGTGCTCAACCTCTCCCGCAAAAAAACGCCTAACCGCGAACGCCTCGCGCTCAAATTGTGGTTACACGAATTCCGCAAAGATTTTCTGCTGCAAAACAAATTGCGCATTGATCAGATGAACTTATTCATCGAACCGGCGGATACCGTGATTGAATTCGACCCGGCGCACTTGCACCAAATCATTTGGAATTTGTGCAGCAACGCCTACAAATACGCACACGATGACCCCAAGTATTTACAAATCGACATTCACGGCGGCAACCCGACGCATACCCGCGACATTATGCTCAACGTCATGGATAACGGGCGTGGCATGACCGAAGCGCAACGCCAGCGCCTGTTTGAACCGTTTTTCACCACCAGCACCCAAGGCACGGGCTTAGGCTTATTCATGTCGCGCGAACTGTGCTTGACCAATGGCGCAACCTTGGACTATGTTGCGTTAGCGTCGGGTGGAAGCTGTTTCCGCCTTGTGTTTGCGCATCATCGTTAACACCATAAGATAATTATAAATGACTGAACAAACCGTACTCATCATTGATGATGAACCTGACATCCGTGAACTGTTGGAAATCACCCTGTTACGCATGGGGCTGGATACCATTACGGCTGGCGACGTGGAAAGCGCTCTCAACCAGATCGAAAATTACCATCCGCAGTTGTGCCTGACCGATATGAAATTGCCGGATGGCAGCGGCATCGACATAGTGCGTTACCTGCAAAAAAATCACCCACACATTCCGGTTGCCGTGATTACGGCCTTTGGCAGCATGGATACGGCCGTAGAATCACTCAAAGCGGGCGCTTACGATTTCGTGTCCAAACCCGTGGATTTGCCGAAACTGCGCGAATTGATTCAAACCGCGCTCAAACTTTCCGCTGGTAAAGGCAAACAACCCACGCCAGCCGATGACGATAGCGACACCCACAGCAGCAGCATTTTGGGCAATTCTCCGGCGATGCAGCAACTCAAAGCGACCATCCACAAACTGGCGCGTAGCCAAGCGCCAGTGTACATCCACGGCGAATCGGGCAGCGGTAAGGAATTGGTCGCGCACCAGATTCACCAGCAAGGTTCGCGGGTCAAAGCGCCGTTTGTGCCGGTCAACTGCGGGGCGATTCCTGAAAATCTGATGGAAAGCGAATTTTTCGGGCACAAAAAAGGCAGCTTTACCGGCGCAATGGCGGATAAGCAGGGGCTGTTTCAAGCGGCGCACAAAGGCACGTTGTTTCTGGATGAAGTCGCGGATTTGCCGCTGACCATGCAGGTCAAATTGCTGCGGGCGATTCAGGAAGGCGCGGTCAAACCCGTGGGGGGCTTGGAAGAAATCCCGGTGGATGTGCGAATTCTCAGTGCTACCCACAAGAGTTTGGAACACGAAGTCGCGGCGGGGCATTTCCGACAGGATTTGTATTACCGCCTGAATGTGATCAAGTTGAAAGTGCCGCCGCTGAGGGAACGCCAGGAAGATATTTTGCTGTTGGCGGACTTTTTCTTGCAGAAAATTGCGGAACGTTGGCAGATGCCACCGATACGGTTGTCGCCTGCGGCGCGGCAGGAGTTGGGGGCGTATGGGTTTCCGGGGAATGTGCGCGAGCTGGAAAACGTGTTGGAGCGGGCGAGTACGTTGTGTGATAACAATACGATTCAGCCGGATGATTTGCAGTTGCCGGTGGCAGTTGTTACCCCTCACCCTGCGGACTCTTCTTCCCTTCGACTTCCCTTCGACTTCGCTCAGGGAACGCGCTCAGGGAACGATGGTGGGATAGAAGAGAAGAAGGTGGCAAAGGGAGAAGTGGAGGCGTTACCGGCTTGGAATCCGGTGGATGAGGAGGCGGAGCGTGATTTGATTTTGCGGGCATTGGAGCAGACGCGCTGGAATCGCACCAAGGCGGCGGAAGTGTTGGGGATGTCGTTCCGGCAGTTGCGTTATCGGATTCAGAAATATGGGTTGGATGAGGGCTAACTGACGCTGCGTGTTCAGATACGCTATTATCAATGGCATCGGCACAGGAGATTCGCACATGGGTTACGCACTACTGCAAGACAATTACCTCACGCCTGAAGAATATTTGGAAGGTGAGCAATTTGCCATTGAGAAATCAGAATACGTTCGCGGCGAAGTTTACGCGATGGCGGGGGCTTCTGACCGGCATGTTAAAGTCAGCGGCAACGCTTACGCACTAATCAAAATGCACCTGCGCGGCTCTGGGTGCAGCACGTATATTGCGGATATGAAGGTACGCATTGCGGCAGATGATACCTTTTTCTACCCGGATGTGATGGTAACGTGCGAGCCTTCCGATCAGTTGGCGGAACGGGATTATGCCAAACATCACCCCAAGCTGATTATCGAGGTGCTTTCTCCTTCAACCGAGGACAAAGACCGGGGCAGTAAATTCATCAGCTACCGCAAACTGGCGAGTTTGCAGGAATATTTGCTGATTGATCCGCGCAAATATTATGTGGAACTGTTCCGCCGCCAGAATGAGGATGAATGGGTACTCATGACGCGCAGCGGGGCGGAAGCAACCTTGACCTTGAATAGCATTGGGTTGACGTGTTGTTTGGCGGATTTTTATGATGACGTGCGGTTTGACTAAGCTGCCTGCTGCATCGCCTCGCGGAGCAGTTGGTTTAGCCGCGTTTGGTAGCCTGCGCCGCTGGATTGTAACCATGCCAGAATGTCTGCATCAATCCGCACCGTGACTTGTTTCTTGATCGGACGGTAAAATTTACCCACCACGGCATTTTTCCAGCATCATCAGTGGTTTCGGGAATATCGCTGAAGTCAATTTCTTCGTCTGGCATCGCTGCTAATATCTTCAACTCCTCTTCCTGCTTAGCGGTCAAAGCGGGTAAGTTGGAGGCATCTAATGAGAATTTAACAGTTTTGGTTTGCTTGTTCATAACGTTTCCTTTCTTTAGGTTCTGCCCTTCTCGCTGAAATGATGCGCACAACGGTTGAGCCATTGTCTGCATCCCACAGGGTATGAGCAACTAGCAATAACAGCCGCCCTTGTACCATGCCAATAGTCTGCCAACGCTCTTCCCCGTCTACAATGCGATCTTGTATAGAAACATGCTTAGGATCAACAAACGCAAAGGCAGCCGTCTCGAAACTAATTTTATGCTTACGGATGTTTTTATGGTTTTTAGCATCATCCCACTCAAAATCCATACATATCTCACTTATAAAACTGTAACTACATTATAGCATACACCCTCTACGCTGTCACATTCCTCCTACCTGCCTGTCACATTTTGACAACCCCCTCCGCAAAACCACCGATCATCCTCGAAAACCTACCGCTAACACCGCAATGGCGGTTGGCACGTCTCCTGCATTACTCCTTGCGTCTGAGGACATTAACAAAGCTCCTAACTAATCCTAACAATAAGGAATGACTCAAATGAGTATGAAAACAATGAAATCTAAAGCACAAGCGGGTTTCACTTTGATCGAATTGATGATCGTAGTTGCCATCATCGGCATTTTGGCTGCGATTGCACTGCCTGCTTACCAAGATTACATGGCAAAAACCCAGGTTAACCGTGTATTCGGCGAACTCTCCAATCTGAAAACAGCGGTTGAAACCAACCTGCAAGAAAACGTTGCTACCACTGATCCTCTCGCTGCTAGGGTGGATTGCAGATAACTCAACTCTACTGAAATCTACAACTGCTGGTTCTGGTGATGAACTCACTGTTGCTGTAGCTCCGGCAACCAGCACAGCATCAATCACTGGTATAATGGACGGCTCTGTCGCTTCATCTGTCCTTGGGACAACTGTCACGCTGAATCGTATAGCTTCTGGTAAATGGAGTTGCACTATTACAAGTACTGCGGCTGGTTGGAAAGACAGCTTCAAACCAAAAGGCTGTAACTAATCTAACACTTTCCGAGTGAATAGATGAAAAGCCCCTTTTGGGGCTTTTCGTGTGATAGAACGCTTAATAAATCAAAAATTACAAAAACGTAGGTGCAAAGCCATGATTCAGATACAACGAGGATTCAGTTTGCTGGAATTGATGACTGTTGTCAGTATCGTTGGCATATTGGCGGCGATGGCATTGCCTGCCTATCAAGACTACACATCAAAAACTCAGGTTAATATTGTTTATCAAGAAATTTCCAACTTAAAAGTACCGGCTGATCTGATGTTGATTGATAACAGTGGTACAGCCGACGCTACTGATCTTGGCTGGGTAACAGGTAGTTCTCCTTTGATGCAAAATAATCCGGTAGTATCAGTTGACCCAACAACGGGGGAATCCTCTATTGAGGCAACACTGGATGGTCGGGTAAATTCCGTAGCATTGGGCGTAAAAGTAAAAGTGGCACGCGATGCTAATGGCAAATGGGCTTGTACTGTTAAGAAATCTAGCAACAGTGGATGGAAAGATGAGTTTGCACCGAAAGCCTGTGTAGTTATTCCCTGATTCAAGTTTTACGCCACAACGTCGTTTTCAAATAATCTTCTGTGACCTCAAACTCAGGTTCCGTGCCATTGAATACCCACTTCTGCGAAATTACCTTGGTAATGGATACCCATCCCCCGCGCATCCACATACCCATAGTCTCGCAATATTTCCACAATAATCGGATTATGCGGCGAACGCTGCCCCGCCCTCAAGTGTCTAGTATAGTGCATTCACTTCTTAGGATGTCTGGGATTGCTGGGCTAGATCAATTACCCGAAGTAGCAGCCAACAGCTAATACCAACCGCTCAGCAGGGCAAGGCTAGAATGCCTATGTCCTGCTGCTAAAATCGCCCTATGCAAATCAAAGACATCACCAGCAAGCAACTCCTCAAACGCATGGCAGCCGACCTCGCCAATCTGCTGCTCAAGCACTAAAAATTGCGATCTGTACGCTTATACTGTTATCATCCAATCATAACCCAAGGACGACTCGCCATGCCCACACAGCAACACAATGAGGATAAAGGTTTAGAAACCTTGCTCTTGCTGAATGGTGAGATATTTCCAATGGACAACGGCTATTGGACAAAAATTGAAGCCTATCGCGTAACACCAAATGAACATATCCCGCACGGCATCCGTTACTCCTTAACGCTGCATGACCGCCATAATGTGCGAATATTAGGCTACGATAATGCTCATGCTATCAAGCCACAACGCAAAAAATACGGTGCAAAGCGCTTGGTATGGGATCATAAACACCAGCGTAAAAGTGTTGAACCCTATGAGTTTGAAACAGCCGGGCAACTTTTGGAAGATTTTTGGCAAGATGTCAACAAGATGATGAGCGAGGCATAAACATGGCAAACAAAATTCTCAATATCGGCATTATGTCACGACTGGATTACATCCAACGTACTATCGCCATCGCCAAAGGTGACTATCAACCGCTATCCGACGAACCTAAAATATGGTTTGAATCTGTAAAATCCATGGCGCAAGTATTGAGCGATGAAAACCAAGCATTGCTGGATTTAATCATACGCCATCAACCCCAGTCCCTAAGCGAACTTGAACAGCTTTCACACCGCAAAAAACCCAACCTATCACGCACATTGAAAACCCTGGAACGTTACGGCGTGGTCGAGTTGCACAAGCAAGCCGGAAAACTTGCCCCAACCGTCAAGGCAACCGATTTTCGTGTCCAGTTTGGTTTGCATCACGGCAACGCTGCCTAAGACATGAGACAAAAGACATGCTGACACAAGTAGACAATTGCACTAGGCATTCAACGCCACAACGTCGTTTTCAAATAATCCTCCGTCGCCTCAAACATCGGCTCCGTACCATTAAACTCCCGCATCTGCGGAATCACCTTGGTACGGATGCCCATCCCCCGCGCATCCACATACCCATAGTCCCGCAATATTTCCACAATAATCGGATTACGTGGCGAACGCTGCCCCGCCTTCATTTTCTCAACCGTCATGGAATTCTGTAACGCACCGGGGCTAATGATTTCCAAGCGATTCGCATACACCCCAACCTCAATATCCACAAAGCGCGTCCAATCACGGTGCGCACACGCATTAATCACCAATTCGCGCAACGCATTCAACGGATACACCCACCCCCGATCACGCCGCAAGCTATTCGCATCCAACACATCACTTTCGTAAAAAATAAAAGGACGCAACACCGACAACAGCTTTTCAACCAAGCCATCCTCAAGAATGGTACGACCACCCGATTTTTCATATTGAATACGCCCCAGCAAAGCAATATCCAAGGTTTCATCCAACCGCGATTGATACGTCTTTTCCTCCCCATCAAACACCATCACCCGAATACCCGCCTGCCGCAAATAACGACGCGGCTTAATACCAAACAACACCAAACCAGCAATGGTACACATCACCTCACCCGTCGATGCCTGCACCAAAAACCCCAACCCCAATAAACGTGCCTGCCAATCTGCCGGTGTTTGCGGCACATCAGGGTCATTGATCACGGTTTGAATGTAGTTTTGCAATTTCGCCTGATCCAACGCCTCGATGGATGTTCCCGGCACGGGCATAACTTCGGTATGCAGCATTCCACCCAAGGCATATAACCGCGCTTGTTGCTCGCGTGTTGCCAACTGCGACGTACTACCGACCCGCAGATAAATATCCTCACGTCCTGTATGCCGCAACACATAAGGCTTAGAAATACCCTGCGTAAAACTGATCACCGCCACCCGCTTACCATCCTGCAACTGCACTTCCTCATAGAATGGCAGCATCATCGGATGAATTTTGTCCCGAAACACGTTCATGACCCATTCTTCCAACCCTTCACGCTGGATACCCGAAATTGAGCCATCATCCTCCACTCCCAGTAAAATGCGCCCACCCTGAAAATTGGCTAACGCGACCACCTCCCGAGCCAATTGTTCTGGGCGAATATCATCGCGCTTAAACTCCACACCAGAATTTTCACCATTGGCTAATAGCTCTAACAACTCATCCTGACGCATACCGTTGCTCCTTTCACTAAGGCTCTAAGTCTACCCCAAAACCGCACCGCAAGAACTGTGCTATGCTTCCCCCATGCACTTTCCACAGCGGACTTCCCATGTTGCAAAAACTCCCCGTCGGCATCCAAACCTTTGAAGAAATCATCGGCAAAGACTACCTGTACATCGACAAAACCGAAGCCATCCACCGCCTGATTGCCAGCGGCAAATACTACTTCCTCTCGCGCCCGCGCCGCTTCGGAAAATCGCTGACACTCTCCACCCTCAACGCCATTTTCAGCGGCAAACGTGAACTGTTCAAAGGCTTGTGGATTGAAAACCAACGGGATTGGAGCGACATCCACCCCGTTATCCACCTCTCCATGAACAAATTGAACTACCAAGGGCGCGGCTTGGAGGAAGTGTTACGCCAAGCCTTACTTGACATAGCCACAGAACACGGCATATCCTTTCCCCCTGACATCATGCTCAAAGATGTCTTTGCCAAGCTATTGAAAGCATTGGCAGAAAAATCGGGCAATGTCGTACTCCTCATCGACGAATACGACAAGCCGTTGATTGACTACCTTGACAACATTCCACAAGCCAAGATCAACCAGCAGGTGATGAAAACTTTTTACTCGGTGATCAAAGACAGCGACCCCTATCTGGAATTTTTTCTGATCACCGGCGTATCCAAATTCAGCAAAGTCTCCGTCTTTTCCGACCTGAACAATCTCTACGACCTGACGCTAGACCACAAAGCCGCCACCTTGGTCGGCTACACCCAAACCGAACTGGAACATTATTTCGCCCCCTACTTCCCCGCCGCCGAACAACGCCTGAAACTCAGCCGTGAAGAACTGCTGGCAACCTTACGCCGCTGGTACAACGGCTACTCGTGGGATAACGAACATTTCGTCTACAACCCGTATTCCATCCTCAGTTTTTTCAGCGCCAATGCGTTTCGCAACTTCTGGTTTGAATCCGGCACGCCCACTTTTTTGCCAAAACTGATGCGCCGCGACGGGGTATACCAAGTCAATGAAATGGAAGTCAATGAACTCGCACTCGGTCACTACGACCTTGAATGCTCGCAACTCGCACCCGTATTATTCCAAACGGGGTATCTGACCCTAAAAAGCCGCGATGAATACGGTTTATACCACCTCGATTACCCCAACCGCGAAGTACAAGCCTCCATGTCCATATTACTGGCAGATGTTGTTAGGCATCAACTTTAGCAGCAAAGCCAAAACGGTAGATGATTGGGTCACGGAACTGGCAGCCAGCAGCGCCTAAAGAAATTCATGTTATAGACACTTTCAACGCGCTATCATGTAGTTCTATTTATTCTAATAATGACAAGATAGTTTTTATCCATGATTCCGCTGACTTCTTCCATCCCCTTACCGGGGTTAGCCAGACAATTAGTTGTGCAAGACTTGCTCGACAAAGAGTCGGCGACACAAGCCGTGCAGAAAGCGCGTGCGGAAAAAGTCTCGCTGGTGGAATGGATGATCCGCTCACGCATCGTATCCACCAAAGACGTCGCCTACGCCGCCAGCCTCGAATACGGCCTCAGCATGGTCGACCTCGACCAAATCAGCATTCCACCGCCGATTGCAGCCTTGCTCAGCCCAGAGCAGATGCGCAAACTCAACCTGATTCCCCTCTATCAGCGCGGCAAAAATCTCATGGTGGGCTTGGCTGACCCCACGTATTTGACCAATTTGGATGATGTTAAATTCGCCACCGGCTTAATCCCCGAACCCGTTTTTGTCGAATTCGACAAGCTGCAACGCTACATCAGCAGCGACGACGGCATGAGCGGGCACGCCGCCCAACCTCACAGCGGCAAAGCCTCTCCCACTGCCGCGCCGGTAGCCGCTGCCAAAGAAATATCCCTAGACGTCCGCGATCTCAAAACCAAAGATGACGAAGATCCCGCCGTCATTGAATTCGTCGATAAGCTGTTAGCCCACGGCATTAAATCCAAAGCGTCGGATATTCACATTGAAATCTTTGAAAAAAACATGCGCATCCGCTACCGGATCGACGGCATTTTGCAAGTCGTTGCCACCCCGCCCAACGATTCCGCCCAACAATTAATTTCGCGCATCAAAGTACTGGCACGGATGAATATTTCCGAACGCCGCGTCCCTCAAGACGGGCGCATCCGCTTTACGGTCAGCGACAAGCAAAAAATCGACTTTCGTGTCAACACCCTCCCCACCCTGTTCGGTGAAAAAGTGGTTATGCGGATACTTGACTCATCCAACGCCACCCTAGGGGTAGAAAAGCTCGGTTTTGAACCCAAGCAACAACACGATTTCATGAAAGCGCTGGAAAAACCCGATGGCATGATTCTGGTCACAGGTCCGACGGGTAGCGGTAAAACCGTGACGCTGTACACCGGCTTAGGCATCCTCAACACCCCGGAAAAAAACATTTCCACTGCCGAAGACCCCGCCGAAATCAATATGCCCGGCGTGAATCAAGTCAACGTCAACGCCAAAGTCGGGCTGACCTTTGCCGAAGCTCTGCGCTCTTTTTTGCGTCAAGACCCGGACATCATCATGGTGGGGGAAATCCGCGACCTTGAAACCGCTGAAATTGCCATCAAAGCGGCACAAACCGGACACTTGGTGTTATCCACCTTGCACACCAATAGCGCCCCGGAAACCTTGACCCGTTTGATGAACATGGGCGTGCCGACGTTTAATATCGCCTCCTCCATTCACTTAATTATTGCCCAACGCCTTGCACGGCGCTTGTGTGAAAATTGCAAAAAACCCTCGGATGTACCCCGCGACGTTTTGCTGCAAATGGGTTTCCACCAAGAGGAAATTCCAGCCCTCAAGCTGTACGAGCCATGCGGTTGTTCGGAATGTTCACGCGGTTACAAAGGGCGGGTAGGTATTTACCAAGTCATGCCGATTTCCGCCGAAATGGGGCGCATGATTATGAATGGCAGCAACTCGCTGGAAATCGCTGAACAATCCCTCAAAGAAGGCATTGCGGATTTACGCCGTTCCGCGCTCAACAAAGTGCGCCAAGGCGTCACCTCATTGGCCGAATTGGAGCGCGTCACTTCAGACTAAGCCCGTAACGACCACTTATCCCACCGGATGCAGTTCCACCACCCGTGCGTGTTAGACTGGCAATAATCACAAAAATAACGCAGAGCCACGGATATGCAAAGCAACACTTTGAAAAAGCCAGTAGCAGGCAAAAAACCCACCCCCAGCGAAGCACAAGCCATTTACAAGTGGGAAGGCGTGAACCGCAATGGCGTAAAAATGCGCGGTGAAACCGAAGCTGTGAATCCCAACTGGTTACGTGCTGAACTGCGACGCAAAGGCATTAATCCGGGGCGCATCTACCGCAAACCCAAACCGCTGTTCAAAGCCGCGATCAAACCGGGGGATATTGCGCAATTTGCCCGCCAATTGACCACCATGATGCGTTCCGGCGTGCCCATGGTGCAATCCTTGGAACTGATGGCTTCCGGGGGCGATAACGCCTCGGTACGCGAATTGGTGAACAAATTACGTGCAGACATTGAAGGCGGTGCCAGTTTAGGTTCAGCGTTAGCCAAACACCCCAAGTATTTCGACAAACTTTTCGTCAACTTGGTGAAAGCGGGTGAACAGGCCGGTACGCTGGAAACCATGCTGGAAAAAGTCGCCACCTACAAAGAAAAAAGCGAAGCGCTCAAAGCCAAAGTCAAAAGCGCGATGATGTACCCGATTATCGTCGTGGTTGCTGCCGTGGTGGTATCGGCCATTTTGCTGATCTGGGTTATTCCGCAGTTTAAGGAAGTGTTTAGCAGCTTTGGCGCAGACTTGCCCGCTTTCACGCTATTGGTCATTTCGTTTTCAGATTGGCTGGTCGCCAACTGGTGGCAACCGATTCTGATATTTGTTGCAGTGGGAACCGGCTTCACCCAAGCGCGGCAACGCTCGCCAGCCTTTGACCGTTTCGTGGATAAAGCGTCGTTAAAAATCCCGATTATGGGTAATATCCTGAACTTGTCGGCGGTCGCCCGGTTTGCACGTACCCTAGCCACCATGTTTGCGGCGGGTGTGCCGTTGGTGGAAGCGATGGATTCGGTGGCGGGCGCGACCGGCAATGCCGTGTATGAAGAAGCGTCACGGCGGATTCAAGACGACACCGCTCGCGGGGTGCAATTGAATACCTCCATGCAAACCACGCAATTATTCCCGAATATGATGGTACAAATGACGCGTATCGGCGAAGAATCCGGGCGTTTGGAAGAAATGTTGGCAAAAGTAGCCGATTATTACGAAGCACAGGTTGACGGCTTGGTCGACACCTTGGCAAAACAAATTGAACCGCTGATCATGGCGGTATTGGGCGGCATTGTGGGCAGTTTGGTCATCGCCATGTACCTGCCCATCTTTAAACTTGGGGCTGTTGTTTAGGAACGCATACTCGCATGGAACTGATTTTTTTACTCAAAACCAGCCCTGTTTGGCTGATAAGTATCGTCGGGCTATTTTCGCTACTGATAGGCAGTTTTCTGAACGTGGTGATCTACCGCCTGCCCATCATGCTGGAACGCCAGTGGAAACAGGATTGTCACGAATGGCTGGATCAGCCGCCCGATAAGCTGGATACCGGCGATTTCAATCTGGTCGTGCCACGCTCACAATGCCCGACCTGTGGTCACAAAATCACGGCACTGGAAAACATTCCCGTGATCAGCTACGTATTTCTGCGCGGCAAATGTGCCGGTTGCAAGACGCCGATTTCCAGCCAATACCCGTTGGTAGAATTGGCAACGGCATTGCTGTCCATGTTGGTCGCTTGGCGCGTCGGTTATGGCGTTGAACTGGTGGCGTTGCTCGGCTTTACCTGGGTCTTGGTCGCGCTGTTTATGATTGATGCGCAAACCATGCTGCTGCCTGACATTCTGACATATCCACTGCTGTGGGCGGGTTTGCTGCTCAATATCAGCGGCACCTTGGTGAGTTTGCCGGATGCGGTGGTGGGCGCAGCTTTTGGCTATTTGGCGTTGTGGTCAGTGTTTCACCTGTTCCGACTGTTGACGGGCAAGGAAGGCATGGGACATGGCGATTTCAAATTGCTGGCAGCACTCGGCGCGTGGGGTGGCTGGCAAATTCTACCGTTTGTGATTTTTGCGTCATCTGCGTTTGGTGCATTTTTCGGAATTGCGTGGATGTTGGTGAAAGGTCAGCGCGAAAGCTTGCCCATGCCATTTGGCCCATGGCTGGCAATGGCAGGCTTTGCGGCAATCGTATGGCGTGAAGAAATCTTGGCTCGGATGAGCCAGATTTTCGTGCCATTCTGATGCATTAACCGATGTAACGGCATCTTGGTTGCGCTTGCCCGACAATGCGGTGGACACGCAACGGTTGTTTCCCTGCCGAGCGTTGCGGCATGTAGTAGGCGTGCATTTGCACCGGGCGCACTGGCGCATGGGCTGCTTGACGTGAACGTTGCATACGCTGGGGCGTTACCCGCGCTGA
Source organism: Candidatus Thiothrix sulfatifontis (assembly GCA_022828425.1). Classification (NCBI taxonomy): domain Bacteria; kingdom Pseudomonadati; phylum Pseudomonadota; class Gammaproteobacteria; order Thiotrichales; family Thiotrichaceae; genus Thiothrix; species Candidatus Thiothrix sulfatifontis. Next base: position 3,638,775 of record CP094685.1, read on the forward strand.
GCGTTGCCAGCCAGTGGCTTGGTGTGGATGGCGTTGCAGCGGTGCTTGCTGCAACGTAGCCGTTTGATAGCGCTTAACAACGCGGACGATCGGCTGGCTTTGGTTGGCACGCACGGTGCGTGAATCATCCATCGTCCAGGCTTGCGCGGAAGGCACGGCTAACACCGTCAAACCCAAACCTGCTATTAACTTTTTCATCATCAGACTCCATGTAGAAACGGCGTTTGCCTGTTACAATGTTGGGGAACTTGAACCACACGGAAACATGTCGCATGACAGAACAGGAACAAACTACCCATTTCGGTTTTCAACAAGTACCCGTTACGGAGAAAGCTAGTCGGGTTGCGGGCGTATTTCATTCAGTAGCCGACAAGTACGACGTAATGAACGACGTAATGTCATTTGGCGTGCATCGGCTGTGGAAACGTTACACGATTGATGCGGCAGGCGCGAAACGCGGCAACCGCGTGCTGGACTTGGCAGGCGGTACCGGCGACTTGGCTGCCAAGTTTGCACGGATCGTGGGCGATGACGGTGAAGTGATTCTTTCCGACATTAATGCGTCAATGCTGGAAAACGGGCGGGAACGTCTGACGGATAAAGGCATTGGCGGCAATGTGCGCTATGTGCAAGCCAATGCGGAATGCCTGCCATTTGCTGATAACCATTTCGACATTATCACCATTGCGTTTGGGTTGCGGAATGTCACCGATAAAGACGCGGCACTGCGCTCGATGTACCGCGTGTTGAAACCGGGCGGACGCTTGCTGGTGCTGGAATTCTCCAAGCCAGTCGTACCCGGTTTAGCACCGATCTACGACCAATATTCGTTCAAATTCCTGCCGATGATGGGCAAATTGATCGCAAATGATGCCGAAAGCTATCGCTATTTGGCGGAATCTATCCGTATGCACCCCGATCAGGCGACCCTCAAAGCCATGCTGGAATCTGCCGGGTTTGAGCGTGTCACTTACACCAATATGACCGGCGGGATTGTCGCATTACACAAAGGCTTCAAATTCTGAGCCTGTTGCGCTGCTTGTTTCTTGCGCTGTAAATAGGCTTTATGCCCCAGCGCAGGCAAGCTCAAACTTGCCAAAAACGCCACCAACACCAACCACTTCTGCTGATCCGTAAACGCCCACTCCCCCCAGCGGAACGGAATGTAGCAATACATCACCACCAAATGGTAGGCAAAAACCTGCAAAGAATGCTGCCCCAAAAAGCCTAACCAACGCGCCGGTAAAGCCAACAGCTTCAACACGTTATAACGCCGCTGCCACGCAATTACCCCCGCAATCACGTACACAAACGCCAAGAAATTTGTCAAGCGCAGCCACGCCAAACTGTCCCGCCCAATGTGGCGGTATTCCTGAAACCACGCCGCAATCGGAGACAGATCACGCGACACGTAGCCATGCCGTTGCAAATACAATCCCACAATGACCAGCAAACCAGCCGACCACAACCAGCCATTCACACGCGGTAACGCGCCCTTGCTGTTAAAACGCAAGAAACCCAACACCATGCCCAGCACAAACAAAAATTGCCAAGCCATGAAATCAAACGCACCGCCCCGCAATAACAAGCCTTGCGGCAACAAAGCCCACAGATCGCGCCCCCAGCCATATTGCGCTGCCAGCCAAAAACCGCCACTGCCCAGCAGTACCATTGCCACCCCAATCGCTTGGTATTGCAGCATCAAACGCAACCCGAACGGTGCAGCTAACATCAACACCACGTAAAGCGGCAACACATCGAGCATCGGCGGCTGGTACACCAATAACAGTCCCGACAGCAAAGCCCGTGCTGGCTCCACCTGCATTTCATTGGCAAAACTCGTCCACGGTGCTCCCGACCATTGCGTTGCCACCGTGAACACAAACACCGCCAGCAATACCATTAAATGGTAAAGGTAAATCACCCCGGCACGCTGCCACACGCGCTGTTCCAGCACTTGCCCACCAGCGGTGTGATAACGGCTGTACACCAACGCCACCAACATGCCGGACAGAAACACAAAGCCTTCCGCCGCGCTGACATACCCCGCAAACTCATACAAATGCTGGAAAATCGGCTCACCAAAATGGTCAGCGGCCATAATGATCAACATCAAGCCTCTGAGTATATCCAGCGAAATATCACGCTTCATCGACGACGAATTCCTTGCCTTACGGCGTTGTTAGGGCTACGGGGCGCAACTATACGAGCACGCGCGGATTCTGCCAATCATATACCGCTAGACGTCACTTAAATTCTGCTCTACTATTTCTCACGGAAATTCCCTAGTCAATCTCGGCAACCCACTGAGCAACATAGCCCTCTTCGGTATCCTCACCACTATGAAATCTAATTTGTCTATCTGGCTCTTATCATTTGTGCTGCTAACCCTGAATAGTGTCAACACTTATGCCGCTGACGGCTGCTTCGCACACGTCAAACAGGTGGCGGAGCAACTCTCCCGCCAGCCATTCAGCAAAACGCCCATGATGAAAGTGGATACGGGGCGGATCACCTATGACCACTACCAGCACATCAAGTTCAAAGGCAACCAAACCTTTTGGCGCGACGAAAAGCTACCGTTTCAACTCGAATTTATGCATCCGGGGATGCACTACATTCACCCCATCGAACTGTTTGCTTGGGAAGACGGCGCCGCCACCCCCATCAAATTTTCGCGCAAGTATTATGACTACACCGAAGTCAAAGGCTTAAACCTCGAAAACGATGAACCCAATATGGGGTTTACTGGCTTTCGCATTCTCGCCAAACTTGGTGGCAAACATTCCAGTTACACCGAAGCACTGGTGTTTCAAGGGGCAAGTTACTTCCGTGCACTGGGGCTGGATCAAAAATACGGCCTGTCGGCACGCGGGCTTGCCATCAACACCTCGCTGGAAGGCAAAGAAGAATTCCCCGATTACACCAAATTCTGGCTGGAAAAACCGGCGAAAAACGCAGACACCTTGGTCTTTTGCGCCCTGCTCGACTCCCCCGCGACCACGGGTGCGACCCGTTTCGTGTTGACCCCCGGCAACAGCACTGAGATGGAAGTCGAAACCCAGCTTTACCCGCGCCAAGACATCACAGAAATCGGCATTGCGCCGCTGACCAGCATGTTTTTCCACGGTGAAAACTCCCAGCAACATTACGGCGATTACCGCCCCGAAGTGCACGATTCTGACGGCCTCATGATTCAGAAAGGTGACGAATGGGTATGGCAACCGCTGTGGGAAGTGCCTTATTTCAACTTCCAATCCACCCCTGTCGAAAAACTTAACGGGTTTGGCTTGCTGCAACGTGATCGTGACTTCAACAATTATCAGGATCTGGAAGCTTGGTATCACGCCCGCCCCAGCGTCTGGATAGAGCCGCTGGAAGATTGGGGCAAAGGCAGCGTGCAGCTTTTACGTTTACACACCGAATCCGACATTGTGGATAACATCGTGGCATACTGGAAAAGTGATGCAGGCAACGCTTTCCGCCACCTGCACTACCGCATGTCCTGGCGTTCGGATGAACCACCCGCGCATACTTTGGGCAAAGTTGTGGCAACACGCGCAACCAATAAAGCCGTGGATGGCTTGCCCGGTCACAAAGGCCGTATTCGTTTTATTGTCGATTTCAATGATGTGCCGAAACGGGATAAAATGCCGCAAGTAGAGTTAGTATTCAACGGCGCAGGCCAAACCAAACCGGCGGTCATCCAAGAGAACCCTTACGTAAAAGGCTGGCGGGTGATTGCGGCGGTATTCCCGGAAACGTGTGACAAACCCATGACCGTTACCATCCGCCTGACAGACGGTAGCAACCCTGTGAGCGAAACGTGGTCTTACCCTATTCCTGAGTCACTGTGCCTTGCACCTTGACCAGCAGTCTTAACAACAATAATAACGGTATTACTGTTAATAACCCTTGAGTGGATTGACAAACAAATGACTGAACAACTAGCACAAACTGACGTAGCAAAAACCGAGACAAACACCCCCAGCAATGCGTGGTTAATTGCCCAAAAACGCGCCAATGATTACCTGAAACTGCACCGCTTACTGGATTCCGAACGGGAACGCCTGTTAGCACAAATCACTAAAAAACTCGCACGCGCTGGGCTGTTTTCCGAGCAGGAATTGATTCATTTGTTCATCAGCACCGCGCAAGAAGAACTGGCGCTGTTGCAAGCGAAAGAAAGCGACAATCGCACCCCCACCGGGCCATTGTTTGAGCGTAGCAGCATTCGGGTTGCGCCCTTGCAAGCAATCACCTTGCTGCCTTCATCGCGCCCGCGTTCGCGTTTACTGCTGAAATGAGTCAACAACCCGACGAGCAAATACCTTGGCAAGCAACCGCCAGACAGCGGCGTGTGGTATTTTTCTCTACTATTGCCCTATTGACTGGCTTGGCGACGTTCTGGCTGGGAGCCAACTTGCCCGCTGCACTGCCTTTGGTGTTGCAGGTATTGGTGCTAATTCCGTTTGCGGTGCTGTTTTTGTGGTTAGCCTTGGGGTTTATGACCGCCGTGACGGGGCTATGGGTGTTGAATTTCGGGGGGCAAAACCGTATTGCCAGCGCACCGACGTCGCCGCTACCGCAGTTGCAAACTCGCGACACTACCGCGATTTTGCTGCCGATCTATAACGAAGACATCGCCTACGTTTACGCCGGGCTGCAAAGCATTTACCAGTCGCTGGAAAAAACCGGGCAGTTGCACCATTTCGAGTTTTATATCCTCTCGGATTCCGACGATGCCAGCAATTGGCTGCGCGAAGAAGCTGCGTGGTCGGCGTTGTGCCGCACCGTGGGTTCATCTGACCGCATCCATTACCGCCGCCGTAAACACCGTACCAAAAAGAAAAGCGGCAATGTGATGGATTTCTGCCGCCGTTGGGGTAAACGTCACCCCTACATGGTGGTGCTGGATGCTGATAGCTTGATGACCGGCGAAGCGTTGGTGCGTTTGGTCGATGCCATCGACCGCAATGAGCGCGTCGGCTTGATTCAAACCCCGTTGTACACCATCGGCTTGGATACGCTGTACGCTCGCGGGCAACAATTCGTCAATCGCTTGTACGGGCCGATATTTTTTGCGGGTTTGCATTGGTGGTGGCTGGGTGAAAGCCAATATTGGGGGCACAATGTCATCATTCGCACCCAAGCGTTTATGGGGCATTGCCACCTACCCAAGTTGGAGGAAGGCAATACCTTGGGCGGTGAAATCCTCAGCCACGACTTTGTGGAAGCGGCTTTGCTCAACCGCGCCGGTTGGGAAACTTGGCTGGCTTATGACATGGAAGGCAGCTTCGAGCGCCCCCCACCGACCATGACCGATGCGCTCAAACGCGACCGCCGCTGGTGTCAGGGCAACTTGCAACACTGGCTGATTATTTGGGCGCACGGCATTCCGCACCTGCATCGCTTCTTGTTGTTGGGCGGGATTATGTCTTACGTCAGTTCCCTCATTTGGCTGGGCTGGCTGGTTGTATTAACCGCGATTGCGGTATTTTATCCCACACTCACCTTGATTCCGCTAACTGACGGCAACAGCGCTCTTTTGGTGCTAACGCTCATTTTATTATTTTTCTACAAAACGTTTGGCATAGCCGAAACGGTGCGCAAAGGCACTGCACACTTGTTTGGCGGCATCACCGGACTAAGCGCCAGTGTGGTGACAGAAACACTGCTGTCGATGCTCACCGCCCCCGTGCGCATGATGTATTACAGCAAATTCGTGGTGCAAATCCTGCAAGGCAAACGTGCCGTGTGGGGAACGCAGCAACGCACTGGCGGTGGTTCGACTTGGGCCGATGCTTGGCAGGAATTCGGCTGGGTCAGCAAAACCGGGGTTGCGTGGGGCGTTTTGCTGCTGATTTTCAACCCCATGACTTTTTTGTGGATGTCGCCGGTTATCGCAGGCTTGGTGCTCTCGGTGCCGTTGGCCATGTTGACCAGCGTGCAAACTAGCTTGCAAACCAACTTATTCCGCACCCCGGATGAGGTTGCACCGGATTATATCCTGCAAGCCTTTGAGAAAAATTACGCTGAAATGTTGGCGAACCCGTGTATCTCCACCCGCGATTTGTTTATCCGCGTGGTGGTCGATCCGCTCGCCTTCCGCCAGCACATGACCTACATCCCACACCGCCAGCACGTCCCCGAAGGCACGCGCCAGCAACGTGAAGAACAGGTCAAACGTTTGTTGGAACAAGGCCCCGGCGCGATTTCTAATAGTGAACGCCTGATTATTCTGGAAGACGACGACATGCTCACGCAACTGCATACGCAAGTGTGGCAATTGCCGGAAGCACGGTTCCACGAACACTGGATGTCGAAGCTGTAACGCAGGACACGGTTGCACCAGACAAATCCTAGCGCTGCCTTAGGATTTGTCTGGTATGCAAGCTCAAGACGTCAACCGCCGATAAATATCCGCCACCTTCAACGGCAATTTCTTCACATCATCAATCTCCACCCAATTGGCGTGACCGTACATGTGCGGCAAATAATCCTTGCCGCGCTGATCAATCGTAATGCAAAACGGATGAATCCCCGTCCGCCGCGCCTCAAACAAGGCTTGCCGCGTATCCTCAATCCCATACTGCGTATTGTAGATGTCGAAATAGTCTTCCGGCTTGCCATCCGACAGCGTAATCAGCAAGCGGGTTTTCGCTTCCACCGTATTCAGCTTCTCGGTCAAATGGCGAATTGCCACCCCCAAACGGGTGTAATCTTTCGGCACAATCCCCGCAATCCGCGCTTTGGTGGCGCTGTTATACAAATCGTCAAACGCTTTAATGCGGTAAATTTCGCAACGCTTACGCCCAATCCCCGAAAAGCCGTAAATCGCGTAACGGTCGCCCAGTTTTTCCAACACTTCACACAACATCACCAAGGCTTCACGCTCGGCATCGTTGATCCACCCTTTGGTGCTGCCGCTCATATCGACCATGAACATCACCGCCATGCTGCGATCCGCCCGGTGCATGTGCTGAAACAGCTTATCGCTCATTTCGCTACCGTCGCGGCTATCCGCCAGTGCTTCCACCAGCGCATCAATGTCCACGTCATCGCCTTGCGACTGGCGTTTCAGCAAACGGTTTTCATCGCGCATCGCCTCGAAGGTGCGCCGCAAATGCTTGATCATGCCCTGATACTTATCCAGCACCTTATCGACATACGCCGGGTCGCCGGGGGGCAATTCCAATTCACGCAATACGCACCAGTTCTTGCGGTAATGCTGGCGGGCGAAATCCCACTCGCGGTACAAAAACGCCCCCTCTTCGTGGTAAATCCCTTTCCACACATCCTCAATGTCTTTTTCTTCTTTTTGGTACAAGGACGGATCGTATTCCCCATCCCCCGCAGGCACTAAAAATTCCGGCGGCACATCCCCCCAATCCAACATAATCGAAGTCAGCAACTGCTTCACGTCTTCCGGCGGCGCAATCGGCTTGTCATCCAGCACCAACTCCATGCCCTGCCCCTCTTGCACCTCGCGCATCTCAAATTCCGGCGGCGTAACCTCCTTCTTCTCTTCCTCACCCTCTTCTACGTCTTCCGGTGGCTGAGCGGAGTCGAAGCCCATCTCCTTCACCAACTCCGCCAACTTCACCCGCAATAAAATCTTTTCCCGCTCCATCCGCGCCAACATGCAAGCAGTAACAGCATCAGGATTCAACCTAGTCTGATACACCGGCTGCGGAATCGGCAACCCCAACACCTGCGGCACTAACGCCAACACATCCTCAATCGTAGCAGAGGGCGTATGCAACACCCCCCGACACGTCTCCCACATCCCATGTAGGGGCGTATTGCATACGCCCTCTTCCCGCATTTCATCCAGCCGCAAGCGCTCAATCCGCTGCATATCACGCCACAACCCCGGCAATTCACGCTCCATATACGCTTCCAAGCGCAAGGTATCGAGCGCATGAAACGCCGCCAACGCCTGTTCCCGATCAGGGTAATCAGCAAACGCCGTCGCAAAATCCACCCGAAAACTGCCAAAACGCGTCTGCGCCCACATGAACGCCACCTGCGCCTTGCACAACAGGAAATTATCCTTGGATTTGACCAATTTAGCAGTAATGTTCGGCAAATACAGCGTTTCACTGTCGGTATACACCGACTCGCCTTGCGCCAATTTCAGCCGCCGCCCCGACAAACCACACACGAAAGTCGACAAAATCGACTCCACTTCATCAAAAGCAACCCCTTCCGCGTGGGCATGAGCGCTTTCCAGAAAGCTATCGACCTGTTGAATCACCGCCAAGGCCGGACGCAACCCCTGCTGGTCAAAAGTATCTGCCGCGTGAACTGCCCACGCCTCGATCACGCGCCGTTCCAAGCGATCCAACGCCTCCACCACGCGAATAATGAATTCGTGGCTAATGTAAACATTGGTGGTTAGCAAACGCTCCGCCCAACCGAGGATGAAATCTTGCGTATTCCGATCCAAATTGACCAAGCCTTGCACCAATTGCTCGACTTTCAGCCAAGTAAATTCAACTTCATACAGTTCCTCAAGCCGCTCCAACAAAGTGGCGTAAGCATAGGGTTGCTCCGTTGCTTTCAAACCCGTCTCCTAGAATAGTGCGCCAATCAGTTCATTAATCGCCGCAATCATGTCGCTGTCATCCGTCAACGCCAGCGCAATCGCCCCCTGACACGCCGCACGCGGCTCGACACCTTTGGAAATCAGCTTGCCCGCGTGTACCAACAAGCGGGTGGATGCGCCTTCTTCCAAACCGTTGTCTTTCAAATTGCGGGTCATTTCGGCAAGTTTCAGCAATTTATCGGTCACGGCGGGGGCTAACCCAGTCTCGTGCATAATAATTTCACGTTCCAGCGCCGGTTTCGGGTAGTCGAATTCAATGGCGACGAAACGCTGGCGGGTGGATTGCTTCAATTCCTTCAACACGCTTTGGTAGCCTGGGTTGTAAGAAATTGCCAGACAAAAACTGTCCGGTGCTTCCAACAATTGCCCCAGCTTTTCAATCGGCATAATGCGCCGATCATCCGCCAGTGGGTGAATCACCACCATCGTATCCTTCCGCGCCTCGACAATTTCATCGAGGTAACAAATGCCGCCGGAACGCACCGCCCGCGTTAACGGGCCGTCGACCCACACCGTTTCGCCGTTCTTCACCAAATAACGCCCCACCAAATCGGAAGTCGTCAAATCGTCGTGGCACGACACCGTAATCATCGGACGGCGCAACCGCCAAGCCATGTATTCCATGAAACGGGTTTTGCCGCACCCCGTCGGGCCTTTCAAGAGCAAGGGCAAATGGTTGGCGTAAGCGGCTTCAAACAGCGTGATCTCATTGTTTACTGGCACGTAATACGGCTCTTTTTCAATGAGATAAGTGGAAGGGTCATGGATGATGGCGTGATGGCTGGCGGTAGCGGCATTCTCCACTGCGACGAACTCCTGTGGTTATTTGACATCAAGATGTCATAATCATAGCAGTACCAAAGGCTGTAAGGGTATTCTGTGACAGAACCTAACGCAGTTAACCAACCATCAGGAAAACTGGCAAGCGCAGCGACGCAATGCTAGAGTCAGAAGCATTCCTAATAACAACAATAACGGCTATCACCATGAGTACAACAGAAGCAGACCTCGACTTTGCCCCCCCTGTCCAAGACAAAAATCTCGACATGGTGCGCAATATCCTTTTCGGCGAACAAACGCGTGAAAACGACAAGCGCCTCGCCAATCTGGAACGTTTCGTCAAAGTCTGGACAAACTCCGTGCGCGACGAAATGCGCAAAAACATGGACAGTCTCAACCACGAAATCCACATGCTGCAAGACTTGCTGGATCAAGAAGCCAAAGCGCGCATGGCAGATACCGCGACTGCCCGCAAACATTTCGAGCACAGCAGCAAAGGCATCGAAAACCTGCAACGCCAATTGCAAAGCAGCGAAACCATACTCAACGAACGCATTACCGCCGAATCCAAACTGCTCAGCCAAATCATGGAAGAGCAACGTAACGATTTGCTCAACCAACTCAAACAGGCGACAGAACAATTACGCCAAGACAAAATTGACCGCAAAATGTTGGCTTCCCTGTTAGAAAACGTCAGCCATCAACTGGCAGGTGACAAGGCATAAGCCATGCAAGGCACGCCCGATATTTCACAGCTACGCCACCTGCTGTTCGGCAAGGATTACGATGCTTTATTGGCATTAAAAGCGCAGTTTGAAAGCTCCGAGCGCTACACGAGCAGTGTTGCCAATATCATTGCCGAAGCCATTCAGCAACGCGAAACCCGTGACGGTAGCATCTCCGCCGCGTTAGCGCCGACCGTCGAGCAAGCGCTCACCCACGCGATTAAGCAAGACCCGAAACGCTTTGCCGATGTGCTGTACCCGGTGATGGGGCCTGCTATCCGCAAATCCATCCAGCAAGCGTTGAACGAAGCGCTGGAAAATTTCAACCGCCTGCTTGAGCAAAGCCTCTCGGTAAATTCGTGGCGCTGGCGTTGGGATGCATGGCGCACCGGGCAATCGTATGCGCAAATCGCGATGCTGCGCACCTTGGTGTATCAGGTGGAACAAGTCTTCTTGATCCACCGTGACAGCGGCTTGCTATTGCAGCATGTCGCTTCGGAAAACGTGGCCAGCAAAGACCCGGAAATCATCTCCGGCATGTTGACCGCGATTCAGGACTTCATTAAAGATTCCTTCGCCACCACCGGCGACGACATGCTCGACACCCTGCGCTTGGGCGAACTCACCGTCTTGGTCGAACACGGCCCGCTGGCGGTGCTTGCCCTGGTGATACGCGGCACAGTTCCCGCCGAATTACGCGCCCTGCTTGCTGAAACGGTGGAAAATATTCACCAGCAATACCGCCAACCACTGCAAGCTTATCAGGGTGATGCCAGCGTTTTTACCAGCATTGAACCCTTGCTCCGCGACTGCCTGATTAAAAAACAACAGCAATGCGAAAAACGCCCGCCATGGTTAGCGTACTTATTACTGGCGACCGTGGCGGGTGCACTGGGCTGGTGGATATACCAATACCAACAAGCCCAAGCCGCAGAATTGTACCAACAGCGGCAGGCAGAACTGGCGCAACAAGCCGCAGTACAAGCATTGCGCGAACAGTTGGCACAACAACAAACACAACAGGCTTCCTTGCAAGCCTCGATACAAACCTTGCTCGACCAGCAAAATCACCAACAGCAGCGCAGCGCACAACAAATCGCTGCCGACACCGCTGCACTGGCAACACTCACCCAGCAAATCGAAGCCGCCAACTACCCGTTTGAAACAGCCAAGGCAGACGTTCACCCGCAACACCCCGCCATTATTGCCCTGGGCAAACACATCGGCGAACTGCTGCAAACCGCGCAACGCATGGATAAAACCGTGCAAGTCATGATTGTCGGCAATGCGGATGACAGCGGCAAGGACACCTTTAATCGTGAATTGGCGCAACAACGGGCTGACAACTTACGCACTGCGCTGATAACCTCCGGTGTACCGGCGTTCGCATTGGTGGCCTATGGCGCACAACATCCGGGGCTGCCCAGCCATTTGCAAAAAAACGAACGCAGTACCCACTACCGCGTCAGCCTTTACTAATACCAGCGAGAGAATCATGATTCAGCAAAAAATATGCCTGTTAGGTTCCTTCTCGGTAGGCAAAACCAGCCTGATCCGCCGTTACGTTGACAGCCTATTCAGTGACAAATACCTCACCACTGTTGGCGTCAAAATCGACAAAAAGCAGTTTGAATTCAACGGCAACACGCATTCCCTAATGATTTGGGACATTGCGGGCGAAGACGATTTCACCAGCATCCGCACCGCTTATTTACGCGGCATGTCCGGCTACATTATCGTCATCGACCCCACCCGCCCGCACTCGTATGAAACCGCATTGTCCATTCATGACATGGTGAAAACCACGGTCGGCAACTTGCCAGCCGTGTTTGCCCTCAACAAAGCCGACCTAAAACCCACCTGGCAACTCGAAGCCCCGCAACACCAACACCTGCAACAACTGGGACACCCCATCGTCGAAACCAGCGCCAAACAAAACGTCGGCGTTGAAACCGTGTTCCTGAAACTGGTCGAAAAATTAGGAGGCCAACATGGATAAGTTGCTCGCCAATATCTGTGCTTCGCTGAACATTGCGGTATTCTGCCAACGCGCCAATGGTGAATTTCAGCTACTTTCCCCTACCCCCGACTGGCTGGTGTTTTTCCTAGGTCAATCCGTCTCAACCGAATGTGCACTTACTCACACCTTTCCCTATCTCACCTGTTTCATCGACGATGCCGAACAACACTGGCAAGCACGCAACGCCACCCCGTTATCGTCCGGTGTTTGGGTCGAAATCGACGAACTCGGCAATGAAATCGCCATCGAAGCCAACGCCTTGTGGGTCGACGGGCAAGCCGTATTGCTGCTCAACAACCTAGGTGAAAAATACCGCAAAGAAGTCAGCCACCTGCAACAACTCCGCGAAGGCTTGCTCACCCAAGAAAAACTCGAAAACGAAGTCCAAAAGCGCACCCTCAAAATCAAACAGCGCGAAGAAGAAATCGCCATCAAACTGGTCAGCCTCACCAGTTACCGCGACGAAGAAACCGGCGCACACGTCAAACGCATCGGCTTATACGCCGCCGCCATGGGCAAAGCCTTGGGCTGGGAAACCCAACAGATTGACGATATTCGCATTGCCGCCCCCATGCACGACATTGGCAAAATCGGCATTCCCGACCGTATCTTGCTGAAAAAAGGCAAACTCACCGATACCGAATTCGCCATTATGAAACGCCATACCGAAATTGGCGCAAAAATGCTGCAAGACTCCCACATCCCCGTGCTCGACATGGCAGCCGATATTGCGCTGTGCCACCACGAAAAATGGGACGGCTCCGGCTACCCACGCGGGCTGATGGGCGAAGAAATCCCTGTTTCCGCCCGCATTACCGCCATCGTCGATATTTACGATGCCCTCGTACACGAGCGCGTCTACAAAAAAGCCATGAGTGAAGCGGAAGCGCTGGAACTCATGGGCAGCATGACCGGCTCTCATTTGGATGCCAAACTGTTCGAGGTATTTTTAGGCTTACTGCCGGTGATGCGCCGGATTCGCCAGGAAGTGAACGAAATTAACGAGTTACTGGTATCTTACTAAAGCGTGGAACAGACCAACGCCACAGCCGTTCACCCAGCAACACTGCCAATAATACCGCGTAAATCAGCGGCACCTCCGTGCGTGCCTTGCTGTCTGCCAGCCACCAAAAATGCAATACTCCTAATACCGCCAAGGGGTAGATTAGGGTGTGCAGCCGTTGCCAGTTGCGCCCCAGCTTGCGGATCGCGGCTTTAAACGAGGTTAGCGCCAACGGCGTCATCAACACAAACGCCAACATTCCTACCGTAATGAAAGGGCGTTCCACAATGTCATACCAGATTTCTGCCCAATCGAAAAACTGGTCAAGCCACAAATAACTCAGTAAATGCAACACGCCATAAAAAAAGGCAAACAGACCAAGCATACGCCGCAAGCGTATCCCTTGAACCCAGCCTGTTGCCTGTCGCAGTGTCGAGAGCAATAACGTCAGCAGCAAAAACCGCAACGTCCACTCCCCCAAACTGCGCGTAATCGTTTCAATGGGGTTCGCCCCCAAGGTGTCTTGCCATACGCCCCAGCCTAACAATGCCAACGGCAACAATGCCAATGCAAACACGACCGGCTTGAAGACTTTGGTGAAATACGGCTCACGAATCTGAACAGAAGTTTGCGCACGCATCAGTAGTTCTTCCGTAAATCCAAGCCGCTGTACAAACTCGCCACCTGTTCGGCATAACCGTTGAACATTAGCGTGTCGCGCTTGCGGAATTCACCGATACGGCGCTCTTTACGCTGACTCCAGCGCGGGTGATCAACTTCAGGGTTCACATTGGAATAAAACCCGTATTCACCGGGCGCCGAACGCCCCCAACTGGTATTCGGTTGTTCTTCCACAAAACTGATTTTGACAATCGATTTAATGCTTTTGAAACCGTATTTCCACGGTACCACCAAGCGTAACGGTGCACCGTTTTGATTCAGCAAATCTTTGCCGTACAAACCCGTTGCGATGAAGCTCAAGGGATGCATCGCTTCATCCATGCGCAAACCTTCCGCGTAAGGCCAGTCGAGCACATTGCGTTTTTGCCCCGGCATTTGTTCCGGGTCAAACAGGGTTTCAAAACTCACGTATTTGGCTTTTGAGGTTGGCTCAAAGCGTTTCAGCAAATCCGCTAATGGAAAGCCGAGCCAAGGAATGACCATCGACCAACCTTCCACGCAGCGCAGGCGGTAAATACGCTCTTCCTTGCTGTGCGGTTTGAGAATGTCTTCTAGGTTAAGTTTGCCGGGTTTGGCGCATTCGCCATCGACGGTAACGCTCCAAGGTGAGGTTTTCATAATGCTGGCGTATTGGGCAGGGTCGCTTTTATCCGTGCCAAATTCGTAGAAATTGTTGTAGGTGGTAATGTCGTCGAAAGGTGTTTGTTCTTCATCGGTCGAAAACGTTGATTTCGCCGCTGCACTCAAGGGCAAACCGCTTGCCCCGATTAAAGCGATACCCCCCAGTGTTTTGAGAAAATCGCGACGCCGCTGGTAAAGCGCGTAGTCGGTCACGTCGTTGTCGGTCAGATCGAATGGGCGTTTGATTAACATATTAATACCTCCTTGGTTTATGCTATTACGCATCAACACCGGGTTTGGATGCAAATAACCGTGCAGATACGTTATGCTAAACCGTCTACTGAGAGGAATTCGCCATGTTATTCGCCGCCCTCACCGCCACGCTCGAAACCGCCTTCAATGCTTGGTTGCAACTGGATAAAGCCAGCCACGGTAACGCCTTGGCACGGTTGCAAAGCTTGCAAGGCAAGCTGATTTGCCTACACATCAGCAACCCTGATCTCCAACTGTATTTTATGCCCACTGCTGACACCGTGCGTGTGACCACTGCGTATGCAGCCGAACCCGATGTCACCATTCATGGCTCGGCACTGGCGTTAATGCGCTTATCCGCTGCGGAAGATACCGGCAAAGCCATGTTAGCCAACGGCATTAAAATCGACGGTGATATGGGCTTGGGCAACCGTTTCAGCGCCATCTTGCGTGAAATTGACGTGGATTGGGAAGAATTGCTCTCCCGCGCAGTCGGTGATGTGCTTGCACACCAAATGGGGCAATTGGCACGTGATAGCAAAGGCTGGCTGGAGGATTCTGCGCACGCGATGCGTTTGAATACCCAAGAATATTTGCAGGAAGAAGTACGCTTATTGCCCGCCGAAGCCGAAATCCGCAGCTATCTGGATGAAGTCGATACGCTGCGGATGGACGCCGATCGTTTAGAAGCGCGACTCAAACGGCTGGAACTTAAGGCTTAGGCGGCTTTTGAATGCTCGCAATGGAAACATGCGTGATCGAAGCTTTGCCAGTAGCAGGTGGCGGTTTCACACTCGCGGCGGGCGTTTCCACATGAAAATAACGGTAGCCACTGATAATGCCGGAAATACTCGCACCCTTGCCTTTCAGGTCATGCAATATCACAGCCACCACATGCGCCACGGTAAACCCCAGAATCAGACTCGCCAAACCGCCGTGCAGCCCAAACATCGACATTCCCAAGAATTGATACGGTGCGTTATAAAATAAGCCCGTTACCGCACACACCAGCAACACCACCCAAAACAGCGGGTAGATCACGCGCCAAAACGGGTTATGCCCATACCAATTCGGTAATGGAAACCGCGCAAAGCTCAGGTAAAACAACGCCATCTGCTTCATACCGACCCATTGTGCCTTATCCGGCAGAAATGCACGCCAATTGGCAGTACCGGGTAATAAAAACATCAAAATCACCCGCCCCACCACAGCAACCAACACCAATTGCCCCACAATCATGTGCCAATCGCGCCAAAAGTCAGGATCCACCACACCCTGTTGCAATGCCCAAGCGCTTGCCAATAAAAACAGCACTCCGGCGGCAATCAGACCATGGATTAGGCGCACCCAACCCGACCACACCAACACATAGCGTATCGTTTCTTGTTGCATTTCAGCCTCACTGACAGCTCAATCATAAATGCCAAGTCTAGCAGGAATCCAAAATAATAGTGGCATTCAGCGGGCGATTAGCCTACCCTCGCAAAAGCTACAGCGATTACCCTGGCAGTTTCAACAGTTCCTCTCGGTTACTTCACGAATATCTCCCCTGTTACCTGTAAGCACAACACTCTCATACACCTGTTTTTTAAAGGAAATTCATCATGGCTACAGGCAAAGTAAAATGGTTTAACGACACGAAAGGTTTCGGCTTTATTTCTCAAGACGATGGCGGCCCAGACGTATTCGTTCACGTCAGCGCAATCCAAAGCTCAGGCTTCAAAACCTTAGCAGAAGGTCAGCCCGTCAGCTTCAACGTAGAAAAAGGCAACAAAGGCCCGCAAGCTACCAACGTCGTTCCCCAATAAGCTTTCAAGCCTAGCGCTCATTCAGCAACCGGGCTGATTTCCCTACCGCACTGCGGCATCTGGACATCAGCCCGTTTTTCCATTGAGTATTAGCCTTACTCAACCCGCCCATTCACCCCAGCATTCGGGAACATCACTATGAAAACACTCTTCATTGGCAACATTGCGCCACAGGCGACAGAAAAAGAACTGCGCGAACTCCTCGCCGAATACGGCACGATCCGCAAACTGGAAATGCCCCGCGATATTTTCAGCGGCAAATGCAAAGGTTTCGCCCTGATCGACATGGAAGGCCACGAAGCGCGCGCAGTCATGGCAGGTTTAAACGGCAAAACCTTCCTCGATAACCCGCTCAAAGTCACTGACGACAAGCCCAAAGCCAAAGGTCGCGGTCGCCGCTAAGCAATATTTCACCCATTCGGGGTTTCACCCCGATTTTGTGCCTAGCGACAAATGGTATACTCCGCATATCATAGCAATTGGACGGACATCTTATGTCACTCAAAGACCAACTCCTCAAGGCTGGCTTAATCGACCAGTCCAAGGCACAAAAAGCCGAACAAGATCAACGCAAGCAAGCCCACCAAAAAACCGCCAAAGCACAGAAACAAGCCAAAAAAACCGGCGAAGTCTTGGTAGACGAAGCCAAATTGCTGGCGGAAAAAGTCTTGCAGGAAAAAGCCGAACGCTCCAAAGAACTCAACCGCCAACAACGCGAACAAGCTGAGAAAAAAGCGATTCAAGCGCAAATCAAGCAATTGATCACCCTCAATAGCATTGACCGCAAACGCGGCGACCTTGCCTACCAATTCGCTGATGGCAACAAAATCAAAAAGATTTACCTCACTCATACCCTGCAAGACCAACTGGCTTACGGCATTATTGTGCTGGTCAAATTCGGCGACGGCTACGAACTCGTGCCACGTCAAATTGCAGAGAAAATTGCGCAACGCGATGCCACCTGTATATTGGTACAAAATGCGGGCAGCACCGAAACCGCCGCTGTGGAAGACGACCCTTACGCTGATTTCAAAATCCCCGACGATTTGATGTGGTAAGCGCTTTTTTCTTGAATCGTAATTCAAAAATATCATATTATTCATGAATTACGATTCAAGAAGTACCGCATGATCAACCGGCAACTCCTCGCGGAAATACAAAGCAAGCTGTTCAAAGGCAAAGCCATCTTGCTCATGGGGTCACGACAAGTCGGCAAAACCACGCTAGTACAAACGTTGCTGGCAAATCTCGCCATACCTGTCATGAAGTTCAATGGTGATGAGCCTGATATGCGGGAAATACTCGCAAACACCACCTCTACACGCCTCGCCGCCTTGATCGGCAATCACAAAATTGTTTTTATTGACGAAGCACAGCGCATCGAAAATATCGGTTTAACCCTGAAATTATTTACCGATCAATTACCTCATATTCAAGTCATTGCAACAGGTTCATCAGCGTTTGAGCTTGCCAGCAAAATTAATGAACCACTCACGGGGCGTAAATTTGAATACGAACTGTACCCGCTATCATTTGTCGAAATGGTGGAACATCATGGCTGGTTTGCTGAAAAACGCTTGCTGCCACACCGCCTGATTTACGGTTATTACCCCGATGTTATCAATGCACTCAGTGAAGGTAATAGCGAACAAGTATTGAAATCACTTACGAGTAGCTACCTCTACAAAGACTTACTCAATTTGGAAGGTGTTCGCAAACCCCAACTGCTGGATAAATTGGTCAAAGCCATTGCCCTACAAGTCGGCTCAGAAGTTTCTTTCAACGAATTGGCACAACTCACCGATACCAACGTTCATACGGTTGAGAAATATATCGACTTGCTAGAAAAAGCTTATGTGCTGTTTCGCTTGCCCGCTTACAGTGGCAACCATCGCAATGAAATTAAAAAAGGGCGCAAAATCTACTTTTTCGACAATGGCATTCGTAACGCGCTGATCAATAACTTCAACCCGCTGGAATCACGCACTGACGTAGGCGCACTCTGGGAAAACTTCCTGATCAGTGAACGCATGAAATACCTGTCATACCAACAAAATCTTTTTTTCACGCGGCGTTACTTTTGGCGCACCACCCAACAGCAAGAAATCGACTACCTCGAAGACAGCGGCGGCAAACTCCACGCTTGGGAATTCAAGTGGAATCCCAAAGCCAAGGCGAAGTTCCCTGTCACATTCACGAATGCTTACCCAGACTGTGTAACCATGCGTGTCGATCCCGAAAACTTTGAAGCATTTATTGGGCTAACAACTGCATGAAACCCTTCACCCGCATTCTCCGCCTGTGGACGATCAACCGTGTCTTTATTCGCCACGGTTTAGACGAACTCGTGTTCCGCATTCCCTTCATGCGCCCCGTGGCGTTCATTTATCACCTGTTGCCCTGGAATTGGGGCAAGCAAGAAACCCGTCCACGTGGAGAGCGCATTCGCCGCGCCTTGGAAGATTTGGGGCCGATTTTCATCAAATTCGGGCAAATGCTTTCCACTCGCCGTGACTTATTGCCCGACGACATCGCCACCGAATTAACGCGCCTGCAAGACCGTGTGCCGCCGTTTTCCAGCCTCGAAGCCCGCAAAACCATTGAAAAAGCTTACGGCAAATCCGTTACCGAGGTCTTCCAACGCTTTGAAACTGACCCGATGGCTTCCGCGTCAATGGCGCAAGTTCATGCCGCGCAATTGTGGAATGGCAAAGAAGTTGTGGTCAAAGTGCTGCGCCCCGGCATTGAAAAAACCATCAGCCAAGACGTGGAACTGATGTATTTGATGGCGAATTTGCTGCAACGCTACTGGAAAGAAGCCCGCCGCCTGCGCCCGCTGGACGTGGTTGCCGAATACGAAAAAACCATTTTCGACGAACTCGATATGATGCGCGAAGCCGCGAATGCCAGCCAAATTCGCCGCAATTTTGAAAAAAACCCTGCCCTGTATGTACCGGAAATTTACTGGGATTACACCCACCCCAATGTGATTGTGATGGAACGCATTTACGGCGTACCCGTGGGCGACATTCCACGCTTGCGCGAACTGGGGGTGAATTTCAAACGCTTGGGCGAAATGGGCGTAGAAATATTTTTCACCCAAGTGTTCCGCCACAATTTTTTCCATGCGGATATGCACCCCGGCAATATTTTCATCGACCCCAGCAACCCCGATGACCCGCAATACATCGCGGTGGATTTCGGTATCGTTGGCACGCTGTCTCCGGCGGATAAGCGTTATTTGGCGGAAAACTTCTATGCCTTTTTCCAGCGTGATTACAAGCGGGTCGCGGAATTGCACGTGGAGTCGGGTTGGGTTCCGCCGTCTACCCGCGTGGATGAATTTGAATCCGCGATTCGTTCGGTATGTGAACCGATTTTCAACCTGCCGATTAAAGACATCTCTTTTGGACAATTTTTGTTGCGCCTGTTTCAGACGGCACGGCGTTTCAATATGGAAGTGCAGCCGCAACTGGTCTTGCTGCAAAAAACCTTGCTGAATATCGAAGGGCTAGGCCGCCAGCTTTACCCCGATCTGGATCTGTGGTCAACGGCTAAACCGTTTATTGAACGCTGGATGGATGAGCAAGTCGGGGTACGCGCCTTGCTAAACGGCGCAAAAATCAACCTGCCAAAATTCCTCGAAAACCTGCCGTATATGCCAAATATGTTGCACGATATTATGCAGCAAACCACCCAGCACAAACTCAAAATGCAGTGGGAATCCGAACAGCTAGACGCCTTACGCAAGGAAATGCGCCGTTCGCAGCGCATCAATCAAACCCTGATTGTCACCGGCATACTGGTTTTTTTAGCCACACAAGTCTTTAACGCTTACCGTTAGACGCAAAAAAGCCGCTCTGTTCAGAGCGGCTTTCCGCCTATCAATAAGCCGTTGGCTTAAGGTTTCGGGATGCTGTCTGCTGGCGTGTAACCGGCTGGTTCAGCATCAACCAGTACGCTGGCCGTCGCTTCTTTACCGTATTTATCACGTATGGTGTAAGTGAAGCTGTGGTCAAGGCAGTACCCGCTACGTAAAGTGTAAAGAACCATTTGCTTGCCTTTCCACGTAATGATTTCAGCCGTGCCGTAGTCAGGCTTACCCACCGCAACGATTTCCAACGCTTCGCCGGTATCATTAGCCAACACATCCACGCGCCGTGGCACCAAGTCGTTGAGTGCCAACGGTTCTTTGGTAGCAGGATCGTCCACCGCAACAATACTTGGCGGAGTCACGGTGATGGTAACAGTGCCCGTTGCTTGATGGTTTGCCGTGTCGGTGATCACGTATTTAAAGCTATCCGTGCCGGTAAAATTGGCATCAGGGGTATACGTTAGCGTATTGCCTGCTTGCGTTACTTTACCGTGAGCGGCTTGGGTGAAGCTTACAATGCTTAAGGTATCACCATCGGTGTCGGTATCGTTAGCCAATACCTCAATCGGTATTGCGGTTCCTTTAGACGTTTCGCGGGCATCCGGTGTTGCCACGGGTGGCGCATTACTGTCTTCTACCGTTACTGTCACGGTTGCCGCAGGGCTGAGATTGCCCGCCGCGTCTTTGGCAATGTAGGTGAAGGTATCAGTGCCAATGAAATCAGCATTTGGCGTGTAAACCAATTTGCCATCTTTTTCGGTCACGGCACCGTGGGCGGGCTGGGTGAAACTGGCAATGCTGTTCACGTTAGCATCGTTGCTCAGCACATCAACCGTTACCGGCGTGTCTTGCATGGTGTTAGCCACATCAGCATTTGCCTTGGGGTCAGGCACAGGTGCTGGCTTGACAGTAACGGTGACTGTTGCTTGACCGCTGTTATTGCCAGCACCGTCAGTGGCGATATAAGTAAAGGTATCAATACCTGTGAACCCGGCATTGGGCGTGTAGACCAGTTTGCCTTGCGCTTCGGTAACAACCCCATTCCCCGCCTGATTGAAACTGGCAATGCCGTTCACATTTTTATCATTGATCAACACGTCGATAGCAACCGGCGTGCCTTGGGTGGTTTCCGCCACGTCAGCGTTTGCCTGCATGTCGACAACGGGTACTGACGGTGTGACAGTGACTGTGACCGTGGTTTGACCGCTAGCATTACCCGCTGCGTCTTCAGCAATATAAGTAAAGGTGTCAGTGCCCGTAAAACCCGGATTTGGTATGTACGTCAACACATTACCATTTTGAGTGATGGAGCCATTCGCAGGCACTGTGTAATCGCCAACCGTCAAAACCGCTTCTATTGGCGAACGATCATTCGCCAATACGTTAATACCGACAGCCTCACCAGACGCGGTGAAGGCAGTGTCAGCAACCGTCACCGGCGTCTTAGAGGTGCCATCATTCGGATTAACTACTACCGTGACCGTTGCGGTGCTTTGGTTGCCCGCAGGGTCTTTAACAACGTAAGTGAATGTATCCGTCCCCGTGAAACCTGCTACCGGCGTGTAAACTAAATTCTGACCTTCGGTTTTAACCTCGCCGTTTGCCCCTTGGTTGAAGCTCGTGACAGTCAATGCATCGCCATTCGGATCCGAATCGTTCGCCAACACATTGATCATCACTGGCGTACCGCTGGTGGTTAGCGCGTTGTCATTAACCGCTACAGGTGAGCTTGGCGTGAGCACGCCATTGCTGCCATTACCGCCAGCCGTTTTATAGGTATCCACGGTCTGCTTGTGATCGGCAGTATTGCGCAATGCTTGACGCACCCACAGAGGCGGCTCAGGAATCAATTCTTTGCGCCAGACAACTTTAGGATCGGTCGTGCTAGTACCACCGGCTTCAATCACTTCGTCTTTGTATTCGTTTTGGTAAGTGACGTATTCAATGTCAACGCGGCGGTTTCTGTGACGCTCAGCTTCCGTGTTCGGGTATTTCGGCTGACTTTCGCCCAAACCTTGTGACAGCAACTCATTCGCGCTGAAACCGTTTTTGATCATGAAATCACGCACCGCATTAGCGCGGTTTTCAGACAACTTTTGGTTGTACGTGTCTGCGCCTTTGTCACAGGTGTTGCCGGTAATGCGAATGTTGCCATCGTAACCCGAACCCCGAATTTGCCCGATAACCGCTTTCATGCGTTCTTGGGCTTCCGGGGTCAATTTAGCGCTGTCGAGCTTAAAGAAAGTATCAGACTCCAGCTCCATGGTGTTTTTGATCAGTTTGCGCTCAATTTTGGGCGGCTGCTTGACTTGTTCGCCGGGAATCTCGGTACGAATTCGGCGGTAGCGCTGGTCTGGTTGCCAGACACCGGCTTCACTGCCGATGTCATAGCGGTAAGAAACCCCGCCGCGTGCTTCCGCATCGTCAGCAGTCATCGTGCCGCCGGATTTTTGGAAAACTTCTAATTCTGCGCCCACGCTATGCGGGGTATCGGGAAAAAACTTTTCAACGCCGCCGGTAACGGTGGTTTGACTTGCACTTTCTTCGTTTGCGGCAGTGTCTTCAGCCCATTCGTAATCCAAGCCGCCTTGCACACGCATACTTTGTTGCGGCAGAAACGTACCCACGCGACCGCCCACGCCCAAATCGTAGGCTTTTTCAGTCACGCCAGGGGTAGTCGTCACACGACCATCCGACAACCCTTTGCTGACATGACCCGACCAGAACAAATTGGCATTTTCTTGACCGTAGCCAACGGTAGCCTTTTTATCCTTGAGTTCATTTTGGTCATACGCACCAAACACTTTATTAACCCGCGAAGGGTTATTCGCATCACCGGACGCCCAATGGTGACTGAGTTTTGCGCCCGCACCTGTTAACATTTCCTCACCAGCAGCGTCATCAGCACCGGGGTTGACACCCAAATAGCCTTGACCGATTGTCGCGCTGCTTTCGGTATTGCCAA
Source organism: Candidatus Thiothrix sulfatifontis (assembly GCA_022828425.1). Classification (NCBI taxonomy): domain Bacteria; kingdom Pseudomonadati; phylum Pseudomonadota; class Gammaproteobacteria; order Thiotrichales; family Thiotrichaceae; genus Thiothrix; species Candidatus Thiothrix sulfatifontis. Next base: position 3,662,115 of record CP094685.1, read on the forward strand.
ACACTTGACTGGCTTCGACTTTGCCTTTGAGCTCAGTGTCAATGCCGACCCCGATGCGAGTATTACCGCCCACGTAGCCGGTGTTTGCACTGGACGTTTCGGTGGAATCTTCTAAAAATCCGTCAGCCTCTTGGCCTAAATCTTCGGCTTGGCGCATCGCATCAGGCGTCACAGGTGCGGGATTGCCTGCTGGTGCTGCACTGCCTTCTAAGGTTAATGGATCGTAAGGGGATGGCTGAAGCTGACCATACGACCCGTCGTAACCGCCGTCTCCTGCGAGAACAGTGGCAGAACAAAATAGTAGTGGCAGGATAGCCCATTGAGTGAAAAATGTTTTTTTGTCGTTCATCGTTATATCTCTTTGCCTGCGTGCCTTTATTATTGCTATTGGGTCACATGATCGCAGCCATAGTATTCTGTATGACGAACCCGCCACAATATATTCCGACGAACGTGGCGTCATGCTGCATCCCTAGCCAATTGCCTGACGTGGCATGATTTTGTGTTTTATACCTGACGCTGGGAAGTCCATCGTTTATACTCTTTGCTATCTGAAGTGTCACCAACCACGCACCCATACCGAGTGCTTATAAAGGTTAAAGAATGAATGTTTTTTTAAGTAAAAATAAAGCGGGAGCATTCGTAATATTATGTTAAAAATAATACAGATTGTCCCATTTTTTGGGATTGTACTGCTCATCTATTGGCTGGCAGTAAAAACCAGTTTGTTTCCTGACGGCTTAAATCATGTGTTATTCCACTTGCGCCTGCCCTCCAAGGCTTTGTGGAAACCCACATGGGGCGATTTCATGGTGTTGTTAGGGGTTGCTTGCCTGTACGTTGAATTATTCAAAGCCACTCGCACCTCGGAAACGACTATCGTCGATCATTTGCTCTCCACGTTTGTGCTGATTTTTTACCTGACGGCTTGGTTAATTTACCCTTGGGCAGGCAATTCAGTTTTCCTGATTTTGACCGGGATGACATTTTTGGATGTGATTGCCGGTTTCACCATCACCATTTCAGCCGCACGCCGTGATCTGGCCATTGGTGGCAGGTAAACATTTAAGCCATAATGCAGCCAGTATTTTTAAGAGAGAAGCGTTCATGCACACATTTATTGCTCGCTTGACGGTGCTTGCGGCTCTGTCACTCAGTGCTTATGCCGACGTTCCCCAATTTCCTGATGCCAGTATGCTGCCCCCCGGTGTCAGTATGGATACAGATAGCGGCACTGCGACCAGCCCCAGCAATGCGCAAGGTTATACCTACCCGCCAAGCGGCTCGCAGCCGTTTAACTACAACAACTCGCAATATTTTTTGCCCAGCCCGATGCCCAACCCACCGGCAGCACCGCCAATGGTGATGCCATCAATTCCTAACTTTACGTGGCCTAATGCGGGTTATGGCAGTTTGACCGGCAATACCGCTAATACGCCGCAACTGGCACTGCCACAAACTGCACCGACTCCCGCGCCCAATACCCAACAATTGGAAGCACTCAACCAAAGCCTTAACAATCTGCGCCAAGAATACGCTGACCTGCAAAACAAAACGCAGCAAGATTTATACACCCAAGAACGCAGCATTGCCGAGCTGCGCAAGCAACTCGAAGCCGCCAACCGCGACAAAAGCCAGCTTCAAAACCAATTAACTGCCCTCAACAACGAATCAGCCGATAGTGTCAAAAAAGCCGATCTGGAAAGTTGCCAAGCCGAAAAAGACGCATTAGCAGGCAAACTCACCGGCATGACGCAACAAGTCGCAGCAGCTAACGAAACATCCCAACAACTCACCCAATTGCGCCAACAATTTACCTCGCTAGAAACCGAAAAGCGGCAACTGGTCAGTGCGCTGGAACACGAAACCAAAGACATTGACGCTGACGGTGTTCCCGACAAACTCGACAAATGCCTTGACAGCGCTCTCGGCATTACCGTGGATGCCAGCGGCTGCGAACCATTCAAAGACGCTGATCAAGACGGGATTGCGGATAGCAAAGACCGCTGCCCGGTCAGTGCATCCAAGGCAAGCGTTGATAAAAACGGCTGCGACTTACCGCCGCCAGCACCAACGCCAGCACCAATACCACCAGCACCTGCTGATGGCGATAAAGACGGCATTGCGGATGGCATCGATCTATGCACCGATACCGCCGCTGATACAGCAGTCAACCCAGCCGGTTGCGCCAAAACCGAAAACATCAACCTTAAGGGCGTCACCTTTGAAAAAGGGTCTGCGGTATTAACGACCACCTCCTTCCCAATTCTCGATGACGCCGCCGTTACCCTGAAAAAACACCCCGATCTGAAAATCGAAGTCGGCGGGCACACCGATAGCAGCGGCGACAAGGCAGCCAATGAAAAACTGTCTCAATCCCGTGCCGAAGCGGTGATGAAATACTTGGTAGAAAAAGGCGCGAAAGCCGAACTCCTCAGTGCGAAAGGCTACGGCTCCAGCACCCCGTTGGCGGACAACGCCACGCCCGATGGCAAAGCGCAAAACCGCCGCGTCGAACTGAAAATATTAGGACAATAGTGAGCCAATACCAACAACACGCCAAAAAACGTTTCGGGCAACACTTCTTGCACGACCGCAACGTGATCGACAACATGCTCCGCGCTGTTAATTTGCAACCCACGGATCACGTCGTCGAAATCGGCCCCGGCCCCGGCGCACTCACCTTCCCGCTGCTGGAATTGCTGCCGCGTTTGGATGTGGTCGAAATCGACCGCGACGTGATTGCCTGGTGGCAACAACAGCCACAAGCCGAAGGTAAATTGCACATCCACGCCCAAGACGCGCTCAAGCTGGATATTCCGGCGTTGCGCGGCGACGGTGACACACTGCGGATTATCGGCAACTTGCCGTACAACATTTCCACACCGCTGATTTTCCACTTTCTGGAACATCGGGCGCACATCCGCGACATGCTGTTCATGCTGCAAAAGGAAGTGGTGGATCGTCTGACTGCCGAGCCGGACAGTTCCGATTACGGGCGGCTGTCGGTGATGGTGCAATACTATTGCGAACCGCATTATTTGCTGAAAATTGGCCCCGGTGCGTTTACCCCGCCGCCTAAAGTGGATTCGGCGGTGGTGTATTTGAAACCGTGGGCAACGCAGCCTTTTATTGCCAACGATACGGAACAGTTTGAAAAGCTAGTGAAACAAGCCTTTGCACAGCGGCGCAAAACCTTGCGCAATACGCTCAAAGACTTGCTGACAGCGGAACAAATTGAGCGTGCGGGAATCGACCCGACCCGCCGCGCAGAAACGTTGGCGGTAGAGGATTTCGTTAATTTGGCGAATTTGCTAACACCACATCCAAAAACGCCTGCCCATACTGCGTAAGTTTACGCTCCCCAATCCCCGCAATACCCCGCATCGCCTCCAGCGTTTGCGGGCGTTCATCCGCCATTTGCAGCAAGGTGGAATCGTGGAAAATGACATACGGCGGCACACCCTGTTCCTGTGCCAAGCGCAGTCGCAGCGCACGCAAGGCTTCCCACAAGGCTTCCACCTCAATGGGCATGGTATCGCGGTTAAACCGTGGTTTAGCGACAGGATCACCCGGCACTCGATCACGCCGCACCCGTTCGCGCTTCTGTTCCTTGCGCAAATGCAGCTCGATTTCCCCACGCAACAACGGGCGGGCGTTATCGGTCAAGCGCAAGCCGCCATGCCCGTCCACATCCACCGTCAAATACCCCAACGCAATCAATTGGCGGAAAATATTGCGCCATTCCGCCTCCGAATGTTCCCGCCCAATCCCAAAGGTGGAAAGCTGCTCGTGGCGAAACTGGCGAATGCGCTCATCATCCTTGCCCAGCAACACCTCGATAATGTAATTCACCCCGAAACGCTGCCCAGTGCGATACACGCACGACAAGGCTTTTTGCGCCGCCACCGCTGCCTCCCACACCTCCGGCGTATTCCGGCAATTATCGCAATTCCCACACGGTTGCGGTGTAGGTTCACCAAAATAGCTCAGCAACGCTTGGCGACGGCAGGTGGTCATTTCGCACAAGCCCAACATCGCTTGCAGCTTGTGGTGTTCGATGCGCTTTTGCTGCTCGCTGGCGGTGGATTCCAGCATCATCTGGCGCAAGGTGATGACATCTTGCAGGCCATACGCCATCCACGCATTCGCGGGCAAACCGTCGCGCCCCGCCCGCCCGGTTTCCTGATAATAGGCTTCGATGCTTTTCGGCAAGCTCAAATGCGCCACAAAACGCACATCCGGCTTGTCAATCCCCATGCCGAACGCGATGGTAGCAACAATGATTACCCCGTCTTCGCGCAGGAAACGTTGCTGATGGTTACGGCGCGTATCCGCATCCATCCCCGCATGATACGGCAACGCGGTGCGCCCCTGTTGTGCCAGCCATGCGGCAGTGTCTTCCACCTTTTTGCGCGACAGGCAGTACACAATCCCCGCATCCTGCGAATGGTTCGCGTCGATAAACTGCCACAATTGTTGCCGTGCGTTTTGCCCCTGCTGGATAGTGTAGTGAATATTGGGGCGGTCAAAACTGTTGACGTAAATATCAGCGCGTTGCAAGCGCAACTGCTCAATGATTTCCTGACGGGTACGTTGATCAGCGGTAGCGGTCAACGCAATGCGCGGCACACCGGGGAAACGTTCCGCCAGCATCGACAGTTGCTGATATTCCGGGCGGAAATCATGCCCCCATTGCGACACACAATGCGCTTCGTCGATGGCGAACAGGCTGATACCGATGGTGGTGTGCAAACGTTCCAGCAAAGGCAGCATTTTTTCGCTGAGCAAACGTTCGGGCGCAACGTAGAGCAGGTCGATTTCACCCGCCAGCAATTCGCGTTCCACCCGCTGCACCGCACCGTAGTTCAGCATGGAATTGAGGTAAGCGGCGCGGATACCGAGTTGCAGCAGCGCATCGACCTGATCCTGCATCAAGGCAATCAGCGGCGACACGATAATGCCCACACCATCGCGCACCAACGCCGGAATCTGGTAACACAGCGATTTGCCGCCGCCCGTAGGCATCAGCGCGAGGACATCATGATCTTGCAGCAATGAGCCGATAATATCGCGCTGGTTCAGGCGAAAATCGGCATAGCCGTAGGTATTGTTGAGAATGTGGTAGGCACGTTGCATGGTTGAATCCTACCCCAAACGCTGCCGAATAGCATTCAAGTGTTGCCAGCCTTGTTCCGCGATGGGCGTGAAACTGGCATCAGGCTGCGGCGCATCCGCCACTTGCTGCCAATAACGCTGCGCCAACGGCAACATTTCCTGCCAATACGCTAACGCAGGCGGTGTTGTCATCTGCCATTCCGACCATGCTTGCGGAATCAATCCCGAAGCACGCGGGGCAAACGCCATCGGCAACATGTCATAGATCGGGGCTAACGTCAGGGGTTTCTGTCCAGTATGGAAAAAGGACAGATTACCACCGTGCATATCGCTATTGCCGATCAAACGACCGAAGGCATACAAACGCTGGATAGTCGCTTCCGTTTCCGCACTGAGATAACCCTGACGCAGTAATTGTGCCGCAATGACAGACCAACTGGCATCCGCCTGCCCGACGAACGCATTATCCAGCGCCGCCAGTGACACAACCCCGCGCCGTCCACCGTTAGCCATGCGGTCGAAACGACGCACCTCCAAAAAGTATTGTTGCCCAATGGTTAGCCACTCAGAAGCCACAGCGGGCAAGCCTGCGTCGGCGAGGGTTTGCAACGCCAAGTGTTCGGCTTGCAATAGGCTACCCCAGCGGCGTGTCACGGCATTGTCTTCGGGAGCAGTGAATTTAACCAATACGGGCAAAGGCGCAGCCGTTTCAGCCGTCGCAAGCGTCGCCAGAAATTTAGGTTGCTCACCACCCGCCGACGAACCGACCAATTCACCGCCTAAGGCTTGTTGCGCTAATCGCGGGTAGTGTTGGCAACGTTTTTCCCGAAATAGGACAGTCGTTGCCGAATGCGCCAGCCAGCGGGATAATGCTGCATCCCCAACGATCAGATTACCGATGCCATCCTCCCCGACAGCCGCCAGTGCAATCAGCACATGATCATCACCCCACAAAGCTAAATTGGGCGGCAAACCGAGGCGCGGCGCTTGCTGGTGAACTAACGCTCTACCAAGGAAACCTTGTGGGCGCATATCCTCCAACCACCAGGGTAGACCTGCAAAATAGGTATCACTGTTAGTAAATAGCCCCGCACCTGCTTGCCACTTAACCACATAGCCTTGAGGTTCAACGGGAATGATTTTGCCGAGTGACTGCACCTGCCCGGATTCGCTGATGTGATAGAGAGGAAAGGCGGCTTGCCCAGCGACTGTGCGACGCAATGCGTAGGATGACTTCCGCGCTTGACCATAGCGCAATACAGCATGACCCGCTTCTACCACTCGCCGTGACAAAGTGGACTGACTGATATTCAGACGACGTAGCAATTCACTCGCGGATAACGGCGCATTCTGTAAAAGCTGTAATATTGCATGATTCATGAATGGATACTAGCATAGTTAAAATCAAATTAATTCAATAACTAACACTAATTTTTTGCATAAAAGTGAATGGATTTTCAATGGAACTTGAACCACTGCCATGTCAGCATACCCGCCAAGGTCATGAACAATGAACCAGCAAGATGCGCACTGATCACCCCCGCTGCCCAACCCAAACGTCCATGCTCAAATAGTACCACCACCTCCGCCGAAAACGTCGAAAACGTCGTTAAACTGCCGCAAAAGCCGGTGATGATCAGCAGCTTCCATTCCGGTGACAGATTCATGCTAGAGAAAAACGCAATCGCCAAGCCGATGATATACGCCCCCAACAGATTCGCAGTCAGCGTACCCACCGCCAGATGCGGCAACAACGTGTTGAGCTTCAAGCCCAGCAACCAGCGTAACCATGCGCCGAGTGCTGCACCAATGGCGATGGCGAGGAAAGTTTTCCACATAAGGCGACCTTTTCGTGATGAATCTTGGCGGTAGATTCTGCGGGGTTCGGGTTGGCGTGTCAAAGCGGACAGTATCCGCTACAATCAAAGCACACCACTACTGCGAGTTGATACCATGTCTACCGCGACACATGAACACGGCGAAACTGAAAGCGACATTGCCTTTCACCTCAAAAGCTTTTTGCGCCAGCACAAACTGGGCAAAGTCATGACGGGCGAGGTCGGTATATTCATACGTCATAACCCTGATAGCATCCGCGCGGCTGATGTGCTGTTCATTTCGCACGAACGTTTACAGCAAGTGCAATCCAAATCGTATCTGGATGTTGCACCGGAACTGGTTGTGGAAGTCTTGTCACCGCGTGATTCGTGGGTCGATATGGCTGAAAAGTTGGAAGAGTATTTTTCTATCAGTGTCTTGCAAGTGTGGTTCGCCAACCCGCGTAACAAAACCTTGCAAGTGTTCACCTCTGTGACCGACTCGGTGTTGTTGCGGGGTGAGGAGCGTTTGCCGGATATTGCGTTCTTGCCCGGTTTTACACTCACTGTCAGCGATATTTACAGTTAGATTACGCAACGTCCCAAACAAGATAACCTATGACCCACATCCCCCTATCCCTCTACATCCACATCCCCTGGTGCATTCGCAAATGCCCGTACTGCGACTTCAATTCCCACGCCGCCCCCAGCGGCTTGCCCGAAAAAGCCTACGTCCAAGCCCTGCTCACCAACCTTGCCAACGAACTCCCCCACATCTGGGGACGCAAGCTCGAATCCATCTTCATCGGCGGCGGCACACCCAGCCTATTTTCAGCGGAAAGTATCGACGAATTATTATGTGGCATTCGCGCCCTGCTCCCGTTTCGCCCCAATATCGAAGTCACGCTGGAAGCCAACCCCAGCACATTTGAGCAAGAAAAATTCCGTGGATTTCGGGAAGCTGGCATTAATCGCCTTTCGGTCGGCATCCAAAGCTTCAACGCCCAACATTTGCAAGCCCTAGGGCGCGTCCACAACCGTGACGAAGCCTTACGCGCTGCCGACATTGCGCGTACCGCCGGTTTCGACAATTTCAATCTGGATTTAATGTTCGGCTTGCCTCAACAAACCGTAGCAGAAGCACTCGACGACTTACAACAAGCCATTGCCCTGCAACCCACGCATTTGTCGTGGTATCAACTGACGCTCGAACCCAACACCTTATTTTACCAACAACCGCCGCCCTTGCCGGACGATGATTCGGTCGCGGAAATTCAGGAGGCGGGGCAACAATTCATCAAATCGTCATGGTATACTCAATACGAAGTTTCCGCCTACGCCAGGCCGGGCTTTGAATGTCGGCACAACAGAAACTACTGGGAATTCGGTGATTACCTAGCAATCGGTGCAGGCGCACACGGGAAAATAACCTACCCCGCGCACGGCACGATTACCCGCTACCACAACCACCGCCAACCCGCCGACTACATGCAGCAAGCCATGCAGGGCAAATCACGCAGCGGCGAGCAAACGCTTACCCCGGCGGACTTAAGCTTTGAATTCATGCTGAATGCATTGCGGTTGCGGGAAGGGTTTCCCCTAAGCCTGTTTACCGAGCGCACGGGGCTGGCGACCGATCACCTCAAGGCGGGGCTGGAGCAGGCATTGCAGCGCGGTTTGCTGGAATTTAACGGCGACCACATCCGCCCAACAGCGACCGGCTGGCAATTCTTGAATGCGGTTATGCAATTGTTTTTGGAGGATTAATTACCATGTCGCAGGCTATCACCTATGCCGACATCACCTGCCCTTACTGCCATTCGGATTTTGGCATTGAGATCGACATCACCGCAGGCAGTCAGGATTATTACGAAGATTGCCAAGTATGCTGCAACCCGATTCAGTTATTCATCCACATCGACGCCGACGGTGAAATCACCCGCATCGACGTGCAGCCGGGGAACAGTTAAATCCTTAGCGGAATACATCCTGCGTAAAATTGTTATACCAGCTATACGCATAACTGGCATCAAACAAACGGTCTTGGGCAGTCGCTGTGGCGGAAGACACGCCACCACTGCCCGGAATGTTCTCCACCAACTTGCCATCATCCGACAGCCGATACACACCAACTACTGAAATCGCGTAATCCTTGCCAACCAGACTGTAACAACCGTTGGAGAATGACGGGCTTTCCAGTTCCCCCCCATTCAACAGCGCGTGAATGGCAGACGCGCAAACTTTGGCTTCGGAATTCGCTGCGAAACCGGATTTAGGCAAAGAATCGGCCATACACGCATCGCCAATCACATGCACATTCGCATGACGGGTCGATTCAAAAGTCAGCTTATTAACCGGACACCAGCCCGTGCCATCAACCAGATCCGTATCAAAGGCCAGCTTGCCTGCTTTTTGCGGTGGAATCAGGTTCAATACACTGGCTTGCACCCTCTCACCAAATTCCGTGATCGCTGTTCTGGAAGCCACGTCCACTTCCACCACGCCAGCGGCTTTAGTATCGCCAGACCACCATTCGAGCAAGGCATTGTCCGTGCCGTAACCGTAAAGTTCAGTCCATGCCTGTTCAAACAGGGCTTGTTTGGTAAAGCTGGGTTTCGGGTCAAGGATAATCACCTTGGAATTGGGCTTGTGCTGTTTCAGGTAATAGGCAATCTGGCTGGCGCGTTCATACGGCGCAGGAGGGCAACGATAGGGGTTGGGCGGGGCAGCAATGACCACCGTGCCGCCATTGGGCATCGCGTGTAACTGGTCACGCAACACCAGCGTTTGCGGCCCGGCTTTCCACGCATGAGGAATGGTTGCAATCGCTGCTTCACTGTACCCAGCAATTTGATCGTAACGGAAGTCAATCCCCGGCGATACCACGCAGCGGTCATACGGGTAGCTGCCACCTTTGGTTAACACCAATTGCCCGGCGTAATCAATTCCGGTGACTTCATCAATAACGATTTTCACCCCATGAGCTTTCAAGCCATCGTAATTGAATTGCAACGATTCCAAGGTACGCTCGCCGCTCAGCACCTCATTGCTCATGTAACAAGTCGTGTAAATCGCATTTTTTTCGATCAGGGTCACATCCAATGTGTTATCGAGGCGACGCAGGTATTTGGCGACGGTTGCCCCGCCGGTTCCCCCGCCAATTACTACAATGCGCTGGCTGGCAGCTTTCCCCACCATCGGGAAACCCACGCTACCGATGGCTGCACCTGCCATCAAGGTTTTCAAGAAAGTTCTGCGGTCAAAAGGTTTCATGCTTGTCATCCTCTTATCCCATTAGGCCAGGCAAGGAGCCAGGTGTGGTATCTTCTGTCCCGAACTTGTTGATGTTCAAGCCCATGAATTGGGCGATGGAAACCAGAATCTTATTATGCGCCACATTGTTGAATTTCAGACTGCGCCCACCAACCCAACCGCCCGCTGCACCGCCCGCCAAAATGAACGGCATACTGGCATGGTTGTGCCATGCTCCATGCGCCAAATCGCTGCCAACAAAAATCGCGGTGTTGTCCAATAATGTACCGTTACCGTCTGGAGTGTTGCGCAAATGCTCAATCAGTTGCGCCAGCTTGTTGGTGTACCATGCCTTGATCTTGACGAAATCAGCCCCGCCTTCGTGGGAGGCATGGTGGCATGTCTTGTAAACACCGGCTTCCTTAATCACCAAATCATTGACCGAGTTGTTCCATACCAAGGTCACGACGCGGGTAAGATCACAAGCCAAAGCGTGGACGGCAATATCCATTTGCAGGTCGCTCACCACACTCACGTTGTTGCCATCAAGGTATTCCGGTTGTAACCATATTTGGGTACGAGTCACCTTGAAGTTGGTCGGGTTGAAGTTCCATGCAGGGCATCCACCTGTGGTGGCTGCACCTAGCTTTTTCTCCAGTTCGCGCAAAGAATCCAAGTGCATATCCAACTTGGTCTTTTCGTGATTTCCTAAACGGGAACGCAAGGCTGACAATTCCGTTGCCAGTGCCCCCACTGTATTTTGACGGCGCTGGTTCACATAATTATTGTTATTTTCAGCCCCGAACAGCGAGGAAAACGCCGCCATCGGGTTCATTTCCGGCATCACAGGTATGCCTGTTAAGTCGTAGGTAATAGGCTTATCACGGTAAATTGGCACAATTCCCAAGTTGAGGTGTGGGCGGATGGTTTGATTCTTAAACTGTTGCCCCAGATAATAATCCAGCGAGACCTGATTGCCACCGAACAAGTATTGCCCACCACCGGGACCACCTGTTAGTAACTTGGTGATGCCGCCTTCATGGGTGCTGCCAGGCCCGTACATATCCACACCGTTGAGGAAGATGCAGTGTTCCCGCACCCGATCTAGCGGTTTGGTCATGCCCGGCAGGGTAAAGTTCGTGCCTGTTCCCTGTGCGTGCCAATCTTCGTACACCATGCCATCCGGGAAAAACACAAAGATGGCGCGACGGGGGCGACTGCCTTCTGCCAGCACTGTACGGGCAAATGGCAAGGTAAGCGCACCCAGACCGGCAGCCCCGACGAGCTTTAAGAATGAGCGGCGCTGTGCTGATGTGTTCATGTACATTTCCCCTTATTCCGCACTGCGCACCGTAAAACTGGGCGCGTTGACAATGCTCAACAACATGGTTTGCAAGTTATAGCCACTATCGGCATAAGTCTTGAGGTAACTATCCAGCGCACATTCGTCGGCGGACGTCTCTATACGCCCCGTGGTGTAACGGTAGTATTGGCGTGCCGCACATTGCGCTGCTGTATCACTGGTTGAGGTCAATTGACTCAGAGTCATCAGATCGCTAAAGCTGATTTCCTCATCTGGAGTATAAGTTTCCATGCCACGGACAAAACCGCTGACTTCAATGACTTTATTGTTTTCCATCATGCGGAATTGACCTGAGCCATCATAGGTTTCAAAGCTGAAGCCCGGGCCATCAATATACTGATGGCAACTGTAACAAGATGGCATCGACTTACTGTGGAAGTCAAAACGCTCACGGGTGGTCGCGTTCGGGTCTTGCTTGGGCGGTATGACAACCCCGGCATTTTCTGGTGGTGCCAAATCGTGGCACAACATCCGTTCAAAGAAGAAAGCACCGCGCTTGAATGGGTGTGATTCCGCACTGTTGGCATAACGTGCTAATACTGCTCCCAAGGTTAACAGACCCGTGCGGGTGCCATCGGTTACTGGCGTTTTTTCCAAAGCAGTCCCCGTTGGACCACTCAGATGGTAGAAATCCGCCAATGCCTTGTTCGCGAACACGTAATCCGCCGTCAGCAACTCGTTGAAAGTCTGGGTGGAATCGAAAGCCACATGGTTAAAGAAAGTGATCAGTTCTTGCGACATCGCTTCCCGTACCGCCGACGTGTACTGCGGGTAGACACTGGGGTCTTTATCTGGCAGTAAGTAAGGGCTAGAACTTAACAACCACTGCCCCACGAAATTACCCACTTGCTGGCGGCTACGCGGCAAAGCGAGTAGGCGCGATGCTTGGGTAATACGCTGCTGCGCCGTCGCCAACTGATTATTATCGGCGGCAAGGAACAACTCAGTATCCGGCATCGACCCCAAGAACAGGTAAGACAAGCTGCCTGCCACTTCATACGGGGTAAGTTGGTAAGTACCATCCGCCTGCAATTCACCCAGTTCCGAACGGTACAGGAAGTGAGCGGATGACAACATGCGCATCACAATGTCTTCCACGGCATTCCTGAAGTTGGCTTCGTTGAAGTAGGTGAAGTTGGCGTAAAAACCACTAACTTCTTCCGTCGTCAATGGGCGGCGGAAGGCACGCTTACCGAATTCCTTGATGAAGCGTTGCGCACAAGTGGCATCATACGTATTGCAAGGCATAATCTTGCCCCAATTTTGCTGCACCGCTTGCCCTGCCAATTTTTCCGCTTGGTTTAAGTAGCTTTCCATACGCAACCCAGTAACCAGATTGCTTTCGGCATTGTTGTCGAAGCCTTCCACGCGGTTTTCTTCCGGCAACTCATGCACCAAACTGAGCGACAAACCGAGCAGGTCATTGACTGTATTTTGGTATTCTTGGCGGGTCAGTAAGCGCAGGCTGCGCTTACCGGGAGGAGGGGAGTCTTCACACGCCTGCTCACTGTCATTCTCGCCAACTGCCGCCGGAGCTAACACCTCTGTGATATAATGAGCAATGCCCAGCGCACAGTTACCCACGCACACGGCAGGGTTCGCAGGCGGCATGGTGTCACGGATGTTATGACTCAACTGCGTTAAATCGGTCGGGGTAAACTGGGTAAGGGATACTTTCGTAAACCCGCCCTTACCGTCCACGCCGTGGCAACTGGCGCAACTCTGCCGCTGGTATTGCAACTCACCGTATTTCAGCAATGTCAATAATTCAGCACTGATCGCCTCACTCGGTGTGCTACCTGCTGCGTTGACTGCCAATACCCGGTATTCGTAGCGGTTGCCCAAGGCAGCGGTGGCATCGGTGAAGCTTTCGGTGTTACCACCAATATCTGCCAGCACCCGCCAATCGCTGTCAACGCCACCTGCCGGACGGCGCTCCATGCGGAAACCAGATTCGTTATTGCTTTGGTCTTTCCAGCCGATGCTTATCTTGGCGTTGTCCACTGTGTTGGAAACGAGGTTACTGGGGGCTACAGGTAAACTGGATGAACCACCACCCGTGTTACCGTTGTCACCTGTGTCACCCGTATTGCCATTATCACCCGTGTCACCCGTATTACCGTCGTCACCCGTATTACCGTCGTCACCCGTATTGCCATCATTGTCATTATCACCAGCGGCTTTAGCCTGCGCATCGGCGGCGTAATACTGCGCCAATGCCAATAGCGCATCATCACCATACGAGGTTTTCAGGTGCTGCATTTGGCTGGCCATTTCACCCGGCACATTGCTGCTGCGACCCGCGAAATAATCTTCCAAGGTCGCATGAAGATAAGTTGACCATTGCCCATTCAGACGGGCTTTGGTCTGATCAATGCCGTTGTCTACCGCACTGTGGCAGAACATACAATGCGTGGTATGGATGCCTTTACCCCGATTAACCAATGTCTGGTCGGTGACTTGCGTCGCCGCTACGAACGGGATGTTGCCGAAATAATCTGCCATGCGTTCGATTTGTGTATCGGTGTAACCTTTAGCGATGCGCCCCATGACGCTGGAAGCCCGCGTTCCGGTGCGGTAAGCCTGCATTGTGCGGATAAAATAGCTGCGGTCTAAACCATTGATCGAGGGGATGCCAAGACCGACACTTTTACCGTCAGAGCCGTGACAGGCAGCACAGTTATTCACCAGCATCGCGGCACGGATATTGGTGCGGTCTTGCCGGGAAAAAGCCGAGACCGCGCTGTAGGCGGAGAACCCTGTTGCATTGCCAGCCTTGATGCGGTACTCATAAACCTTACCGATCACCAATGACTTGTCTTGGTAAACCGTGCTGTCAGCCGCCAGCGTTGCCAACATTGACCAATTGCCGCCGCTTTCGCGCCGTTCCACCACCACTTTGTCTTCTTCGGTATTGTTGTCTGTCCAGTGCAGATCGACATACGTATTGTCCACCAACGTGCCTTGGAAATTTGCTGGCGTTTTTGGTAAATGCAGTAACTGCTCGGCTTGACCTGTGCAACGTACTCCGTTCACCGCCACATCAATCGGAATCAGATTTGTACCGTCATGGGACGCATTGAAACCAAACGAAATGCTCTTATTCTGGATAACTATCTTATTGAAATCGGCATTCTTGACCTTGACAACATCGCCTTCTTGGGTAAAGACACCATTCGAGCCACCAATGATTTTCTGTCCTGTCGGCATTGTCCAAGTTGTTTCCCAGCCGTTCCAGGGCAAACCTGTATTTTCAATGTCAACAGTACCAGCAAAACCGTTATCCCACTGATTCTGGATGCGATAGTTCACCGCACATGACGGCGGCGGCGGGGGCGGCGGCTCTACTTGTCCGGTACATTTGACCCCATTTAAAGAAATATTACCGGGAATCTGGTTCAAACCCTCATGCACCGCATTAAAACCTAACTCGATGGTAGTACCCGAAGCAATATTTTGATTCCAGCTTGCGTGATTAACCTCAATGCGTTTTGCGTTCTGAGTGTGTGTACCATTCCACAGACCGACAATTTTCTGTTCATTGGGCATATCCCACGCCAATGTCCAGCCATCCAAAGGACTGCCAGTATTTTTTACCAGCACATCAGCCGTATAGCCGGTGCCATCTCCCCATTCCTTGCTGATCACGTATTTTGCTTCACACGTTGTGATAGGACTTTGTGGTGGAGGGGGGGTGGCAGCGTTGCCGGAACACAACACGCCATTAACAGACACATTGGTCGGTAGATCATTTGTGCCATCATGGGTTGCATTGAAATTAAATTGCAATTTCCCATCCGCTGCTATTGTCGCATTCCACCCTCCGTGAGTGACTTTGACAGCACTACCGTTCTGGGTTAGCTGTCCATTGGAGAGACCGACAATTTTCTGCCCATTTACCAAATCCCAAGTCACCGCCCAATTTGTCCAAGGATCGGCTTTATTGGCAATAATCACTTCCGCTGAAAAACCATTACCCCATTGGTTTGTCACTTTGTAGCTGACATCGCAGGCTGTGACAGGTGGTTTGGGAGGGGCGGCGTTACCTGTGCAGAGTACGCCATTGACAGATACATTGGTGGGGATGTTATTAATGCCGCTATGTGAACCGTTAAAACCGAATTGGGTGTTAGCACCGCTGTCTAGTTTGCCGTTCCAACTCGCATTTTTAACCGTAACAGTTGCGCCGTTTTGTGTGTGGATACCATCCCACAGCCCGATAATTTTCTGATCATTGAGCATATCCCACTTGACTGACCAATCTGTCCAAGGATCACCCGTGTTGGTAATGTTGACATTGGCAGTAAAACCGTTGCCCCACTGATTGGAAATAGTGTAATTGACTTTACAACTGGTGGCAGCCCACGAGGATGAGCTGAAAAACCACAACATAAGACCAGCTAGAATGTATAAGAAATACTTGTATTTGCGACAGGCAGGCGAACTAACGCTTCCAACCGCTTGAATAGGGTTTTTCACTAATGGCTTCCTCGCAAGAAGAATACTTGATAGGTAAAGACACTAGCTTATTAAATTCACAAATACAATGAAAAATTAATGACAGCATTACTTAGATTGTTAAGTGTGTTGTAACTCAATTCAACTACTCACGCTCCGCCATGCGCATGAGTGGGTAGTACAACAACCACGCAGCAAACAGCACCACCCACGCCGACCACATCACGTCGGAAAGGAAATGCCCTCCCGCTGCCATGCGCGTTACCCCGATCGCCACACCCAACGCCACGCTGAACCCCAATGCCAACCGCGCCCACTGCGGCTTGCGCTCACGCCACAAAAACCAGAACGCCACAAACGCAAACCCCACCGAACTGTGCCCACTGGGAAACGAACGTCCCTTGCCCCCCACCACCAAATACCCCGGCGGCGCATACGCCTCTTGCCCACCCAACTGCAACACCTGCGCTGGGCGTGGCCTGCCCCAATTGTCTTTGAACACACTGTTTACCAACAACCCCGGCCCCACCACAAACACCAACAATACGTAAACTGCGGCTGAACGCAGCCTATGCCAACGCCTTAACACCACGCTCACCACAATCAACGCCACACTAACCAGTAATACCCCGCCCGCTAGGTAAGGCACACCGTCATACAGTAGCGCCTTCCAGAGCGGAAATTCATCCAATAACCAATGATCCGTGCGATAAAACAGTCCGGCAATCGTCAAATCCCAGTTTGATAACCAAAACACCAGCGTAGACGCCGCCGCGATATTGAGCCACAACCAACGTTGTGGGTACCGCTCCCATACTTTCATTGTGACACCAGCCCCTTAAAACCTTGCAGCAGAAACACATTGTAATGCAGCTTATAGGTCGGGTGAATCTCAACGTGCAAGGCAGTGAGCGCTTGTGTTGTCGTAAAATACCCAACAATGCTCGTGGGTAAAGTATCGTTGGCAGTCACTAATAAAAAATCTTGCCCCGCTTTATCCGCCAGCGTCGTTACCAGATCATAATGGTGGCGCTGTTTATGCTGAGGGTTCCAACTCACCCCATGCAATCCATAGGGGCGTGCATAATACGCCAACTCACTCAACACATCGCGCCCGTCCGCCAATAACCGCGCCTTTGGGTATTGCTGTTGCAAGGTGACATATTGCGCACCGATCACATCCCACCCTTTCAAACGCTTGTGCAAATCCCCCCCCAGCACCTGATTCAACACTGCCGGGTGATACACCAATAACCCCAAGGCAATGTTTAGCACCAAAGCAAGCGTCACCAGTTTCCACCGCGCATACAACCACGCCGCCACCAACGCCGTTGCCGCCACATACGTCGGTGCTGCCCAATTCGCATTGGCTCGCCCCAACAACGCTTGCGCGGTAATAATTAGCAAAAATGGCAAAGTAAAACTTAACAGCAGCGTTTTATGCGCTACCTGCCCCTTCCAAATCACCCACAACAACAGCGGGAACAATAGCAGCCCGAACACACCAAACTGTCCGCCGAAAAACTCTCCGAATTCATCCCAGTGCAATAAGCCTTGAGTGCTACCCGCCGCAATATCCGCCGTATGCTGAAAGGTGGGAAACCCGTTTTGCCAATTCCACCACAAGTTTGGCGCAAAAATCAGCGTCATGACCACCACCGCTAACCATGCACGCGGGTTGCGCAATAAATCAAAGCGCCGCGCCGCCACCACATACACCAATGCCGACACCAAAAAAATGCCCATGGTGTATTTGCTCAACATCCCCAAACCTAACGCGCTGCCGAGTAAAATCCAGTCATCCCACGCATCGCTATCCAAGGCAAACACAAACGCGTACAGCGCCAGTGTCCAGAAAAAAAACAGCGCCACATCGGTCGAAATCAGCGTCGATGACAAACTCACCGCAGGCAAGGTTATGAACAACACCGCCGCCAACAATGCTATCGGTGGGCTAAACAGCTTGCGCACCACCAAAAACAACAACCACGTGCTTAACGGGTAAAGCAGCAAACTGCCTGCTCGCACACACCATTCACTATCCCCACACACGCCCGTGGTTGCCGCAATAATTGCCGCAATCATCGGCGGTTTGGAATAATAACCCCACGCCAAATCCTGCGCCCAATACCAGTATTGCGCTTCATCTACATACAAATTCAAACCATTGCTGGCCATCACCCACGCCCGATAAGCGGTCACACCCACCAACAGTAATAACAAGGCAAGCCCCGGATGCCGTGCAATCATGCGTTTTTCACTTTCAATGGAATCAACCAGCCCACCAAAGCCCCCACCAACGAAGACCCCAGCACAAACAAATGCACATTAACCGCGCCAACCGTAGCCGCTTGCATACTCATGACCGGCGACAAGGCCGCGATCACCCCCGCTTCATACGTGCCAAAGCCGCCCGGCGCATGAATCGGCAACACACTGGTCAACTCGCCGCCCACCACGCCGGTCAGCAGCATATTCCAACTTAACGTAGGCAGGAACTGCCCCAACAACCACGCCAAGGTGATCAATTTCACCCCCCAGTTGGCCCAAGTCATCACCCAGCTACGCCAGAATTCACCCCAACTGTCAGGCAAACCGTACATCGCCTGTTGCGCCAACTGACTAAACATGCCGTCTTTGCCCGCAAACGCCACCTCAATGCGGTTACGCAATAAGTAAACCACAATCGGCAATAACAGCCACAACACCATCAACGGCACCGCCACGCGCTTCAATGGCGTGACCACTAGCAAAGGGAAAATCGCAAACGCCAAAATCGCGTGCAAATCCAAAAAGCGGAACCACGCCAATGCCGACACTGAGTGCGCGTAGCCCACCCCGAAATAGCGTTTCATCATGACCGGAAAACTGAGTTCCCCAGTACGCGCAGGCAGCACATTGTTCAAAGCATTATGAATCAACATTAGCCGCCAAGTTTGCAACCACTGCCCGCCCAATTGTTGCGGAAAATAATCGTACATGCGCCACGCCCGCAGCGCATAGCTCACCACCAGCAATGCCAAAGCAATGACGCCTTGCGTCCAACTGAAGCTCATCCACGGCTCCAACACCGTTTTCCAGCCTAACCAGTATTCAACACCGGCGATAAATAAGACCAGCACTAGCCACGAAACTGTCAATTTCCAGCGTGCCGTCGATGTATTGCGCTGTTCTGTCATCATTCACCCGCTTTAACGTATAATCCGGGTCTGATTGTAACCGAACCGGATAGTGATTTAATGACAAATTCTCCTGATACCGTCAGCATCATCGTGCCCTTTTATAACGAAGAAGGTAATGTGCTCCCTCTGGTGAAGCGCGTCACTGAAGCGTTGCGAGATTTTGAATGCCGCTGGGAACTGGTACTGGTTGATGACGGCAGCGCCGACCACACCCTAAAACGCCTGCACGAAGCCGCCACACAATACGGCAATCACATTCACGTGGTTGAACTGCAACGCAATTTCGGGCAAACCGCTGCCATGCAAGCCGGTATTGACCAAGCGCGTGGCAGCCTGCTGGTCACGTTGGATGGCGATTTGCAAAACGATCCGGCTGACATTCCTGCCATGATCAAAGAATTGCAGGAACGCGACCTCGATCTGCTGGTCGGCTGGCGCAAAAATCGCAAAGATACCCTGATCATGCGCAAGATTCCCTCGCGCATCGCCAATCGCCTGATCCGCAAAGTCACCGGCGTCAATTTGCACGATTACGGTTGCAGCCTCAAAGTCTACCGCGCCTCGGTCATGAAACGGGTGCGCTTGTATGGTGAAATGCACCGCTTTATTCCAGCGTGGGTCGCCACCGCTGTCCCGCCGTCACGCATCGGCGAAACGGTGGTGAACCACAATGAACGCTTGAGCGGCGAATCCAAATACGGCATTTCACGCACCTTCCGCGTGATTATCGACTTGCTGTTCATGTGGTTCTTTATGCGGTATCGGGCGCGTCCGGGGCATTTGTTCGGCACCATTGGGTTGGCGTTTGGTTTTGTTGGCTCATTGATTTTGATGTGGTTGGGCATCGACAAATTCATTTTGGGCAATAACATTGGGGGTCGCCCCTTATTGTTGGCGGGGGTAATGCTGGTGATAACCTCGATTCAATTTCTGACCACCGGCATTATCGCGGAAATGTTATCGCGGATTTATTTTGAATCCTCCAGCCGTAATGCTTACGTCATTCGCCCTCCCCGCGATGAGGAAGAGCCTGAACACGCTTGGCACACACCTAACCCATGAGAGTCGCATCGGGTTTGCGGCACTGGTTGTTGCACAGTGGGGATGGTTTCCTATTACCGCTGGTAATTCTAGCGTTTTTCTGGCAGCTCGGCACCCCGGCGCTGTTTGATCTCGATGAAGGGGCATTCAGCGCAGCAACCTGGGAAATGCTCCAGCGCGGCGATTTCATTACCACCTTCCTCAACGGTGAGCCGCGCTTTGACAAGCCTATCCTAATTTATTGGTTGCAGGCACTGAGTGTCGCCGCATTCGGGATCAGTGAATGGAGCTTGCGCTTGCCGTCCGCATTAGCCGCGAGTGTTTGGGTGATCGCAATCTATTATTTCGCGAAACCACGAATGCCTCGGCAAAACGCCATGCTTGCGGCGGTGATGGTGGCAACGTCCGCGATGATTATTGTGATCGGGCGGGCAGCCACAGCGGATGCTGTGCTCAACTTGCTGATTACGCTCACCCTGTTTGATATTTGGCGGTATTGGGAACAACCTAGCCGCAGGGTATTGTTCCGGGTATTTTTGTGGCTTGGGTTGGGCTTTTTGTGTAAAGGTCCCGTGGCAATCGCCATTCCCTTCGTCGTCAGTGCATTCTTATACCTCAGCAACAAACAATGGCAAACATGGCTACAAACTGTGTTCCACCCGTATGGCTTAGTGGTGTTTCTTGCCGTTGCCGCACCTTGGTATGTGTTGGAATACATGGCGCAAGGGCAAGCCTTTATCGATGGGTTTTTCTTTAAGCACAATGTCAGCCGCTTCGCCGATACCATGGAGGGTCACGGCGGGCATGTTTGGTATTATGCCGTGGCGTTGCCATTCATCATTATGCCGTTCGGCGGCTTGTTGGTGCAGTTGGTAAAGCAAACCGGGCACGAGCGCATTGATCGGTTTTTGTGGTTCTGGTTTGCGTTTGTGTTTGTGTTCTTTTCGTTTTCCAACACGCAATTACCGCACTATTTATTGTATGGGATTACGCCATTGCTGTTATTGCTGGCAAAGTATTGCGGGGAGAATCCCCAGCGCTGGCTGACGGTTGTCCCGGCGGTATTAGTGGCACTGCTATTGGTATTCTTGCCGGAATTGCTGGCAAGATTGGCAGAACAAAATCCCAGCTTGTACTTCCAAGGTTTATTAGAGCAATCGAAAAAAGTGACGGGGTTTTATTACCGTGCTGCGGTGATTATTTATTTGCTGGCATTGTTAGCCTTACTGCTGTGGCCTAAGGTACAAAACCACCTGCGTTTGATCGGTGTAGCCGCCTTGCAAACGGTGTTTTTAACGAGTGTGCTGCTTCCCGTTGTGGCATTCACGCAGCAGGGGGCGGTGAAAGAAGCAGCACGCTTTGCGCGTCATCAGCTTGTTGATTCGGTTATCGTGATGGATGGCGTGAATATGCCGAGCTTCACGACTTACCGTCAAGCCATTACACCACGTCGCGTCCCTGAAATTGGCGAATACGTGTTTTCCAAAGCGGACTATTTACAGCCACCTGAACAGTACTGGGTTGTGTTCAAACAAGGCGGTTTGGTGCTGGCGAAAAAGGTTAAAGCACCATGAGAGATGCAGCAGAAACCAGTGGTGTACCGATTTTGTTGCTATTGCTACTGATGGCTGTCGTCGGTGCAAGCGGTTTGAACACCGAACTGTTTCTGTTGATGCAGCATTTAACCGCATTATTACCTGATGGGCTGTGGGCGAACCTGACCATTTTAGGGGATGCACTGGTAGCGCTCGTGCTGTTAAATGGGTTGGCGTGGCGTTACCCGCTGTTGCTGCCTGCTGGATTATTGGCAGGGCTAATCGCTACCTTGTTGACCCGCAGCTTGAAAACATTGTTGGAAATTGAGCGCCCGTTGAGCGTATTGGGCGCACAGGTGCAGGTGATCGGCGTTGATTTACAGAATTTTAGTTTCCCTTCGGGGCATACCACTACCGCTTTCGCATTGGCGGGAGTTTATGCACTGATAATGCAACGGGAACGCTTGACTGCGGTACTGTTTTGCCTCGCCCTGCTAGTGGGATTCAGCCGCATTGCCGTGGGCGCACACTGGCCAATGGATGTATTCGCAGGGGCGGCATTCGGTTGGTTTGCGGCTTGGGCAGGGTGGAGACTGGCTTTGCACTGGCACTGGAGCCATTCATTGACTGGGCAACGCGCACTGGCACTGTTATTTTTGTCATTTGCCGTGCTGCTCTTTCTATTGAATACTGGCTATCCACAAGCCTTCTGGTTACAAATGGGTATTGCCGGTCTGATGACAATGATGAGCCTCGTAACTCTGCGGCGAACTTTCCACAACACGGCCTAAACCAAGATGATTATTAACCGTTACCTGTTCAAAGAAATTGCACTCAGCTTTGCTGCCACGTTGTTGGTGTTGACGCTGATCATTGTGGGTAACACGTTTGTGCGGCTGTTAGCCGATGCCAGCAGTGGCAACCTGCCTGCGGATTTAGTGGGTAATTTGTTGTGGCTCGGCGCGTTGAAACAACTGATTCGCTTGATTCCAGTCGCGCTGCTGATCGGGATGATGCTGGCATTTAGCCGCTTGTACCGCGATTCAGAAATGGCAGCATTGCGGGCGGCGGGGTTTGCACCCCGGCATTTTTATCAAGCGATTTTCAGTTTCGTATTACCCTTAACGCTGGTGTTAGCCGTATTGGTGATCGTGGTGTCGCCTTGGTTGGAAAGCAATAATGCGGAGTTACGGCGTGAAATTAACGAGCGTCCAGAAGCAGCAGGCATTCCACCCGGTGAATTTGTCAGCTCCGGCACGGCTGAACGCAATTATACCGCACTCGCCGAAAGCATTGATCCCAGCCGCACGGTCATGGAACGCTTTTTCATCCGCGCTCAAGACGGTGCTAAAGAGGTGCTAATTTGGGCTAAATCGGCGGTGTTATTCATTGATTCCGGCAGTGGTGAGCGGGTATTACAAATCAGCGACGGCTACCGTTACGAATCGGATCCAGAACAAGGCGGCATGACGATTATCCGTTTCGGCGAACACAGCATCCGCATACCCCTACGCAATTACAACGCCAGTAACAGCTTGGCAGCCGTTCCTATCCTGCAATTGTGGCAGCAAACGGATAATGCCTCGCAAGCAGAACTGCAATGGCGGGCGGCGGTGATCATTTCAGCACCGTTATTGGCTTTATTAGCCTTTCCATTGAGTTATACCGCACCTCGGCAAGGACGTTACGGCAAAATTGCCGTGGCTATTCTTATCTACGCGCTCTATGCCAGTTTATTAGCGACGGTGCGCGGCATGATGGAACGCGGGGATTTCCCCCTACTGCCCGGTCTGTGGTGGATACACTTGTTAGTGCTGGGATTAGCCTTCTGGCTGTTGCACAAATATTACGGAAAACCTGCATGAATCTTTTAGAACGCTACCTGTGGAAAAGCGTCCTCTCCAGCATTTTACTGACCTGGTTATCACTGACCCTGCTCGATAGGTTTTTTGCGTTTCTCGGCGAACTCGGGGATATCAGCCCTGATACGCAATACGGCAATGTGCAAGCACTCTATTACATCTTGATGGGAACACCCAAACTTCTCTACGATTACTTCCCGACAGCTACGTTGATTGGCAGCCTACTGGGGTTGGGCAATCTTGCCGCGAACAGTGAGCTGACGGCAATGCGGGCAGCCGGTATTTCCATACACCAAATTGTGGGGATGACACTAAAACTGGGGCTGGTACTGGTGGTCATGGTGTTTGTATTAGGCGAATGGGTCGCGCCCCGCACTGAACTGGCAGCCAGCAGTTTTAAGTTACGAATGCAGCAAAAACAGTTGGCGATCGGGAATCAAGGAATCTGGATCAAAGACGGCGACCGCATTATCAATATCGCTAAATTGTGGTCAGAAAAGAAAATGGAAGGGCTGTCTATCTACACAGTCAACCCAGAAGCCGGGCGTATTGACACCATCACGCACGCTGCTCGCGCTGAACGTGATGCCACAGGTTGGATTTTATACGAACTGACCCGTAAAGTGATTCAAATCGATGGCGTTCGCCAAGAAACGTTGGCTCAAGTCCATGAAGACAAACTCATCCCAGAACAAGTACTGAGCATTGCAGCCGTAAAACCCAATCAGTTGGCTGCCAGTGAGTTGGCAGATTTCATTAAGCATCAGCGTGAAAACGAGTTAAGTAGCAAACGCTTCGAGCAAGCATTCTGGCAGCATTTCACCACACCCTTGTCAACGCTGGTTATGCTGATCATTGCTGCGCCTTTCGTCTTTAGCTTTCAGCGCAATGCGGGAGCAGGGCAACGAATATTTATCGGTATTCTGATTGGGATCGTATTCTTCTTGTTCAACCGTATGTTTGGAAGCGTCGGTATTGTTTACGGTATTCCCCCTTTGCTTTCAGCCACTTTACCCTTATTAGTGTTTCTAGTGGGTGGGGTGTGGATGCTACGTCGTTTGCGTTAAAGTCGGAGCATAGTTAAAGTCTGGGCATAAAAAAAGCCCCGCAACGGAAACCTCTAAATGAATCAGGACAAGTTGTCAAGACATTTAATCTTCAGTTTTTATTTGCTCGAAACACTAAAGTAAACCTAATACTGCGAGGAAATAAAAGCCCTGTGATCAGCGAACTAATACAGGGCTTTTAGGAATGATGCTTGGCGTTGACCTACTCTCACATGGGGAGACCCCACACTACCATCGGCGATGCTGCGTTTCACTTCTGAGTTCGGGATGGGATCAGGTGGTTCCACAGCTCTATGGACACCAAGCAAACTGGCAAGGTTGGGAAGGTTTGTTGGTCAGTGAGAACGGATATGCTCTCTTCTGCCGTAGTCTTCTCGACCTAATCTGGAAAAATATCAAGTGATACGTAATACTGAGGTCTGACAGTTGCCTGTCTTCGATGTATACATCTCTAGTAGACCGTTTTGGGTTATAGGATCAAGCCTCACGGGCAATTAGTACTGGTTAGCTACATACATTACTGCACTTCCACACCCAGCCTATCAACGTCGTAGTCTCCAACGGCCCTTTAGGACCCTCAAGGGGTCAGGGAGATCTCATCTTGGGAGGGGCTTCCCGCTTAGATGCTTTCAGCGGTTATCCCGTCCGAACATAGCTACCCTGCA
This sequence comes from Candidatus Thiothrix sulfatifontis, assembly GCA_022828425.1. Classification (NCBI taxonomy): domain Bacteria; kingdom Pseudomonadati; phylum Pseudomonadota; class Gammaproteobacteria; order Thiotrichales; family Thiotrichaceae; genus Thiothrix; species Candidatus Thiothrix sulfatifontis. The sequence continues at coordinate 3,687,475 of CP094685.1, forward strand.
ATGCCACTGGCGTGACAACAGGAACACCAGAGGTTCGTCCAACCCGGTCCTCTCGTACTAAGGTCAGCTTCCCTCAAATCTCCAACGCCCACGGCAGATAGGGACCGAACTGTCTCACGACGTTCTGAACCCAGCTCGCGTACCACTTTAAATGGCGAACAGCCATACCCTTGGGACCTGCTTCAGCCCCAGGATGTGATGAGCCGACATCGAGGTGCCAAACTCCCCCGTCGATATGGACTCTTGGGAGGAATCAGCCTGTTATCCCGGAGTACCTTTTATCCGTTGAGCGATGGCCCTTCCATTCAGAGCCACCGGATCACTAAGACCTACTTTCGTACCTGCTCGACTTGTCTGTCTCGCAGTCAAGCGTGCTTATGCCTTTACACAAACCTCACGATTTCCGACCGTGATTAGCACACCTTCGCGCTCCTCCGTTACTCTTTAGGAGGAGACCGCCCCAGTCAAACTACCCACCATGTATTGTCCCCGGCATTGTGATGCCTGGGTTAGAACTCCGAACATACCAGGGTGGTATTTCAAGGACGACTCCACCAGAACTGGCGTTCCGGTTTCATAGTCTCCCACCTATCCTACACAAGTAGGTTCAAAGTTCAATACAAAGCTATAGTAAAGGTTCACGGGGTCTTTCCGTCTAGCCGCGGGTACACTGCATCTTCACAGCGATTTCAATTTCACTGAGTCTCGGATGGAGACAGTGCCGCCATCGTTACGCCATTCGTGCAGGTCGGAACTTACCCGACAAGGAATTTCGCTACCTTAGGACCGTTATAGTTACGGCCGCCGTTTACCGGGGCTTCGATCAAGAGCTTCGCTTGCGCTAACCCCATCAATTAACCTTCCGGCACCGGGCAGGCGTCACACCCTATACGTCCTCTTTCGAGTTTGCAGAGTGCTGTGTTTTTGATAAACAGTCGCAGCGGCCTGGTCTCTGCGGCCCACTTGCGTGGGCGTACCTTCTCCCGAAGTTACGGTACCATTTTGCCTAGTTCCTTCATCCGAGTTCTCTCAAGCGCCTTGGAATTCTCATCCAGCCCACCTGTGTCGGTTTGGGGTACGGTTAATTTATACCTGAAGCTTAGGGACTTTTCTTGGAAGCATGGCATCAAACACTTCAGTACCGTAGTACCTCGTCATCACGCCTCAGTGTTGAATAGATTCCCGGATTTGCCTAAGAATCCCACCTAAACGCTTAAACAACCATCCAATAGGTTGCTGTCCTAGCCTTCTCCGTCCTCCCATCGCAGTATAAATTAGTACAGGAATATTGACCTGTTTCCCATCGACTACGCATTTCTGCCTCGCCTTAGGGGCCGACTAACCCTGCGCCGATTAACGTTGCGCAGGAAACCTTGGGCTTTCGGCGGACGGGTTTTTCACCCGTCTTGTCGTTACTTATGTCAGCATTCGCACTTCTGATACCTCCAGCAAACTTTCCAGTTCACCTTCACAGGCGTACAGAACGCTCCTCTACCACTTGCTTACGCAAGTCCGCAGCTTCGGTGTGTGGCTTAAGCCCCGTTGAATCTTCCGCGCAGGCCGACTCGACCAGTGAGCTATTACGCTTTCTTTAAAGGATGGCTGCTTCTAAGCCAACCTCCTGGCTGTCTGTGCCTTCCCACATCGTTTCCCACTGAGCCACAACTTGGGGACCTTAGCTGGCGGTCTGGGTTGTTTCCCTTTTGACAACGGACGTTAGCACCCGCTGTCTGTCTCCCGTGCTCGCACTTCCTAGTATTCGGAGTTTGCAATGGGTTGGTAAGCCGGTCAGGGCCCCCTAGCCATAACAGTGCTCTACCCCTAGGAGTGATACACGAGGCGCTACCTAAATAGCTTTCGAGGAGAACCAGCTATCTCCGAGCTTGATTAGCCTTTCACTCCTATCCACAGCTCATCCCCTACCTTTTCAACGGGAGTGGGTTCGGTCCTCCAGTACCTGTTACGGCACCTTCAACCTGGCCATGGATAGATCGCTCGGTTTCGGGTCTACTCCCAGCGACTGAACGCCCTGTTCAGACTCGCTTTCGCTACGCCTCCCCTATCGGTTAAGCTTGCCACTGAAAGTAAGTCGCTGACCCATTATACAAAAGGTACGCAGTCACCCCGTAGGGCTCCCACTGCTTGTACGTACACGGTTTCAGGTTCTATTTCACTCCCTTCACCAGGGTTCTTTTCGCCTTTCCCTCACGGTACTGGTTCACTATCGGTCAGTCAGGAGTATTTAGCCTTGGAGGATGGTCCCCCCATCTTCAGACAGGATTTCACGTGTCCCGCCCTACTTAATGTGTCCTTAAAGCATTTTCGTGTACGGGGCTATCACCCGGTATCGCTGGCCTTTCCATACCATTCCACTAACACTAAAAGATTCGGCTGCTCCCCGTTCGCTCGCCGCTACTGGGGGAATCTCGGTTGATTTCTTTTCCTACAGGTACTTAGATGTTTCAGTTCCCTGCGTTCGCCTTCCTTTCGGAATACCACAAAAGTGGTGGGTTTCCCCATTCGGAAATCTACGGGTCAATGCCAATTTGCAGGCTAACCGTAGCTTATCGCATGCTATAACGTCCTTCATCGCCTCTGACTGCCAAGGCATCCACCGTGTACGCTTAGTCACTTGATCCTATAACCCGAAACAGTCTACTACCTTTTGTGCGGTAAACTTGGGTTACAGAGTGTCTATAATCTCGTAACGATCAATCTTGAGATATATAATCTTCTCAGTTATACATTTCGCCTTGATATTTTTCCATTTTGTTAAAGAACGACCTATCTACTTAGGTTGAACTGACAAAAGCCAGTGCAGAGCAGCCCTTCGGGCTGCTCTGCGGTGACTTCTGAAGTTACCGTGGTGTGTACATTTATTGCAATGCCTTTTTGGTGTGTTAGTAAGCTGTATCGCTACAGTTACCTTGACCAGAAAGTGGTGGAGCCAGACGGGATCGAACCGACGACCTCCTGCGTGCAAGGCAGGCGCTCTCCCAGCTGAGCTATGGCCCCATGAACCTTTTGCGATGCAAGAGTGGTGGGTCTAGGTGGACTCGAACCACCGGCCTCACCCTTATCAGGGGTGCGCTCTAACCAACTGAGCTATAGACCCGTGTTCGGTACTAGAGCACTTGCAATAAATGCGGTCTGCCAGACTACTTGTGTGGGAACTTGTGATCATGTGAGCGACGTTTCTCGTAAAGGAGGTGATCCAGCCGCAGGTTCCCCTACGGCTACCTTGTTACGACTTCACCCCAGTCATCGGCCACACCGTGGCAAGCGCCCTCCTTTCGGTTAGACTACCTGCTTCTGGTGCAACAAACTCCCATGGTGTGACGGGCGGTGTGTACAAGGCCCGGGAACGTATTCACCGCGACATGCTGATTCGCGATTACTAGCGATTCCGACTTCACGGAGTCGAGTTGCAGACTCCGATCCGGACTACGGATGGCTTTCTGGGATTTGCTCCACCTCGCGGTATCGCTTCCCTCTGTACCACCCATTGTAGCACGTGTGTAGCCCTGGTCATAAGGGCCATGATGACTTGACGTCATCCCCACCTTCCTCCGGTTTGTCACCGGCAGTCTCCTTAGAGTTCCCACCTTTACGTGCTGGCAACTAGGGATAGGGGTTGCGCTCGTTGCGGGACTTAACCCAACATCTCACGACACGAGCTGACGACAGCCGTGCAGCACCTGTGTTAGTGTTCCCGAAGGCACCAAAACATTTCTGCTAAGTTCACTACATGTCAAGACCAGGTAAGGTTCTTCGCGTTGCATCGAATTAAACCACATGCTCCACCGCTTGTGCGGCCGTCAATTCCTTTGAGTTTTACTCTTGCGAGCGTACTCCCCAGGCGGTCAACTTAATACGTTAGCTCCACCACCAAACTCTTAAAGCGAGCCTGACGGCTAGTTGACATCGTTTACGGCGTGGACTACCAGGGTATCTAATCCTGTTTGCTACCCACGCTTTCGTGCCTCAGCGTCAGTGTCTGTCCAGAGAGTCGCCTTCGCCACTGATGTTCCTTCCGATCTCTATGCATTTCACCGCTACACCGGAAATTCCACTCTCCTCTCCCACACTCTCAGTCTACCAGTATCAGATGCAGTTCCCAGGTTAAGCCCGGGGATTTCACATCTGACTTAATAAACCGCCTACGCACGCTTTACGCCCAGTAATTCCGATTAACGCTTGCACCCTCCGTATTACCAGCGGCTGCTGGCACGGAGTTAGCCGGTGCTTCTTCTGTTGGTAACGTCATTATCTTCCCAACTGAAAGTGCTTTACAACCCGCAGGCCTTCTTCACACACGCGGTATTGCTGGATCAGGCTTGCGCCCATTGTCCAATATTCCCGACTGCTGCCTCCCGTAGGAGTCCGGGCCGTGTCTCAGTCCCGATGTGGCTGGCCATCCTCTCAGACCAGCTAAAGATCGTCGCCTTGGTAAGCCTTTACCTTACCAACTAGCTAATCTTACGCGGGCTCATTAAATAGCGGCTTGCGCCTTTCCCCCGTAGGGCGTATGCGGTATTAATCCGGCTTTCGCCGGGCTGTCCCCCACTACTCAGTAGATTCCCACGTGTTACTCACCCGTCCGCCACTAAATCCGAAGATTCCGTTCGACTTGCATGTCTTAAGCATACCGCCAGCGTTCAATCTGAGCCAGGATCAAACTCTTCAGTTCAATCTTTATCGTTTGAAATTGAAGAGCAAATCCATCGAAATTACGTATAAAATATATTAACGTGAACTCAATGGTTGCTTGCTTCTTATGCCTCTCGACACAATCACAAGCCCCCACACAAGTTTTCTGGCTTCTTTTGTTAATCTGCACACTGCT